>DJGU01000107.1:0-1409 GCA_002432795.1 Anaerolineaceae bacterium UBA5838
GCGGCTGTCAACCAATATATTATTGAAAACACCTACAAAATCACCTCAGGAACCGATTTTTTCAATGCCGTTTCCATACACAGTGATGCGGATCTAAATGCCTTATTGAGGCAGTATTTTGAAAGACCCCCATCTTTTTAGCTATAACCTGCTGATTTAATCCGCTGGGATCATGCTGGCAGAATCTGAGACCGTGCTGGCACGCACCACTTGCGTTCCCCTGACCAGCTCACCCTGGTATGCAGCCAGACCCTCCACAGGGATCCAGCCTTCGAGGTTGAAGGGCAGCACATTCCAGGCTGCCGGAATCCACTGACCGTTATATTTGCGTGCCAGGTGAATATGCGTGCCTGTCGCGTTTCCACCCTCACAGGAAGGCCTTCCCACCTTGTCGCCCTGCTTGAGGCGATCGCCGACCTTTACCCGCCCTTCTTCAGCAACATGAAGGTAAAGGATCACCCAACCAGTGCGCTCATCACCATCGCCGTCCAGATCCAACATCACCGTACCCACATCAATCCGCGCCACCACGCCATCGGCAATAGCCAGAGCGTACTGCTCGGTCTCAACACAGCCCTGTGTAGGCAGCGGAGGAGCAAAATCAATTGCTGCCCATGGCTTACGCGAACCCCAACCTGTATGCGGACCACCAGTATAAGACCAGGTAGTCCCTGCTTGGAAGGGAAGGATAAACCGAGGCTGGCTGAGCGACCCGGGCAAAACGGTCAGGTTGCGCAGCCAGGGGTCACCAAACAACTCTTTGAAGGTTTTCGCGAAGCCATCTGGTCCGATGGCTTTTTTGTACGCCTCTCCCTGGTAGACCTGTGAGAAGTAGTAATGCAGCGCTATCGTGGCAGAATTCTGCCAGGGGTCAATATTTTCGATTGTACCGTCTTCCAACGCCAGGGACGTCAACTCACCGTTGAAATAACGATAAAAACCATCATTCAGCAGGTCAGACGCATAGGAAATCTGCAGTTCAACCGTGCTGTTGTAGTTTTCAAAGCCCAGGAAAGTTGCTTCTTTGGTCCGGTCCCGCTGCGGGTTACTGAGAGCCCCGGTCTGATATTCCACCAATGCCAGGAGCAGCTTTGGGTTTAAACTGTAATTTATGGAGTAATACTTGATGACCTCAGTTGAATCACGATACTTTTCCTGAATGGTTGCGCCGAAATTCTTAAACCAGCCGTCGGTTGAGTCCAGGAAGACCCGCAGATCAAAATCCTGCAAGTCCGGACCGTAGACAAAGGCCGCGTCGGGGATGATCTGGTAACTGGGTCCCCAGAAAGGAGTATAGTAGATTGGCATTTTCATTGGAAAGCCGGGCGGCAAAGTAGTAATATCCTGCGGGATTTCCGGGTTAGAGAAAAGAATTTCTGAAGGGGATGTGCCGAAACGCAGCGAAAGCA
>DJGU01000107.1:1532-1753 GCA_002432795.1 Anaerolineaceae bacterium UBA5838
GGAGTGCAGCTGACCAGAATCAACAAAATGCCGAGAAGATTCAGCCATCTGAATTGAAAATGTTTTAGGGTCTTCATGAGTCTACAACCGATAAGTATCGGTTTTTTTACTATACCACAAACCCAAAATGGGATCACTAATCACGCAATAGATCCAATGTAAGAGCAAAGTGATAATGTCCTAAAGTAGCAAAATTGAAATGTGCTGAATGTGGAATCGAT
>DJGU01000107.1:1874-6907 GCA_002432795.1 Anaerolineaceae bacterium UBA5838
TATTTAGCCTTGATATATCACGTGGCAGTAAAGTTATATTTATGACTACTCTGCGAATAGTACCTATGCAAACTCATACTGGTGATAGTCGCATACTGGCTGGTAGCCGATTTGCTGGTAGATTTTGTTGCTGGTGGGGTTGGAGAGGTCGGTGAAGAGGTTGGTCAGTTCATAACCACGCGCAAGGAGCTCTTTTGACACCTCCGCCACCAGGGCTCTGGCATATCCCTTCCGGCGATAGCGAGGAGGGGTGTAAACGCCGCCCAAACAGATGCTTTTGATCTGCGGACGGTTTGCAATGGTGATGCTGACCACCTCACCCCCAACCACCCAAAAGAAAGTGCGCTTCAGCCGGATGTTTTCCAGTTCCGATTCCGCCGTGCTCAATCTGCGGGGTCCCAAAATGACTTCATCAACCATGGCATTGTGCATATCTGCCGCGATCTGAGCGTCCGATTCTTCTGCGATCTTCATTCTGCCCGCTGGATAATCGATTGGTAAAACCTGCCGCAGTTCATACGCCCGCGTGTTCACGATCCGTCGTGCCTGCTGGCTGGTTTTCTCCTGCCAGATCTCAGCAAAACAGTCGCTCGCTTCATCCACGCCGTTCACACCTGGCAAACGCAAGCCGTCTGCAATCAGAGCGTCGGCGAGCGCTTCCAAGGCCAGTTTGTTCAGCGGTTCGCTCTGCACAATCAAGGCAAAGGGGGGCGTCATCAGCGCTGAAGCCCCAATCTCACCGTTTTCGTCTTTAACCAGCGCCATTAACGGCATTGCCTCTCCGTAAGCATGCAAGTTAGACGTCAGGCGCAGGGACAATCCCAGGATCAGGTTATTGCGCGTTTCAGCAGCTTCCCAGAGGTGGTGTGCCTTTTCGTAATAGGAACTTGCATTATCAAAGGATGTAATCGAGAACATATCTGCCTCTCTTGGAAAAAAGCTTACGGCTTCCAGCCAAACTCTGCCAGGTCAATCACGCCGTCAGCACTGAAACGCACGCCTTCATCCTCCAGCAAAGCCCGTTGGAGTGCCGCATCGGGTCCGGTGAGACTGATTTTGCCCTGGCGGTTGATCACGCGTTGCCAGGGCACCTGCCGGTCCTCCGTGTAGCGCAAAGAAGCCAGCGCAAAGCCAACGATCCTGCCGCTGCAGCCGCCGACTATTGCGCCAATTTGACCGTAGGTGGCAACTTTGCCAGCAGGAATTGCTTCCACCAAGTCAAAAATGCGCTGATGAAGCGTTGAGTGGTGTTCGGTGTTCATGGGTCAACTTCCAGGTAAATAATCCTTGAGTGAATTTCGGCGTTTTGGATCGCGCAGTTTTCGCAAGGCTGAGCTTTCGATCTGCCTGATGCGTTCACGCGTTAGACCAAAGTAGTTGCTGATCTCTTCCAGCGAATGATACACGCCATCCTTCAGACCAAAACGCAATTCAAGCACATCTCGTTCACGCTCAGGCAAACTATCCAGAGATTCCCGAACGGAGTTGCGCAGACTGTCGCGCATGACTTCTTCCATCGGTTCGATTGCGTCCAGGTCGGGGATATAGTCGCCCAAAGTACTGTTTTCCGCATCACCTACCGGGCTTTCCAGCGAGACGGGCTCCTCGGCTGACTTCAAGACCGCCTCCACCTTCTGCGTGGCTTCATCCCAGCGATGCAGCAAATCCTTATCCGCCAGCTCGCGGCTCCCCCCGATCTCGAGGATGGCACTGACGTCTTCTTCTGAGAGAAAACCTGACTTAACTGCCATCTCAGCGAAGGTTGGGTCCCGACCCAGGATCTGCACCAGGCGGTGCTGCACTTTCACCAATTTGCTGATGGATTCGACAATGTGTACCGGTATGCGAATGGTGCGCGCATTCTCATGAATATAACGGGTGATTGCCTGGCGGATCCACCAGGTAGCATAAGTGCTGAAGCGAAACCCTTTGGCAGGGTCGAACTTCTGGATGCCCCGCAGCAAGCCCATATTGCCTTCCTGGATAAGATCCTCCATGGCAATGCCTCTGTTGTTGTAGCGCTTGGCTATGCTAACCACCAGGCGAAGGTTGTATTCCACCAGTTTTTGGTTGGCAAAGTCAGCATTTTCCACAACCCGATCAATGCTGGTTTTTATTTCTGCCGGGCTGGCTTCCAGGTGTTGTAAGTCGGTGCCACTCGGCCAATTGAGGCTCAGTGGTTCAATCAAACCTTCGGGCAGAATGTATGCATTCTTGAAGAAACGCAGCAGATCGCGCGCCAGATCTTCCCAATGCTTGTCGCTGCCCCAACGAGGATCGTCCAGGTAGGTACGGATATATGGCGGATTGGGCATCTCCATGCTTTGCTGGAAATGCTTGGCTTCATCCAACACCATCTTTACATCCGGTGCCGGATAGGAGAGCCTGGCTGCATCCATCTCCACCTGCGCCCAGGTCGTCTTCATGTCGGCTAAGATGCTTTCCAAATTCAGGCCAGACTCACCTGCCCGATAAAGATTCATTTGTTCATTCGCCTGAAAAACAATAGCCAGGTAAAATTCCTGCTCCGCCAGCAGCAACTCTTCGCGGCTTATGTCCTGCAGGTAGAGCTGGATTGGATCGTCAACAATTTCGCCTCTTTGGATTTCAGGCTCTGTTTCAGGTTGATCGTCGCTCAGTTCAAAATCATCCATATTGTTTTCTGACATTTACTTACGCCTTGTCTCTGGATTTGCTCTTGATGGAGGATGTTTTACGTACGCGCGTGCTGCCGCCGGCTTGCGGGGCAAGCAAAGCTTTATCCAGCATGCGGCGCTTCTGCAGTAATTCGAGATAAAGGAATTGTACTTCTTCATCCGTGTATGTTTTTGAATCAACCTCATCAGACTGCAGAAATTTGATCTCTTCCAGCCTGTCCTCAAGGCGATTCAAACGCATCCGCACCACCGCCCGCACCTGGTGTTGATCCCGCTTCTCTTTGGTGATGGCATACTGAACCTCAACAAAAGTGGGATTTTCTTCAAATTCCAGCGCAGAGGTCAAGCGCGCTTCGATGTAGTCTGCCGGCGTATAGTCCACCTGGCGCAGGCTGTCTCTGACCAAGCGAAAGCCTGCCAGTGTATCGGCACTCTGAAAATCAGATTCCATGATCGGGTCAAGTCCTAAATTGCAGAGGGTCTTGTCCAGGCGAAATAGGCCTTCAGGATCGATGAACAGATCATGCAAAAGGTAGCGTTCAAGTTTCTGGTTTTTGTGGGCTGGTTTGTTCAACATGTTGGCAGGGATCACATCTGCCTGATCATTTTCAATCTTTCTTCGACGTTTATGCGCAAGTTCAGTGCGTGTGCTTTTTAAAGAACGTTCATCTACGCGCAAAAAAGCCGCCAGCTGCTGACGGTATGCTTCCCGCTCCACTGTATCCGCCACGTCGTCAATCAGGGGCATCACCTGGGAAGCAATATCGCGTTTCACCTTGGCATCCCGCAAATCCTGGTTTGCTGCCAGTGTTTCCATGACATGCACCACCACTGGTTTTGCCTTCGCGATGATTTGCTTCCAGGCTTCCGGGTCTTCAAGCACGATTTCATCCGGATCCATCAGCCCGGGCAGTTCGGTCACGCGGATATCCGCATTCAGATGCTGTTCCACGCGCAAAAGTCCGCGGGAATCAAAGCGGATTTCAGACTCCTGGTCCATCGCCTTGCGCGCCGTTTCGAGCCCTTTCAGGGTGGCGTTCTGACCGGCAGCGTCAGGATCAAGCGCAAGTACAATATTGCGTGTGAGGCGTTTAATGAGGCGGAATTGATCCTCGGTCAGGGCGGTGCCCATGGGTGAAACCGCATTGCTGAAGCCCGCCTGGTGCAAGCCGATCACATCCATATAACCTTCAACGATGACCGCCTGGTTGAGCGAGCGAATGCTTTTGCGCGCCAGATCAAGCCCATAGAGCAGACGACCTTTGTCGAACACATCGGTCGCCGGAGAATTCAGGTACTTTGGCACGTCCTCGGGGTCCAGCACCCGCCCGCCAAAGCCAGCCATCTGACCGTAAGGTCCGCGGATCGGGAACATTAAACGGTTGCGGAAGCGGTCATAAATGCTGCCATCATCGCGCTCAGTCATCAAGCCCGCAGCCACCAGGATAGCAGGTTCATAGTTTTTCAGGCGCAAGTGATCAAGAAGCGCGGTCCAACCGCCGGGCGCATAACCCAGCCCCCAAATTTTGATGGTCTCGTCAGTGAGACCGCGTTTGTGGAGGTAATCAAGCGCTTTTTTGCCTGCGGGAGTGTTGAGCATTTGCTGACGGTAAAAACTGGCAGCCTCCTCGAGCACTGCGCTGAGATCTTGCCTGGTTTGCTCATCTGCCTGGCTTTCCGGGCTGTGTTGAATGAGAGTAACACCCGCCTTTTCGGCAAGGCGGCGTAGAGCTTCGCTAAAATCCAAGCCTTCACGCTTCATGACATAGCCAAAGATATCTCCGCCTT
This sequence comes from Anaerolineaceae bacterium UBA5838, assembly GCA_002432795.1. Lineage (GTDB taxonomy): Bacteria > Chloroflexota > Anaerolineae > Anaerolineales > Anaerolineaceae > Mesolinea. The sequence continues at coordinate 6,320 of DJGU01000107.1, forward strand.
CATTGCATTGACCGAAACAGCGCCAGGTTTGCGTCTCAGGAAAAACCACGAATGAAGGTGTGCGGGTGTTGCTGTGGAAAGGGCAAAAACCAATATAGTTTTTTCCTGTTCGGCGCAATTTAACCGTCTGACCAACAATTTCGACGATGTCCAGGCGATCTTTGATGTCATCTACAACGGTCATCCATTACTCCAGGTTTGTGGTGTGGTTCAGAGTTCAAAGATTGGGTTAATATACTAACCCACCCAGCTAATTTTACCTTAGTTAAGCATGTGTAATCTTAGATTTTTACATTGGTCAGCAGCTGATAGGTGACAGCTGATAGCTGATAGCAGAAGGATGTTACCAAGCCATATGTTGGCATCGTGTTCGAAGAGTATGCGCTGCTGCCCTCGCAACGAAGCTGGAAGGGTTGAACCCGATAATTCGGTGGGAGTAAACCCCCACCGTACGGATTGTTCCGCCGTTAAACCTGAGACTTAATCCTACCGTAGGCCGGGTTGCGCTTTTCAACCCGGCTCAAATGTTTGCATGTGGCTTGTGTCTTTGATCCCGAAAATGTTTTACCAAAGTACCGCAAGTCAGAT
>DJGU01000086.1:0-6777 GCA_002432795.1 Anaerolineaceae bacterium UBA5838
CGGCTTTTTTGTTAGATCCAGGTTAGGTTCTTGGTTCGGTACTGGCAAGCCAGCAGGCTGCGCACTCCGGTCAGGATCATTATTTTATTTAATCCTTTCGTAGGTCGGAATGAGACTGCCAGAGTATGTTGATATTTTGGGAACCTAACGCGGTCTCACTCCGACATTAAAAGTTTTGGCTTTATTCGTTGGCGGAGTGATATAGGTACTGAATCTCGTTTTACCAGGCGCTTGCGCCCACCTCATTCCGCTCTACATAGGCTGGTTTGCCGGATTGAACTGCGGAATACCCAGCGGGCAAAATGTACGGCCTGCAGGTCTCATCATACCCTGCCCCCTCAAGCCGAGGAGCGATGGCAGAAGCTCATTCCACCCTGCGAGGACTCACCCCAGCTAAAAATCAAACATCTTAAGAACCCTTACATCAGATCATTTAATGACCATCGGCAGAAAAATTCTGGGTTCATACTCATACGCGCCAATATCACATCCAATACCCATCGGCCTCTTGACACCGCGCTGGTCAGTTTCGGGGCAGATAGCCGGGTCGCCAGCGTCAATGGCTGAGCTACCGGAGAGCAGCGCATGGGTTTGGCTGAAGCCGCCATTGTCAGCCAGTGGTCCTAAAAGTGGGTCATTTGTGATGATGTATGTACCCTCCGGGTAACCGTCCTGGATAACACTGTAGGAGACATCTGGCAAGGTGCTTCCTTCAATGAAAATTTGATCAGGTGTGTTTCCCCATAAAATTGTATTGATCATATTAGCGGGATCAACTTGGGGTGAGTAATTATACAGACCTCCACCAGTACCATTAACAGCAGTGTTGTCAAAGAATGTTACATTAATCAATGTTGAACCGCTGTAATCGTTATAAAAGCCACCCCCATAATCAGCCGCGTTTCCTGAAAAAGTGACATTGGTCAGAGTGGGGTGGGTGTTGTTGCCAGCGTTATACATACCGCCGCCTCTTAATCCGGCAGTATTCCCAATAAAACTGACGTTTGTCAAGAGTGGGCTCCCTCCCTGGTTAGTTATCCCTCCGCCAGTATACTCTGCTGAGTTTCCAGAAAAGAGAACATCAGTCAGTGTGGGGCTGCTGTTTTCGTTGTACATCCCACCGCCAGAAGCTGATGAGTTTTCATTGAAAGTCACATTTGTCAGCGTGGGATTGCTATTGGCTTGGTTAACCATCCCAGACCACTCAGTGTTAGCAGTAAAGTTCACATCGGTCAGTATCGGACTGCTACTCATGTTGTTATAAATTCCGCCCCCCTTGTTTCCCAGAAAGGTCACAAAGGTCAGTGTAGGGCAGCTGTTGTCGGAGTTGTATATCCCAGCGCCTCCATTAGTGGCAGAATTTCCAGTGAATTCAAGATTGCTCAAAGTCGGGCTGCTATTAAAATTGTATATGCCAGCACCAATGTCATTGCTTTCCCAGGAATCACCATCCGCATTCCCACCAGAGATGATGAATCCATCCAGCCTGGCGAGGCGGTTGACGTCGGTTGCGGTAAGCACGTGATAGCTGTTCTCTTCGTTGTTGGCAAAGCCTTCTCCATCATCCCCATTCAAGTCACCGCTGAGGATTGTGGGGTGGAGTTCCCAATTCCGATCTTCCCAGGCTCCGCCATCGGCTGGAAATCCGCCGAATATCTTTAAGCCAGATTCCAATGCAAAACTAATGGTTCTGTCACTTGTCGTAGTAGGGATGTAAGTTCCTGCGGCCACCCAGATCTGATCCGGCAGCTTTCCTATCGCGGTCTGCAGGTCGCAGGCATAATCCCAGCTGGAGCAATCGCCCGCTTCTTCCTGTTTGACGTACAGGACTTCAGGTGGTTCTTGAAAAAGCGAAGCGGCTGACGCGGTTGAGCTTAGACTCAGCAGAACGATCAAACTGAACAAAATTGATTTAATTGCCTTCATTGCGTACACCTGCCCTTTCTTGGATGCTAAAAAGGTTGGACGTATTAATTATAATCCTAAGTCTTTGATAATATCGTTATTCTGACAGATTAATAAACATTTACCTGACAATAAATAGATTATTACCATATCCATCCTTTGTTTCTGCAGTCAAGAACCTTCATTTTGTCATCTGGCTACAAAAAATAAGCGGGCGCTCTTTAGATCAATATTCTCAACCTGTATGATCCATACAAAAATACGTTAAACTGATGGGGTAAGGTGAACTATGAAAAAAATTATTGTCCTCTATCGCTCCAAAACTGGTTTTTCAAAACGCTATGCTGAGTGGATCGCTGAAGATCTGGCTTGTGAATGCCGCCCCATCAAAGGCATAAAGCTTGGGGATCTCAAGGAATATAGGCTGGTGATCTACGGCGCGGGCGTTTACGCTGGCATGATCGCCGGCGCTGGCAGGATCAAAAACTGGATGGAAAAATCTCCGGAAAAAACCTGGGTGGTATTTGCTACCGGAGCAACCCCTCCAAAAGCAGGTTACGAGGAGTTGATCTTCAAAACCAACTTCCGCAAAGGGGAAAGCCGGCCATCCCACTTTTACTACTTTCTGTCCGGGATTAACTACGAAAAAATGGGCTTTTTCAACCGTATCTTGATGAAGTTTTTCTCAGGCATGTCTGCGAGAAAGAACGGCACGACCCAATCCACGAGTCAGACTTCGGTTGACCTGGCAAATCGCGACTACATTAAGGACTTACTGGGCTACGTTCACCTGAAAGCGAGATAAAGATGAAGCTTGAGCATGTTGCTCTCTATGTGGAAGACCTGGAGGCAATCAAAAATTTTTACATCCGCTATTTTTGTGCCACAGTTAACCAAAAATACCACAACCCGCGCACCGGGCTGCAAACTTACTTTCTCAGTTTCGACGGCGGCGCCCGCCTCGAGATCATGCAGCGCCCTGGAATGACCCCCAAAGCCAATGGCGAGTATGTGCTTGGATATACACACATTTCTTTTAAACTCGGTTCGGTGGAAAAGGTTGACGAGCTTACCAGGATACTGCAGGAGAATGGCTGCCCGTTGCTGAATGGTCCCCGCACAACCGGCGATGGCTATTACGAAAGTGTCCTCAGCGACCCGGAGGGCAACCTGATCGAATTGGTTGCCTGATCCCCCTCAAAAAATCGTTATCGAGGGAAGAATGCGTACTGAGCAAGAAGTGTAGGACCTGATCCTCAATTTCACCTGCTCGGACGAACACACCCGGATCGTGGCGATGAAATGCCCTATGCCATCGCTTGCCTGGACCTGATGCGCAAGTAATTGATGACCACACTCAGCTGGCAGGTGGGGCTGGAAAAAGGCTTCACTTTCTTGATCGGAAAACAATATAAGTATCTGCAGCGGCATTTGAACGCTGACGCCTGGCAGCGGCTGTGTGCCACCTGGAATGCTGCCAGCCCCGATGCCTGTGGTAAAGCGCTCAGCGGCATGCTGGCTTTGTTTCGCGAGGTCTCAAAGGATGTGTCGGAGCGTTTTGGCTGCAGCCATCCTGACTACGACGTGAAAGCGAGCGACTATTTGGGCAGGCTGGGAATAAACGCCCATTAGATATTTCCTGGAATTTTCCTTGGTGTCTTAACAAAGCCCGCCATCTGGCGGGCTTTGTTATAATTAGCCCAAAACCACTCAGGAGGCTCACCCAATGTCTGGTCCGAGAGAAATTCATGCCCCAACAGGCACCCAACTTACCTGCAAAAACTGGTTGATCGAAGCGGCTTACCGCATGATCCAAAACAACCTTGATCCAGCGGTTGCCGAAGACCCGGATCGCTTGGTGGTCTATGGCGGTCGCGGGCAGGCTGCCCGCTCCTGGGAGGCCTTTGACGCCATTCTTGCCTCGCTGCAGGATCTTGAAGAAGACGAGACTCTGCTGGTGCAATCCGGTAAGCCAGTCGGGATCTTCCGCACGCACACTGACGCGCCCAGGGTGCTCATCGCCAATTCCAACCTGGTGCCCCACTGGGCAACCCAGGAACATTTCGATGAACTGGCTGCCAAAGGCTTGATCATGTACGGTCAGATGACCGCCGGATCCTGGATTTACATTGGCACCCAGGGTATCTTGCAAGGCACCTACGAAACGCTTGGCTCGCTCGCTCAGCAGCATGGCTGGCCTTCGTTGAAAGGCAAGTTCGTACTCACTGCCGGTCTGGGGGGTATGGGCGGTGCCCAGCCGATGGCAATCACCATGAACGAAGGCGTCGGCTTGATCGTTGAGGTGGACCCTGAGCGCGCACAAAAACGCCTCGATATTGGCTATGTGAATGTGGTCACGGATAATCTCGAAGACGCCATGACCCAGGTGCAAGAAGCCATCGAACAGCAGATCCCCAAATCCATCGGGCTGATTGGCAATGCCGCGGACGTCTACACGGAGCTGCTGCTGCGCGGTGTCATCCCGGATGTGGTGACCGACCAAACCTCAGCGCACGATCCGCTCTCTTACGTTCCTGACGGGATGAGCTTAACGGCAGCCTGTCAGCTGCGCCAGAACGATCCTGAGAAATACATCCAACTCTCACTCAAAACCATGGCAAAACATGTTGAGGCAATGCTGGGCATGCAAAAGCAAGGGGCGATCGTCTTTGATTACGGCAACAACATCCGCCAGCGCGCGTTTGACCAGGGTGTGACAAACGCGTTTGACTTCCCGGGCTTTGTGCCGGCATACATCCGCCCCCTCTTCTGCGAAGGCAAAGGTCCTTTCCGCTGGGTGGCGCTTTCGGGCGACCCGGGAGATATTTACAAGACCGACCAAAAACTGATGGAACTCTTCCCGGAAGACGCGCATCTCCACCGCTGGCTGAAAATGGCGAGAGAACAGGTGCCTTTCCAGGGGCTGCCTTCACGCATTTGCTGGCTGGGTTACGGGGAGCGTGATAAGGCTGCCCTGGCATTCAATGAAATGGTTGCCAACGGCACGCTGAAAGCCCCGATCGTGATCGGGCGCGATCATTTGGATGCCGGCTCGGTGGCTTCGCCTAACCGCGAAACTGAATCCATGCTGGATGGCACTGATGCCGTCAGCGACTGGCCGATCCTCAACGCCCTGCTCAACACTGCCAATGGTTCCACCTGGGTCAGCTTTCATCACGGCGGAGGTGTGGGCATTGGCTTCAGCCAGCATGCCGGGCAGGTGATTGTGGCTGATGGTAGCCCTGAAGCTGCCAGGCGTCTCAAGCGTGTAATGATGGGCGATCCCGGAACAGGCGTTATGCGACACGTGGATGCCGGTTATCCGGAGGCAATTAAATTTGCTAAAGAACACGGAGTGAAAATTCCGATGATGCCCAAAGAGTAATAGAGGCGGATGAAAACACGACGATTTATCTTCTTTTTTCTGGCGATCCTGGTCGGAGTGGGAGCGGGGCTGGCTTTTGGCTGGATGATGATGCCGCCTGCCGCTCCGAAGGACGCGCCACTTGCCAGTTTGCGGGCGGACTTCAAGGCCGACCTCGTGCTGATGGTTGCTGAAGATTTCCAGACTGACCCGGACTCCATGCAGGCTCTCACACAGTTGGACCGGCTGGATGAGGGCGACCCCATCACCTTGCTGGGCAACAGCCTCCAGTATGCCCAGGCGATCGGCTATCCTGAAGAAGATCTGAACCTGATGCGCAACCTGCTCAATGACATTGATGCTGAAATTTACCTGCAGTGGATTGAAACCAGGGTGCCTTGATGGAAGCAAAAACCCCAGTTCAAACCCATTGGTATTTGCTGACCGGCTTGGTGTTGGGCCTGGCGATCGGGCTGGTGATTTCGCTGCTGATCTCCCCGGCGGTCAACGCTGAAGCACTGCCTCATGAACTGGACCAGGCCGGAAAAGCTGTCTATCGCGAGCAAATCGCCCTGGCATACGCCAGCAATCATGACCTGAGTCGCGCCATGAGCCGCCTTGAGTTGCTGAAGGACGCAGATCCGGCGGCAGCTTTGATCGCCCAGGCTCAAACGGTCGTGGCTGAGGGCGGACCCGTGCAACTCTCACGCGCCCTGGCGGAATTGGGCACTGCCGTTCAACTTGCGACCCCCACAAGCCCATAGGGTCTGGCAGACAAACAAAAAACCGGTGAAGAACCGGTTTTTTACTGAAATCAATAAAAAAAAACAGGACAAGATATGCAAAATTATTCCCCAACAAATTTAAGCCGCACACCAAACGAAAGAAAGAAGCCCAATGGTGGGATTAAGAACGCCATCCGTGAAAATCTGGAGGCTTTGCGCAACACTCCCGAGGCCTTTCGCCTGGTTTGGTCTGCCAGCCGCAGCAATGCCCTGATCAGTTTTGGTCTGACACCGATTACCGCTCTGTTGCCTGCGGCGCAATCATGGGTGGGGAAGATGATCGTGGACAGCATCCTTGGCGCGATTAATCAGTCCGTGGACGTTGAAGCGGGTCTGCGTTTGGTGCTGCCGTATGTGGCGGCTGAATTTGGGCTCTTACTGCTGGGCACTATCTTGAACTCGATCCGATACCTGTCCAACAGTGTTTTGCAGTCTCAGTTGACCAACCATATCAACACCTTGATCATCAGGAAGGCGATCAGCCTCGATCTGCAGTTCTTCGAAGACCCTGTCTTCTACGACACCATGCAAAATGCCCGCCGTCGGGCTGACAGCTCTGCGCTTTCCATTATGAATGCCATCCTGCAGATTCTGCAGCAGACCATCACGCTGGTTTCGTTGGTGGCACTGCTGGTCGGGTTTAGCCCCTGGCTGGCTGTGGTGGTAATCCTGGCAGCCATCCCCAATTTTATCTCGCGCTCGCGCTTTTCGGAAATGACTTTC
>DJGU01000086.1:6842-14346 GCA_002432795.1 Anaerolineaceae bacterium UBA5838
TGACCAGCAATGAGACGGTCAAGGAAATCAAACTTTTTGGTCTGGGTGAGCCGCTCCTGGCGCGCTACCGTCAGCTATTCACAGCTTTTTTTGAGGAAGATCGGGAAATTTCCCGCAAAAATACGATCGCAAGCTTTGGCTGGGGACTGCTCAGCAACCTGGCTTATTATGGCAGCTATGTGTGGGTCATTTTGCGCGCCCTCGCGAAAGCGATCACCCTCGGCGATATGACCATGTTCCTGTCTGTTTTTCGCCAGTCCCAAAACGCCGTGCAGCAACTGCTCGACAGCTTTAACCGCCTTTATGAAAGCAACCTTTACCTCGACAACCTGCTGGATTACCTGAAGATCGAGCCGGTGCTGGCTCTGCCGGAGAACGGCAAAATCGCGCCCGCCCCTATCCAGGAGGGCATCCGCTTCAACAATGTTTCCTTCAGGTACCCCGGTTCCGAGAAAATGGTGTTGCAAAACATCAACCTCTTCATCCCGCCCGGGGAAAGTATCGCCCTGGTGGGGTTAAACGGCGCCGGCAAAACCACGCTGATCAAGCTGCTCACCCGGCTTTACGACCCCACGGAGGGGCAAATCCTGCTGGATGGTGTTGACCTGCGCGAGTTTGACTTGAAGACCCTGCACCAACGGTTTGGCGTCATCTTCCAGGACTATGTGCGCTACCAGTTCAGCGTGCGCGAAAATATTGGTTTTGGTCAGATCGAAGACCTTGATGACAACAGCCGCATTGAAAGCGCAGCCGAGCGCGGTGGAGCTGACGAGGTGGTGGCAGAGCTGCCTCAGGGGTACGATACTGTGTTGGGAAGGCGCTGGGAACGGGGTCAGGAGCTTTCGGGCGGGCAGTGGCAGAAGATCGCCCTCTCGCGTGCCTTCATGCGCAAGGCGGAAGTGCTGATCCTGGACGAGCCGACCTCTGCGCTGGACGCAGAAGCTGAATACGAGATCTTCCTGCGTTTCCGCGAACTGATGGCGGGGCGCATCGCGGTCTTGATCTCCCACCGCTTTTCAACCGTCCGCATGGCGGACAGAATCGTGGTGCTCTCGGAAGGCAAGATCCATGAGCTTGGCAGCCATGCTGAGCTGATGGCGCGCGATGGTGCTTACGCCAGGTTGTTCAACCTGCAAGCTGAGGGCTATCGGTAGCGGTTGAAAGTGTGTAAAGGCTATGGTGATTTACAGTTTGTTAGGGGTGATTCTTTACACTTCAATCTGCCCTAGAGATCTTGTCGTTTTTTGAAAGCAACCCTTTGTTTGCAATGTTGCTGGGTAACCATACTCCTGGGGGGTGTAGGCAGGTGACTTCGTAGGGGCAGACCCCCGTGTCTGCCCGGGAGTGTAAATAATCATTTTGGATAATATGTATACAATCACACTTGTCGACACAAAGTGCATGTGGTAATTCTGGCCCTTTGGATTGGTAATTCTTCACCCAGTGTACTGCTAATTAAAAAAGTAAGCTGTATAATAAAGCATGCATATCGCGTATATGCAACGTTTCCTCACCCAATTAAATACTGGAACTTACCTGAATTCAAAAAGGAGAGAACATGACCGAACAGCGTAAGAAATTGACACTTCCTGGTTTTTTCAAGAAAGCTTCCGAGGGTAGGCCGATCACCTGGCTCACATGTTATGACTATCCCACTGCTTATTTCCAGGAGCAGGCAGGGGTGGACATGATTTTGGTGGGTGACAGTCTGGGTATGACAATGCTTGGATACGATAGCACCTTGCCCGTCACGATGGAGGATATGATCCGGCATGCCGCGGCTGTGCGGCGCGGGGCGCCAAACACCTGGATCGTCGGGGATATGCCTTACATGACCTACCAGCCCTCAGTAGAAACAGCCATCATCAATGCCGGCAGGTTCATGGCAGAAGCTGGCTGCGACTCGGTCAAGCTGGAGGGCGGCGCATCCATGGCTGATAGGATCAGGGGCATTGTGGACGCAGGCATCCCGGTCGTTGGGCATCTGGGTCTTACCCCTCAAAGCGTCAGCTCTTTGGGCGGATTCAGGCTTCAGGGGAAAAGTGCTGAAACCGCAAAAAAGATCGTGGATGATGCAAAGGCTTTGGAAGAAGCCGGTGTATTCATGATCCTGCTGGAGATGGTGCCGGACCGCGTATGCCAGCTAATCACCGAACGCGCGAACGACTGCCTGATCATGTCCTTGGGTTCAGGTCCTGACGCGCATGGGCAGCTGCTGATCTATCACGATGCATTTGGGCTTTATCCAAAATTCAAACCGCGCATGGCGAAAGTATTTGCTGAGGCTGGCACGGTGATTAGAGAAGGTTTGGAACTTTACGTCAAGGAAGTAACTGACAAAACTTTCCCCGCGCCTGAGAATTGGTTTGGAATGCCCGATAGTCAATATGAAGATCTGCTTAAGATGCTATGAAAGGGGTAGAAATGACCGACTTACAAAAGCGCTTGGAAATCCCAAAAGATTACCTGGATTCAGTTAATCAGGTTCTGCTTGACCCCAACAGCGAGGTGATGCAGAGATTTTTATCCGTGGTTGCCAAATATGGCAGTCCGGAAGAAATCAACCAAAAGCACCTTCAATCTCGCCGCCTGGAAAATTTACTCGATCTGGTTACCAGGAAATCCCCTTCAGCCGTTGATGACTTGAAGTGGCTGATGGAACAGCGGGATAAAGGTGCCTTTATCTCAGAAGAGGGTTACCGCATTCAGGTTTTGGGCGATAAAGCGTACGAAATGCAATTCAAGGATGACTGCGCGGTCACCCTGGAAGTTTCCGCGCTGCAATACTTTCCATGGGTAAGAACGATGGCAGAACAAGCCATAGTCCAGAAATCGCTTGTGCCGGGTCGATTTATTGCTGTGCGGAAAATGAAGGAGTCAGAAGCAGACGGAGATCTTCCGGCGATTGTAGCCGCGTTGGACATTATTGGGGCGTCTTTTGTTGAGACGCTGGACACCAAAGGCACCGATGGCTCAAACCCGCACCTGGGAGGTCCTGCCACCATTACCGGCTATTTTGGTGGGATTGGTCAGCCGAACGACCACGCGCTGATGTGGGTGGACGAATTCCTGTATTACTACACCAACTATGGTGTTCAGCATGTGCTAAATTTCAATGCTGGCACTATTCTGATGGGTTTCATGCTCTATAAGCTGGGCGTCGATATTCAATTCAAGATTTCGGTGTTCTTTGGTTCGGATAATCCTTATCATGCCCTGTGGATCATGATGATGGCGAAGTTGTTTGCCCGCGAAGATGGTTCATCCCCACTCATTGGCTTCAATTGGTCAAATTCGATCAATAACGAAACCATGGAATTGACCGCAGATTTTCGTAAAGCATTAGGCTTTGAAAAGGTGATTCGTTTTGAACATCACATAACCGAGACCCAGAAGAGCATCGTGATCCAGCCTTATAACCGCCGCGATGAGTTGGTACAAATTGCCGGTCATGTAGCCAATATTGCGGCAAAGCATGAGGGGGGCGACCCCGAGGTGGACGTAACCCGCGACCATTTATCTGACTTGTTGGATTATTTCAGGGATAAGGACGAAGTGATCCGCAGTGGCGATTGGAACAACCTTTTGATCAATTACCTGGATAAGGTGGATGCATGCAACCGCACAGCCAAAGCCCTGACGGAGCATGGTTTAAGTTTTGTGGCGGCGAGAAATTTGCACCACAACAGATCTTAGGAAAGAATTTATGGAATTAAAGCATGGCAGCCATTTGGCTGCCCTGCTTTTTACGTAAAACGTTTCAACTAACATTCTCCTGAATTTGTCAATCATAAAATTTCGATTGTGCAGGCTATAAAATTGGAAAGGGCATTGGATGGAACCCTGCAAAAAGAATTGCTACAACCCTGCGCGAATCGAAATTCCCTGCTTCGAGTAGAGAGTTAATCGTAGGGCGAGACAAAGTGCCCGTCAGGGTATTGAGGGCACCTTGAATGGTGCGATGGGTGAACGAGTCGTGCCCTCAATCCGCCGCCAATGGTGTTCTGGGTGGTAAGGCTCATTGCGAATAATTGATGGCGGATTGGAAGCGCACCAAAGTTGCTAGAGATGAAGTATCCAATGCTTCCAATCTTGCCCTACAGGTACGACTGCCTTGATTGGGCAGATTAATTGCCAAGCTAACGCGTAACGGTACCATTTACCGGGTAAAATAGGGAACATGCCACACGTCATCCCTCAGGACCTCGAAAAAGCCGCGGTACGCGGTGAGCCTTCGCACGTCTGGCGCACGGGGCAGGAACGACGTTTTGCCATGCTCAAAGACGCAGCGGGCGAACGCTTGCAAGGTAGCGTTCTGGTGGACGGCTGCGGCGTGGGAACCTACCTGGCGCGATTGGTGCCCGTCTCCGGGTTCGCGACTGGTATCGATATCGAATACCCGCGGGTGGTGGAGAGCAGTGCCTTCACTCCGAACGTGATTTGCGCCGCGGGAGAGTACCTGCCTTACGAGTCTGAAAGCATGGATCTGGTCTTCAGCCACGAGGTGCTGGAGCATGTGCAGGATGATGCCATGGCGATTAGTGAGATGGTGCGGGTGCTCAAACCTGGTGGACGGATCGTGCTCTTCTGCCCCAACCGGGGCTACCCCTTTGAGACCCATGGGCATTATTGGAAGGGGAAATACCACTTTGGCAATACCCCTCTGATCAACTGGCTTCCTCGCAAATTGCGCGACAGGCTCGCGCCGCATGTGGATGTCTATACCCGTTCAGACCTGGCAAAGCTGTTCGCCGGCTTGCCGGTGAAGTTCATCGAACGGCGCACGATTTTTGGCGCTTACGATAACATCATTGAGCGCCGTCCTGCGTTGGGTAAACTTCTGCGCTCTTTCCTGCAGACACTCGAGAGAACTCCCCTGCAGCGGCTCGGTCTCTCCCATTTTTGGGTGGTCGAAAAGATACAGGGTTGACGTTTTGACCCGTACGGATGGGGTCATGATGCTGGGAGCAAAGCGAGCAGTACTTGCTCCATCCGCGTTCGTCGGGTTGCGCTGTCCAAGCCGAAATCCCCTGTCAATCTGAGCTTTTTTGCGAAGAATCCAAGCTGTAGAGATCAGATCCTTCACTTCGTTTTAGATGACAAGACCCATCTCCTTTAATTCCCCTTCCACACAGGGGGTCAGGAAGTTTGTAGGTCGACTCATCGTGATCTATGAGAATGTGATTATAGAGATAAGAATGCATGCTGGAGACCTGGCGGTCAGATCCCGTGCACGGTCAGGAGACCGGTATGATCGGCAGCTCTTGTCGCCCAAATTTCCCGTCATTCTGAGCCTCTTTTGCGAAGAATCTAAGCTTTAGAGATCAGATCCTTCACTGCGTTCAGGATGACAAACACAGATTGTTGTTGTAGGGTGGATTGGCGTCATAAAAAAACTGAACCAACTCAATCCTCGCTGTAGCCAACCCACCGACGCCTTTAGATGTCGGGTTGAAGGGAGCAAACCGACCTGCGCCGGCGCCTCTTCTTTGTCATTCTAGCCACTTTTATGAAGGATCTAAGTAACAGAGACATCGAGCGGAACGGGACACCCTATCCGCTTCGCTACCAGGGCGGGTCCACGTTCCCTACGAGAGGGCAGCCAACAGCTGTAGAGAACGGCCGCCTGTGCCAGCAAAGCAGGTTATGGCGTAACAGAGTTTGTACTAATCCCGGTCATTTTTTAGCCAACCCGCCACATAGTAGTGGTGCGTGCGTTAATGGTGGGTTGGCTTTTTGAATTCTTTCAAAAGTCAGCTTTGTTTTACGCCAACCCACCCTACGCTTTTGCGAAGAATCTAATCATGAGTGAGTGGATTTTTTGCAGGTTCAGGATGTTAAAACGCTCCCACTAATCAATCGGGGGGAAGTTTACTCTTCGAGTAGGATTCATCTACCTGTGTCTGAGATCGCCACGTCGCTACGCTCCTCGCGATGACAGGCGTTGGGATTGTAGCAACTGTGTTGCTTGTCAAGACAGCTGAGGAAACCAGGGCTTGTTATGAGCCACCATTGCGTTCAAGATCCCGAGCAGTTTATGCATACATGCTACCATTGCGACTTTATACAATTTGCCTCTTGCCATTAATGGCTCGAAATACGACCTGATCACAGGCTCTGCCCTGATGCTGGTATGCGCCAGGCTCAGATACATCGAGCAATCTGAGTGGGGTGAGTATACGTACTTGAACATGCAGCATTTGGAGGATCACCAACCAAGTGATTCCTAAATGTGCGAAAAATACTTGACACTATCCTTCACTGTCGAGCCCTTTGTCTCCACCCAGTTCTTCCAGATCTTCATCCCCATATTCTGCGTCTTCCTCAGCCTGCAGTCGATCTATCTTTTCAAACAACTCACTCACCTTTTGTTCCAACTGTTTGCGTCGGTTGTGGGTGCTTTTCTTCCATACAAAGCTATACCGGTTGGCATTGGCTTCAATCTTGGTTCCATCCAGAAAATAGTGTTCCAGTTTGACGTATCCGCCTTCTATTAACTTTTCCAGCACTTCCGTGAACACACCCTGGATCTTCCCCTTCAGACGTTCACTCCGAAAGCGGTTGATCGTCCGAAAGTCAGGCCGGTTCCCCCCACTTAGCCACATGTAATGAATGTTCTCCCGCACCAACTTGGCTATCTGGTGCCCTGAGTAGTTCTTTTCTGCATAGGCATAGACGATCAGTTTGAGTAGCATCCTGGGATGATAACTGCTCGTCCCCCCGCCTTTGTAACTACTTTCTATTGCCTCAAGGTCCAGCTGATCTATCAGCTCATTGATCACCCGCACAATGTGCTTTTCAGGGATCAACTCATCCAGGCTGGGGGGTAATAGTTGTGGCTGATCCATTTCGTATTGCTTAAATTTCGCTCTTGTGTCCATGCATTAATTGAATCACATCTTGCTTAATTTGAAAAGAGACTGACCTTTTGGGTCAGCCTCCTACAAGGATCGCTGAAAACCGGGAGAGCCACGTAGGGTTGAGGCAGTGCAAAGCCTCCCCCTGCGGGATGCCTCAACCGTGATTGTATTGTGAACGAATTGGCATGGAACGGGACAAGCCACGTTCCCTACAAGAATCATCAAATATCAAGAGTTCAATCCGGCATTTTCAGTCATCGCGAGTGTTTGTTGTGCCTGTGCCCACGAAGCAGGGTACGGCGATCTGCCCGGTACTTTTTCAAAAAAACGCAATATTTGAGGGTGGGTCATCGTGCTCGAAGAGTATGGCGTCATAATTCTTTGACCTGCCTAAACATCGAAATAGCCAACCCACCACAAACCGCGATGGTTGCCAGCCATATTGCATCTTCCCTCAATCTTGAGTGTGGATGAATCAATTTGTTTGTGCTGCGGTGGGCAGGCTATAACCTGGTGAGCTCCCACATGGGCTTTGTGATGCCAACCGATCTACATGCATAATACGTCATCGCGAGATGTTGCCTTCCCCTTTGGGGAAGGGGGACCGCTTGCGGTGGATGAGGGGCACGTCAACATAATTTCGG
>DJGU01000053.1 GCA_002432795.1 Anaerolineaceae bacterium UBA5838
AAAGATTCCATCTCCAAAGAATGGAGTGGGCAGCTGGACTGCTTTTTCACTGGTCGCCCTTGTGGTAACTGCGCTGTTCTTCAACCTCCGGTTTCACATTTTCAGTTACGGCAGCGGTAGATTTGCCGTCGCGATTGGAGTTTCGGGCATTTTCGGGTTGATTTTTTCCCGCAAATTGGAATCTTCACCCTATCTTGCCTTCGCCAAATGTCTGCTGGTTTTCGGAGTGCTGCACCGTGTGGCAGCCTTCGTGCCGGAGATTCAAAGCGGACCATTTGCGCTAGGTTGGTCCGAAGGCAGCCGTTTTTACAACGCCTCGCTCTTTGCATCTGAGGGCATATACGGTTCCAGGCTGCCTCTGCCCGTGCTGCATCCAAGCCGCTACCTGATGCAGGCGCTGCCATTTTTTGTTGGCATTCGCTCCATCCTCTTCCACCGCGTCTGGCAAGTGGCACTTTGGCTGGGAATGACGCTTTGGGGCAGTTGGCTGATGGCAAAACGCTTCAACGCCTCCGCAAAAGTTTCGCTTCTTTGGCTGACCGCTTTGCTGTTCCTTTTCTTTTTCCAGGGCGCGGTCTATTACCACCTGATGGTCTGCGTCGTGCTGGTTTTGCTGGGTTACAAAAAAGATAAACCCCTGCGGACGCTGTTCTTCGTGCTGCTTGCCTCTGCCTGGGCGGGTATCAGCCGGGTCAACTGGATGCCAGTGCCTGGCTTGATGGCGGTCGCGCTCTACCTGCTTGAGACACCTTTCAACGGCAAAAAATGGCTTAAATACTTGATCTGGCCATTCGTTTGGGTGATTGCTGGTTTTGTGGTCGCTTACCTCACCAAACAGGGCTACATCGCCATATCCGGTGAGGACCCGACTCTGTTCGATTCCGCTTTTTCTTCAGCGCTGCTCTGGAGACGCTTGTGGCCCAACGCCACTTTCTTCCTGGGCATCGTGCCGGCGATCCTGCTGGTGATGCTGCCGGGGGCGGCATTATTCTGGCTAAGGTTTCGCCAAAAAAGCCTGCCCTCCATGCACTGGCTGCAGTGGCTGGGATTGGCTGGGATCCTGGGGGTCTTCTTCGCGGGTGGATTGGTGGTCAGCGTGAAAATTGGGGGCGGGGGCGACCTTCATAACCTGGATGGATTCCTGGTCTTTTGGGTTCTGATTGTGGGCAGCATTCTGGCGATGAGCCCGCGTTTGCCCAAAGCAGAGGGGAGAGACACGGAAAATCAATCCTGGCGATTCTGGCTGGCGATGGCGGTGATCATCCCGGCTTTCTTTGCTTTCATGCGCTCAGGGTCCTGGTCTTTTAGCGCTGCCCAGTCCCAGGGGACTGAGCTGAATGATCTAAAAAGCGCCATTGCTGTGCTTCAAGAAAATGGCGGGGATGTACTCTTTATCTCAGAACGACAACTGCTTACTTTCGGTGAGCTTGATCTACAGGTTGTGCCTGATTACGAAAAAGTTTTCCTGATGGAAATGGCGATGGGCAACAACATCGAATATCTGAGCCGCTTCCGACAACAGTTGGAGGATCATACTTTTACTGCAATCATCAGTGATCCGCTTTCAACCAACATCCAGGGCAGTAATCGCGGCTTTGCGGATGAAAATAACGCCTGGGTGGAGCAGGTGGTGCTGCCAATGTTAGCGGAGTACGAAGGCGTGCTTTCCTGGCGCAACGGCGAGATCAACCTGCTCGTGCCGCAAGGTGAAACTGAATTAATTCAGCAATTGCTGGAATCCCAGCAACCCGGCAATTAGATATTCTTTTTGGGATCAATGACCTCGCAGATGGCGTAGGTCTTTTTATCCTGCGATTCGTAATATGTGCGCATGACCAGCTCGGCGATCAGCCCCAGCAGCATTGCCAGGAAACCCAGAATGAACATCATGACGCTGATCTGGAACCAGGGCGAACCCAAAACCGGGACCGCGGCAACAATCCGCCGGATCGCGAGCCAAAGGAAGAGCGCGAAGCTGATAACCATCAGCCCCAAGCCGACCCCTCCAAAGAGGTAGATTGGCTTTTGCGAGAATTTCGTCAGGAATTGCACGGTGAATAAATCCAGGATGACCTTGATGGTACGCTCCAGCCCGTAATTTGCTTTGCCGTGTTTGCGCGGGTGATGATGCACTACTACTTCGCTGATCTTTCCGCCAGCTTCCTTGGCATAGACCGGGATAAAGCGGTGCATTTCGCCATAGAGGTTGATGGCCTGCAGAATCTCGCGCCGGTATGCCTTGAGCGTGCAGCCATAGTCGTGCAAGTGCACGCCAGTGCTGGAGGAGATCAGCCTGTTTGCCATATGAGAGGGAAGGTTGCGCGTCAGCTGGTTGTCCTGGCGGTTTTTGCGCCAGCCGCTGACCACGTCGAAGCCCTTGTCCAGTTCTTCCAGCAGCAAAGGAATGTCAGCAGGGTCATTTTGCAGGTCGGCATCCATCAGGATCACTATATCGCCGTATGACTGGTTGATGCCGGCGCTGATGGCAGCGGTTTGCCCGTAGTTTCGGCGGAATACCACCATCCTCACCCGCTCGGGTGCTTGTTCGTGCAGTTGGCGGATGACTTCAACACTGGCGTCGCGGCTGCCGTCATCCACGAATGTCACATCCCAGTCCATCTCCAGCGGCTGCATGGCTGCCACGATCTGTTCAAACAGCTCAGGCAGGTTTTTTTCTTCGTTATAGACTGGCACGACAATCGAGAGTTTCATATTTGCTCCAAACGCATTTATCACTTGCCTGATTATAACGCCTGGCAGCGCCTGCGCGATAAAGTCGGGTATAATTTTTGCGATGAATACCAAGAATGACGAAAGTGTGCTGGCTGCGCAAAAGCGCCCGGAAGATCCGGTGGATCTGGCTTTGCGCCCCTCAGCCCTGGATGAACTGATTGGGCAGGACCTGGTCAAGGAAAACCTGCGCATTCAGATCCAGGCAGCCAAGCAGCGCGAAGAAGCGCTTGAGCACGTTCTGTTTCACGGACCTCCCGGACTCGGCAAGACTACCCTGGCGCATATCCTTGCGGCTGAAATGGGCGTCAACATCAAAGTCACCTCTGGTCCCGCGATTGAAAGGGCAGGGGATTTGGCAGCTATTCTGACCAATTTGCGCGCTGGCGATGTTTTGTTCATTGACGAAGTCCACCGTTTGGGGCGGATGGTGGAGGAGATCCTTTACCCTGCCATGGAAGACTATGCCCTGGATATCATCATCGGCAAAGGACCCGCAGCTCGATCGGTGCGCCTGAAACTGCCGCGCTTCACTGTGGTTGGGGCAACCACCCGCCTCGCACTGCTTAGTGCGCCCCTCAGAGCGCGTTTCGGGGCAGTCTATCGCCTGGATTACTATGACTCCAAAGCGCTTTCTGACATTATTCGGCGGGGAGCCCGCTTGCTGAACGTACCCTGCGAAGAAGACGGCATCCTCGAAATTGCACGCCGTGCGCGCGGCACGCCCCGTATTGCTCTGCGCATGCTGCGCCGGGTGCGCGACTATGCCGAGGTCAAAGCTGGCGGTCATATCACTGCCCAGGTTGCAGAAGCCGGCTTGAGCATGATGAACATCGACGGAATCGGTCTGGATGAAATGGACCGACGCATTCTTTTGACCATTATCGAGAAATACAACGGCGGACCGGTTGGTCTCAACACGATTTCCGCTTCTGTCAGCGAGGAATCCGACACCATCATGGATGTGGTCGAGCCCTATTTGCTGCAGCTCGGTTTCATTGACCGCACCGCCCAGGGGCGTGTGGCGACCAAGGCTGCTTATGAGCACCTGGGGATCACCTACGTGCCATCCACTGCACAGCCTGACCTTTTTAACGGTGCAGCCTGACACTTTTGCATGAAAACCGAAGATTTTTTCTATGATCTGCCTGCAGAATTTATCGCCCAGACCCCGTCTGAGCCCCGCGATCACTCACGCCTGATGGTGCTTGAGCGCGACACCGGACGCATCAGCCACCACCGCTTTTTTGAGATTGGTCAGTTTTTACGCCCGAATGACCTGCTGGTGGTAAACGAGACGCGCGTTTTTCCCGCAAGGTTTTTTGGCTCCAAGCTGCCCGGGGGCGGTAGGGTTGAGCTCCTGTTGCTCAAGAAGCTCGATGATTTCCGCTGGGAATGCCTGGTGGGGGGCAGCGGCATGAAACCCGGAAGGCAGATCCAAGTGACGGAAGGTCCACTGGCTGAGGTGCTTGAATATCTGGGGGAATCACGGCGCTTGATTCGTTTTGCGGAGCCAATTGAAGGCGCTTTTGACCGCGCGGGGCACGTACCCCTGCCGCCATATATCCACGCCTATAAGGGTGACCCTGAGCGCTACCAGACGGTGTTCAACAAGACGCTTGGGTCGGCAGCAGCTCCAACTGCCGGGCTGCACTTCACACCTGCCTTGCTCGAAAATCTACAGCAGCAGGGTGTGGGGCTAGCGAAGATTGACCTGCACGTCGGATTGGACACCTTCGCTCCAGTCACCGAGGAAGACCCGGAAAGGCATCACATCCACAAAGAATGGTGCGCGATCAGCGCGGAAACCGCCCAAATGATCAACCAAACAAAGCAAAATGGGGGCAGGGTGGTCGCGGTTGGCACGACCACGGTGCGCACGCTTGAAAGTGCGGCTGCGCGTAGTCAAAACGGCATACTGCAGGCATGGCAGGGAGATACCAGCCTTTTCATCCTGCCGGGTTATCGCTTTAGGGTGGTGGATGCCATGATCACGAATTTCCACCTGCCAAAATCCACACTCCTGATGCTGGTCAGTGCTTTTACAGACAGACAAACCATGCTCAACGCTTATGAGGTCGCAAAGGGAGAAGGTTACCGCTTCTTCTCATTCGGCGACGCGATGCTGCTGCTGTGATAAGGGACTTTTACCTGATTCTTATATCTATCCACTAAACTTAGGCTTGGAACATTAATTGCAACGTATTTTCTGTTGCAAAGAAAACAAAAAACGAGGAAAAGCACACCATGATGCGATTTGATAAGTTCTCTGAGAGGGCTCAGGATGTGGCAGCCCGTGCTGCTGAGATCATTCAACGATACGGTCACAATCAGATAGATTCAGAGCACATTCTGCTTGCTCTGATCGAACAGCCTGAAGGCACCGTTTCCCAGTTGATTGAGATGGCTAATGCCGAACCTGGCGTTATTGCCGACAGGTTGGATGTAATCCTGCGAACCACGCCAAAAGCCAACATTTTTGGCGGTCCTTCCGGGCAGGTCTTTTTGACCCCACGGGTAAAGATGGTGGTGGATCTTGCCAAGACGGAAGCCAACCGCCTCGGGGATGAATATATTTCCACCGAGCACCTCTTCCTGGCGGTGCTTTCCGAGAAGAACACCCAGCTGGCTCGTTTACTGGAAGAGTTCAATCTCACCCGGCAAAATGTCTATGAAAACGTGCTGGAATTGCGCGGTGCCAAGAAATCCACCGGGCGCAAGTTTGAGTCCCGTTACAAGACCCTCGAAAAATACTCCCGCAACCTGACCAAGGCTGCTAAAGAAGGCAAACTTGATCCGGTTTTCGGTCGTGAATCTGAAATCATGCGCGTGATACAGGTGCTTTCACGCCGCACCAAGAACAACCCGGTTTTGATCGGTGGAGCCGGCGTGGGAAAGACCGCTATCGTCGAAGGTTTGGCGCAGAAAATTGCCAATGACGATGTGCCCGAAATTTTGGCGGACAAGATCGTGGTCGCGCTTGACCTGGGCGCCATGGTTGCTGGCACACGCTTCAGAGGGGAATTTGAGGAACGCCTCAAGAATACGATTGAGGAGATCCAGGAATCTGACGGTGAAGTAATCCTGTTTATTGACGAGCTGCATACCGTGGTTGGAGCAGGGGCAGCGCAAGGTGCCATGGATGCTTCGAATATGCTTAAACCAGCATTGGCGCGCGGCGATTTGCAGTGTATCGGCGCGACAACCAGCGATGAATATCACAAGTACATTGAGAAGGACGCGGCGCTTGAACGCCGCTTTGCTCCAATCTATGTGGAAGAACCAAGCATTGAAGACACCGTCAAGATGCTGCGCAGTCTGCGGGACCGCTATGAGGCGCATCATAACGTGGTGCTTTCAGACCAGGCTCTGGAAGCTGCCGCGAAACTTTCCGCGCGCTACATGACCGACCGCCGTCTGCCAGACAAGGCAATCGATCTAATGGACGAGGCGGCAGCAAAACTGCGCGTAGCCTTGTATTCGATGCCGGATGACCTCAAGCAGGAGAAAAAGGAAATTGACCGGCTTACGGCTGAAGAAGAACAGGCAGGAGTGGAGCGCGACTATGAGCGCGCGGTCAAATTGAAGGCTGAACGTCTGCGCCTGGAAGAAGAATTCAAGGAAAAACGCAGTCTCTGGGAAGCGGAGCACAAATTGGATGACATTGTGGACGCAGATGATATCGCTTCCGTCATTCACCAGTGGACTGGCATCCCAGTAACCCAATTACTTGAGTCAGAATCACAAAAACTGCTTGAAATGGAAGCCCGGCTGCACGACCGCATTGTCGGTCAGGATGAAGCCATCAAGGCAATTTCCGATGCCATCCGGCGCGGTCGCTCCGGACTGAAAGACCCCAATCGTCCTATTGGATCATTTATCTTCATCGGTCCTTCCGGTGTGGGTAAGACTGAGCTGGCAAAAGCGCTGGCGGAATTCCTCTTTGACGACGAGGACGCCCTGGTGAGGGTGGATATGAGCGAATACCGCGAGCAGCATACCGTTTCGCGGCTGTTTGGGGCGCCTCCTGGTTACGTCGGCTATGAGGAGGGCGGGCAGCTGACTGAAGCTGTGCGCCGCCGACCGTATCGCGTGGTGCTTTTCGATGAAATTGAAAAAGCGCATCCTGAGGTGTGGAACTCACTCTTGCAGATCCTTGATGATGGCCGCCTTACGGATGGCCAGGGCAGGGTGGTGGACTTCAAGAATACCGTCCTGATCATGACCAGCAACCTCGGCACTGAATTTGTCAAAAGCAGTGGTGCGCTTGGCTTCCTTGCCAAGGATGAAAGTGATGACGTCAAAGCTTCACACGAAAAGATCGAGAAAGCCCTCAAGGACGCTTTCCGCCCTGAGTTCCTCAACCGCATTGATGAGATCATCACCTTCTCACAGCTGAGCAAGGATGATGTGCTTGAAATCGTGGAACTTCAGCTGAAGGAGATTGTCGAGCGCACTGAGGAATATGGCTTTGGACTGGTCGTGGACCCTTCTGCAAAATCCTGGCTGGCGGACCAGGGTTTCGATCCCTTACTGGGCGCCCGACCCCTAAAACGCGCCTTGCAAAAGTTCGTCGAAAGCCCCCTGGCGATCAAATTGCTTGAGGGCGGTCTGCAGAGCGGCGCTTCCGTTCATATCTTCCGCGAAGAAGGCAAAGAAGGCCTCAGCTTTGAGACGATCGAACAACAGCACCCTGAGTCGGAGAACAATTAGGATTGGATTGAAGAGCGGTATGTGAACACGTATCGCTCTTCTTTTGACTAAAACGAACCATGAACGATCAAACACAAACCATTCTGCCTCTGCTGCGTGAAGTTCCACTCTTCAGTGGGCTTAGCATTGAGGAGTTGGAAGGTTTGAGTGAAGCGTTCGTCAGAGTTGAACTGCCAAAAGGTGAGACGCTTTATGGAGCCCGGGAAGCTACAGACGGGCTCTTTGTAATTGATTCCGGACAACTCGAGTTGCTTGATGAAGATGGAACGCAGCTTGATGTGCTCAAACATGCCGAAGTCATCGGTACCGAAGCCCTGAATTATCTCCCAATCCGTCAGAAAACCGCGGTGGCTCTCACGGATGTGCAAGTCTACTTCCTCCCAAACAAACAAATTCAAGCCTTGTATGCTGGTGTTCCGGCATTCAAAGAAACTGCATCCGTGCTTGTCAACAGTGTGCGCTTGTCATCCAACATTCCCATGGCATGGCTTGAACCGGGTGAAAAGATCCATCTGATGGCACGCAAACACCCGGTTTTCCTCTTGTTTCGATCCATCCCTCCCATCCTCACCTTTGGCGCACTTTGGCTCTTGATGGTGTTTTTGAGCTCAGAGCACGCCTTTTGGTCGCTGACTGGATTGGTAGCGGGTTTTCTTTTTTGCTTACTCTGGCTAATCTGGAACATCAACAACTGGGCAAATGATTTCTACCTCATCACCTCGCGCAGGATGGTATGGGTGGAGCATGTCACTGGCTTCTATGACAGCCGGCAGGAAGCCCCCTTGAGCACGCTTATTTCGGTTGGGATTAAAACCACCCAACTTGGAGTTTTTCTGGGGTATTCGGATGTTTTGGTCCGCACTTACATTGGTGATATTCGTTTTGAGCGCGTTGCCCACGCCCGCACGATCGGCAAGCTGATCGAGACCAACTGGGCACGCGGAAAACGCACCGACCTCGAGCTGGACGCGCGTGAGATCCGCACGGCACTGCGCCAAAAATTTGGCAAAGAGGCGGAAGATATCACTGCCAAAGACCTGCAGGCGGAACTGGGCACGGTTCAATCCGCCCCAAGAGAAGTCAACTTTTTTGAATGGTTGTTTTCAGATTTTGTGCGGATACGGCATGAGGTTGGCGGCACGATCACTTATCGGAAACACTGGCTCATCCTGCTTCAAAAGATCATTTTGCCGCTTTTTGTGATGGTATTATCCATTATTTTTGTGGTCGCGATTATCACCCACAACCTGACCCAGGTGGATTACACCATGGGTCTGGTCGCAGGTTACTTCCTGGTCTTTGTGGCTGCCGGGGCTTTGGTCTATCAGTATGTTGACTGGCGCAATGACCTTTTTCAACTGACAGCAAACCAGGTGATTGACCTGGATCGCAAACCTTTTGGTCGTGAATCACGGCGATCTGCCCCCCTGGAGAACATTCTGAGCATTGAGTATGAGCGGCGGGGGCTTATCCCCATGCTGTTCAACTATGGCACGGTTTACATCACAATCGGAAATTCCCATCTGACATTCAATGATGTCTATCAGCCATCGGTTGTGCAGCAGGATATTTTTACGCGGATGGGGCAGCATGCGCAGGAGCGCGATGAACGCAACACCATGCAGGAGCGGGAACGCGTAGCCCAGTGGTTTAAGGTGTTCCAGGAAGAGGCTGAGCAGGGTTTGACCTTGCCGCCACAATCCGAACCTACTCGCCCCGTTTCGATGCAACCCCCCCAGTAAGCAATTCCACTTCGAGAAAGTTTCGCCTCGAGCTTACATTGTTCAAAAGCCTTGCAATAATTGCCCTTATCCACCTGTTTGAATCCAATATGGCCTTAAGGTAAAATAATGAAAATGTTGGTTGGAGATTTATGGCTATTTTAGATATTATGACTTTCCCTGATCCTTTTCTCAGGCTCAAGGCGAAGCAGGTCACCAAATTTGATGCAGAACTGCAAACACTGATTGAAAATATGTTTGAAACTATGCGTGCTGCCCCCGGTGTGGGGCTGGCAGCTCCTCAGATTGGCGAATCTCTGCGCCTGGTGGTGGTGGAATACACCGAGGATGAGGATGAGAACGCCAAACCAAAAAAGTATGTTTTGATCAATCCGGAGATTGTCAAACGCTCGGAAGAAACGGTGACAGACCTTGAAGGCTGCCTTTCGCTGCCCGGTTTGGTTGGCAGTGTTGAACGCCATCAGTCGGTAACTGTTAAAGCTAAAAATCGTTTTGGTAAACCCTTGAAGATTGAGGCAGAAGAATGGCTTGCCCGTATTTTCCAGCACGAAATTGATCATCTTGATGGCGTGCTCTACATTGACCGGGCTGAAGAAGTTTTTGAACCAACCCCAGAGGAAGCTGAACAGATCAAGGATTAATGTACCTCACCCGGCTCTCGCTGACGAACTACCGCATTTTCTCCCGCCTGGAACTGGATTTCCCCAGGCGGGTGATTTTAGTCACTGGTGATAACGCCCAGGGGAAGACCTCCATTCTTGAGGCTGTCGCTTACCTGGCGAACTTCTCCTCTTTTTCAGCTTCCAGCGACCGTCAGTTGATGAACTTTTCTGCTCCCCTGGAGCCGATCATGGTTGCCCGGATCCTTGGCGAATTTGAACGTGCTGGGCGCCATCATACGATCGAAGTCCGCCTGATCCAGGATGCTGCCAGCAATCCTGCTACCCCGCGATTTTCCAAGCAAGTCCTGCTTGATGGCGTAAAGAAGCGCATTGGTGATATTTATGGACAGTTCAACGCGGTTACTTTTTTGCCCCAGATGTCCCGGGTCATCGAAGGTGCTCCGGCTGAAAGGCGGCAATATGTTGATGAGATCCTCTCGCAGGTGGAGCCGGGATATGCCCGTCATCTTTCGTCCTACTCCAAAGCGCTCAGCCAGCGAAATGCCCTTCTGAAAACTTTGGCGGAAATCGGAGGAGATAAAGCCCAACTTGAACCCTGGGATGACCTGCTCGCGCGGCACGGCGCTTCAATTATGCACGCTCGCATTCTTGCTCTTGCCACGCTTGAAAAACAGGCGATCCCCATTCACCAACGACTGACCCGCGATCTTGAAGTCCTGCAATTTCACTATCAACCTTCTTATGAACCGCTCAAAAAACCTTCCGGGCAGATGACGCTTCCCGTGCACACTGCCTTGGATCGAACAGGAATTAATTCGGACGAACTTGAACGCGGATTGCTTGCAGCCTATAAACAAAGCACCCATGCGGATATCCAACGCGGGCAGACCAGCCTCGGTCCTCACCGCGATGAAGTCCGTTTCCTGAGCAATCAAATTGACCTGGGCGACTATGGCTCGCGTGGCCAAGCCCGAACTACTTTGCTGACACTCAAGTTTGCTGAAGTAGCCTGGATGAAGCAGCGCACAGGGGAGTGGCCGGTGTTGCTGCTGGATGAAATCATGGCTGAGCTTGACCCGCAAAGACGGAAGGACTTGCTTTCGGTGGTAGGTCAGGTGGAACAGGCTTTTGTCACTGCTACAGACCTGGAGATGTTCACCCCGGAATTTGTGCGTGAGCATGAAGTCTGGCAGGTGGATCAGGGTATTGTGACGCGATCATGAAAAACAAAGAATTCGCCAGATTGCTCTTACCCCGTTTGCTGATCTTTTTGGTTTTGGCGATGAATCTCCAATGCGCGCTTGCTTATATTTTCAATCCCTTGCCATATGTGGCGCCATTTGAACTCAGCGGCGAGCCTGGGCGGGCGGCAGTGGTTGGGATTGGCATTCTGTTCGTGATGTGGCAGGTGCCTTACGTGTTTGCCCTTGCTCACCCTGAGCGCAACCGCCGGTCGCTGCTGGAGGCTATTCTGATGCAAGCCGTCGGGCTGGTGGGGGAGAGCTTGCTGCTGCGTTCCATTCCTTTGGCACACACTGCCTTGAGGGCATCCATTTTGCGGTTTATTATCTTTGATGCTGGCGGTCTGCTC
Source organism: Anaerolineaceae bacterium UBA5838 (assembly GCA_002432795.1). Classification (GTDB taxonomy): domain Bacteria; phylum Chloroflexota; class Anaerolineae; order Anaerolineales; family Anaerolineaceae; genus Mesolinea. Next base: position 11,400 of record DJGU01000053.1, read on the forward strand.
CTGCTTTTGACAGCCGCTGTCTTCATTTTTCGAATTAAGAAAGCTACTCCGGGAGAATCTCATGTTAACTGACCTTTTGATAAAAAGTCGATCCTACCGTCGTTTTGACGAATCTGTCAAAATCTCGCAGGAGGTCCTGCGTGATTTGATCGATGCTACCCGTTATTGCCCCTCAGCCGCAAACCGCCAGCCACTTCGGTTTCGCCTGGTTTTTGATGAGGCCGAAACAACTCAGGTTTTCGACTGCCTGAAGTTTGCCGGATACCTGAGTGATTGGTCAGGACCCGCCAAAGGTGAGAGACCGACCGCTTACGTCGTCGTTCTTGGGGATGAAACTATCAGCAAGTTCTCGGAAGTGGATGCTGGTATCGCCATGCAGACCATCTTGCTGCGCGCCACTGAACTGGGCTTTGGTGGATGCATCCTTGCGTCTGTCCAGCGTGAAAAGCTGCGGGAAGTTCTGGCTTTGGATGAACGCTTTCATATTGGCTACGTGATCGCATTGGGAAAACCTGCTGAAACTTGTGTGATAGAGCCGCTTGGTAAGGATGGCGATATCAAATACTACCGTGACGCGGACGGCGTGCATCATGTTCCGAAACGAGAACTCAAGGATCTGCTTATCTGAGCCTTCAGGCGCTTTGGAGTCCTTCTTTTCTTACTGAACCAGCTCGAAAAAATAGCTTTAGACACTCCAAATTTTAGTTTTTGAGGGGAATTTCTTGTTGATCCCGCTGAATCGAGGGTCCCACACAAATTGCCTCAGGGATAAAAATCAGCTGACGTTCTGTGTTATTTTTTACCTCAAATGTCCAGCCAACAAAGGTAGGCTGGCTGGATAAGATTTCCAAACCAACAGGCATTCTGAAGCCACCGCCAATAGGGATGGCGCCGCAATTCAACGTAATGATCTGGTTTTCACCTGCAGAGATCTTTACAGCATCATTGCGAATCGTGAGAGAAGGCAAATTCGAACCTGTCAGACACTGCGCGTAAGCATCAAGAGTTTGCTTATTGCGACCTTGATTTACTACTGAGATTACCCATTCTTTGCCCACAAGCCTTGATCCTGTCACCACTAAATCAGGTGATTTGGACAAATCGAACCCGCCTCCCACGACCATGCCCGCAATCTGACACCCAAGCTTGATATCGGCAAATCTTCTGCCTTCAACTATCTGTTCAATATGCGTGGTCTGCACTTTTCCGCTAAAAGCAAGCAGGCAATTGGCATAAACACTGACAGTTTTTCGTGCTTTGGAGTGGCTGGTCAGAGTGACCTCCCAGCCATTTTTCGCAGGTCGGCTCCCTACTAAAGTAACATCTCCGTCAATAGAATAACCACCCGAGATTGCCAACCCGTCCACTTCCTCACACGACACAGTAAAAGTTTGGGTTTTTCCCGCGTCAAGCTTGAAATCTTCCTTCACCTGGATAGTGTCGGGAGATGCTTGAGTGGGAACAGGCAGCAGCGATTGTGTTGGAGTAATGGTGGGTGTGCTTATCGATTCATCAGGAGGAGGAGTGATCATTGTCGTCGATGTGGGCGTAGGCGTTGGGGTTTCAGTGGCGGTCGCTGTTGCAGTCGGGGTTAGAGTCTGCGTGAAAGTGGCCGTTGCTGTTGGACTGGGGGTGGCAGTTGCAGTCGCGGTCGGGGTGGCAATAAAAGTGGCCGTTGCTGTTGGGCTGGGGGTAGCAGTTGCAGTCGCGGTTGGGGTGGCAGTAGCCGTCGCGGTAGCTGTGTTTGTGGCAGTCGGAGCAGCTATTCTGATGGTGTAGTGCAGTTCAGGTCCAATCAGACTGCCTTTGTCTGACTGGATTTGCCAGTAGCCTGAGTATTCACCCTGGTAACTTGGCGCAAAGAGCTCCAGCGAGATGTCGAGGGTGCTGCCAGCACTCACTTTTGGCAGCAAGCTGGGGGAATTGCCGCCCAAAAGACTGCCGCGCACGAAGACCAGTTTATAGTTTTCCCAGTCACATGTGCCACTGTTTTGCACCCGCCAGGTTTTGGTGAATTGCTGACCAGGTTTCAGGATGGTCCCATCCGGGATGCTGAGGTCTTGCAGCAAAGCTGCCGACATAGTGCAGGCGGGGGGTGTGGTTGTGCCGGTGGGGGTTAATGCCTGGGTGGGAGTTGTTAGGGTCGGTGTTGGGGGAATTTCCTGCTCTTCCATGACCTTTACTATGACCGCCACCTGGGCAGCTGCTGCTGGAGCATTGCCGCGCTGATAGAGTTTGACCTCGACCATGGTGGGACCTTCTTCGGTAGGGATCCAGGGCTGCAACACCAGCCCAAAAGTGCCGGGGTTGGTATCTGGTGTGTCGAGGCGGGTTAGTTCGCCATTGATGTATAGTTCGATTCGGGACCAATTTCCTTCGAGTTTGATTTGGGAAGTGACCTGGTACTCCAAAAATGCCGGAATGGACTGCCCGGATATTGGGTTGAGAATTGTGACGCTGGCATTGGCTCTGGGCAAATTACAGGCGAGCAACCCGACTATAACGAGCAAAAAAGCGGCAATTAGCAAAATAATGGTACTTTTTTTCATAAAAACCTTTCATAGCGTAATAACACCTGCATTAAAGACGAATTATGCGCCATGAAGTTCCCCACTCAGGTCAACCGGTAAGCCGTATTCTGTCTTGGATGCGCATCTATCTAGGCGGGCTGTCACCAGCCAGCTCATGCGGTCTACCCGGAGATCAAATGAGCCGAGCAGGCTCTTTCTCCTGTTTGACCTTGCACCGGATGGGGGTTGCCTGGCCGCGTTTGTTACCAAAGCGCCGGTGGTCTCTTACACCACCTTTTCACCCTTACTCTTGCGAGCGGTATGTCTCTGTGGCCCGATCCACGATCTTACGACCATCCAGGGGTTACCTGGCATCCTGCTCTGCGGTGTACGGACTTTCCTCACTAAAAAGCGCGCGCACCTGGCTGACCTGAGTAAGTTAAGAATAGCGGATGGAGGGTGAAAAGTCAAACGTACGATTATAGGGAGGGCGTCCATATGATTGGATATTTGGTGAATGCGGCCGGAGTTATTTGTGGAAATGATAGCAGTAGAGGTAACCCCCTGTGGTTACCGTGGGCAGGCACAGGGGCCGGCCCCTACCGCAAGGTACTTATGAAAAATGAGGTGGGAGCAAGCCCCCACCGTACGGCATAAAATCTTTCGTACGGATGGGCTTTAGTCCATCCGCGATGAATCTTAGGTAAATTGTTGTAGGGGCACGGTTTCCCACAGGGAGGCTTTGGACTGCTGTGCCTGCCCGAAACAAACATGTATTGTTAAATTGATTATGGCGGTGGGAGCAAGCCCCCACCGTACGGCATGAAATCTTTCGTACGGATGGGCTTTAGTCCATCCGCCATGTTTTGCTATGGGTAACAGGGCAGGGGCAGATCCCCGTACCTGTCTGCAACGATTCAACAATTAGACTTTGAATTGGCTCGGTGGGAGTAAACCCCCACCGTACAGAGCAAGCCCCTACTGTACGGCATGAATCCTTTCGTGCGGATGGGCTTTAGTCCATCCGCGATGAATCTTAGGTAAATTGTTGTAGGGGCACGGCACGCCCTGCCCTTCCCGTGGTAACCCACATTTGGTCTTGAATTAAGCCGGCTTAGCTGTTTTTTCTTACCAATTACTGGACAAATCCGGAATTTATTGTAAAATAGTCTTTTGCAAGTATATAGGAATTATTTTTGGAGGAAGAAGTTGGCAAATATTAAGTCTCAGATCAAACGAAATAAACAAAATCAGGCTGCGCGCCTGCGCAATCGCGTCTATCGCGGTTCAGCCCGCACTTTCCTGCGCAAAGCTCAATCCGCAATCCGCACTGAGGATGCTGATAAGGCTCAGGTTGAAGTGCTTAAAGCGATCCGCGCTCTGGATAAGGCTGCTGCCAAGGGCGTTATCCACAAGAACAATGCCGCGCGCCGCAAATCCCGTTTGATGGCTCGCTATAACGGCTTAGACAAGTAAGCTATTCTTACTCACACACCGAGGCTCCCTTTCCACAAGGTGGGGAACCTCTTTTTTTGTTTAACGGGCAAACTTAGTACGCTTGAGACCTGCTCGAATTCTCAGCAAGCAGCCCAAGCTCCACTCCTCGATGTTATAATCGCCCCAGACTGAATGTGAGATGCCTATGTTTGACGACGCTAAAAACCAATTAACTCAAATAATCGACAGTTTCTGCCAAACGCGGGGACTGCCCACTGGTAAAGTGGAGTTCCGCAACATTCCCTTCAGCGGGGAATGGGGGATTGCCGCACCACTTTTCCCACTGGCAGCAGCAGACTCGGACAAGTCCCTGCCTGTGCCACAAAAAGCCCAGGAATTTGCTGAAATTCTGAAGACTCAAGTAGAAGAGTTGCCAGGTTTTGCACGGATCGAAGCCGTCAGAGGATACCTGAACCTGTACTTTGAGCCCCACCAATATGCTGAAAGAGTTATCAGCACTGTTTTGGAGCAGGGCAGCGGGTTTGGCTCCCAGGACCAGCAAGGTGAGCTGGTGATGGTGGAATACTCCAACCCAAACACGCATAAACCCCTGCATGTGGGGCACCTGCGGAATGTGATCCTGGGCGGTTCGGTCTGCAATATCCTGGAAGCAAGCGGCAAAAAGGTCATTCGTGCCAACTATATCGGCGATATTGGACTGCACGTGATCAAGTGGATGTGCAATTACGAGATGTACCACTCTGGCGAGCAGCCTGGCGTTGACAAGATGCGCTGGATGGCGGATCTTTATGCTGAGGCAGACAAGCGTTTTGTCAGTGAGCCTGAGTTCGAAGCTGCGGTAAGAGATTATTTTGGGCGCTGGGATGCCGGCGAGCAGCACCTCAAAGACCTTTGGAAGCAGACCCGGGACTGGTCGATGGAGGGTTTCGACCAGGTTTATGGGCTATTAGGCGAGCACTTTGACCGGATTTACTTTGAAAGCGAAGTTGAAGAACCCGGCAAAGCTTTGGTTGACCAACTGCTTAAAAGTGGATTGGCTGAAGACGGGCGCCCTGAAAACCCGGTCATTATTGACCTGGATAAGAAGCTGGGCACTAAAGAGGAATACCGGGTGGTGGTCATTCTGCGCTCGGATGGAACCTCTTTGTATGCCACCAAGGAAATCCCCCTGGCAATCATGAAGTTCCAGGAATACCACCTCGACCAGTCTATTTACGTGATTGACGTCCGTCAGTCGCTGCACATGAAACAAATGAGCAAGGTGATGGAGCTGATGGGTTACCCCTGGGCTGATCGCATGCGGCATCTTGCTTATGAGATCGTTAATTTGCCGGGGAATGTGACCATGTCCTCCCGGGATGGCACAGTTGTTCTTCTGGACGACCTGATCCGCGAAGCAACACAACGCGCCCTTGAGGTTGTGCGAGAGAAAAACCCCACATTGGACGCTGACAGGATGCAGGAAGTGGCGGAAAAAGTCGCTCTGGGTGCTATCAAGTACCCGATGATCGCGCGGGAAAACACCAAGATCGTGACCTTTGATTGGGACAGCGCGCTCGATTTTAATGGACAGTCCGCTCCGTACATCCAATACGCGGTGGTGCGTGCCAACAGCATCCTGCGCCGGCTAAATGAACCCGCGCCCAGAGGGGCAACTTTCAGCCACGAACTGCTGCCGGTGGAAGTCAACCTGATCGAAAAGATCTCGCAGCTTCCTGAGGTGGTCCAAAAAGCTGCTGTTGAGTTTAAGCCCTCATTGGTCGCTACCTACGCCTTTGAACTCGCGCAGGCATTCAATGATTTTTACACCCAATGTCCGGTCCTTTCTGCTGAAGGCGCAACCCGGCTTTCGCGCCTTGTGCTTGTACAGGCAGCTAAAATCAGCCTTGAAAATGGGTTATCTTTACTTGGAATTCAGTCACCACAAGTGATGTGATGTAGAATAATAACAATCAAAATTAAAAGGAGAAACAAATGAGTCGAATTCGTACACTAATCATGGGGGCAGCAGGTCGGGATTTTCACAACTTTAATACTTTCTATCGTGACAACGAGAAGTATGAAGTGGTTGCCTTCACCGCGACCCAGATCCCTAACATTGACGGGAGAAAATACCCCGCCGAGCTTGCTGGAAAACTGTATCCAGACGGCATCAAGATCTACCCTGAGTCAGAGCTGCCTGATCTGATCAAGCAGTTTGAAGTTGACGAAGTCGTTTTCGCTTACAGTGACGTTCCCTACGATTACGTGATGCACAAATCTGCCCTGGTCAACTCACTGGGAGCTGACTTCCGCCTGATGGGTACCAAAGAGACCCAGGTGAAATCCACAAAACCTGTAGTTGCCATCTGCGCCGTTCGCACTGGCTGCGGCAAAAGCCAGACAACCCGCCGGGTTGCGGCAATCCTCCAGGAAATGGGTCTGAAAGTGGCAGCTATCCGCCACCCCATGCCTTACGGAGACCTGGTGAAACAGCGTGTGCAGCGCTTTGCGACCTATGCTGACCTCGATAAGCACGAGTGCACGATTGAGGAACGCGAAGAATACGAACCCCACCTCGACAATGGCGTAATCGTCTTTGCTGGAGTGGATTACGAAGCGATCCTGCGCGAAGCGGAAAAGGAAGTGGATGTGGTCCTGTGGGACGGCGGAAACAATGACTTTTCGTTTTACAAGCCCGACTTGCAGATTACCGTGGCAGACCCACTGCGCCCCGGGCATGAAATTGCCTACTACCCCGGCGAAGTTAATGTGCGTTTGGCGGACGTGGTTGTGATCAACAAGGTCGACACCGCCAGTCCTGATGACATCATCAAAGTGCGCGAGAACGTCCACAACATCAACCCTGACGCGATCATCATCGAAGGCGCCTCCCCGATTTATGTGGACGACCCCGAATCCATCCGCGGCAAGCGGGTGCTGGTGGTGGAAGACGGCCCCACGCTGACGCACGGCGGCATGAAAATTGGTGCTGGTTGGGTGGCTGCACGCCGCTTTGGCGCGGCAGAGATTGTGGATCCACGACCATTTGCTGTCGGCGAGATCCTTGCCACCTATGAAAAATACCCCAACACCGGAAATATTTTGCCGGCAATGGGTTACGGCGATCAGCAGATCCGCGACCTTGAGAAAACCATTGAAAATGCCGATGTGGACATGGTCATTATTGGCACGCCAATCGATCTGACCCGTGTGATGAAGATCAATCGCCCCAGCCAGCGCGTGCGCTATGAACTTGAGGAAATTGGCAAACCGGACCTTGAGGATATCCTGAAGAAGAAGTTTGGCAAGTAGTTTTGAGTGAGACAGACAACCGGTCAAGTAGTTGACCGGTTGTTTTTTTATCGAGGTTGAACGTGGATTGGGGCAGTCTCCTCTCTGCGAAGCAATTTGAGATTATGATAAACTCACTCTAATTCAAATCGAAAGAGTAACTATGTTTATTGATTCTGTTCAAATTAAAGTCGCGTCTGGCAAAGGCGGGGATGGTATTGTGCACATGCACCGCGAAAAATACCGTCCGCGTGGCGGTCCTGATGGTGGGGATGGGGGCAAAGGTGGGGATGTAATCTTTGAGGTGATCCCGACCCTGAACACCCTGAGTCATTTTCACCAAAACGAGCATTTTTTTGCTGATCCGGGCAAGAATGGCGGTCCCTCAAACCGCAGTGGTCGCTCTGCAAAGGACCTGATTGTACGTGTTCCACCGGGTACGGTGATTTATGATGACGATAAGGCTGAGTTGATCGGAGATCTCGTTTCGCCTGGGCAGCGGCTGATCGTTGCCAAGGGAGGGCGAGGAGGCAGGGGCAATCAACATTTCGCGACCAGCCGCAACCAGATGCCGCTCACGGCAGAAAAGGGCGAACCCGGCGAAGAATTCAACCTCAGGCTTGAATTGAAGCTGATCGCGGATGTTGGGCTGGTTGGGTTGCCTAATGCCGGAAAATCGTCCATTTTAGCCGCAACAACGAACTCCAGACCCAAGGTGGCAGATTATCCCTTCACAACTCTGGAGCCAAACCTGGGGGTGGTACAGCTTGACCTGGACAGCAGCTTCGTGATGGCGGACATTCCGGGTTTGATAGAGGGGGCTTCCATGGGAGTCGGTTTGGGTTTTGACTTCCTGCGGCATATTCAACGCACACGTCTGTTGGTGCATGTATTGGATGGCCTCTCTGAGGATCTGCTGGAAGACTACCATACCATCAATGCTGAGCTCGAACTCTTCGATGATCTGCTCGGAGAACGTCCTCAGATCGTTGTTCTCAACAAGATGGATTTACCGGATGTAGCTGAAAAATTCGAATCCCTGCGCGTGCAATTTAAAAGCCTGGGAGTCGAACTGATGCCCATCTCAGCCGTCAGCCAGTACAATCTGAGGGAACTGATGTGGAAGGTTTTCCAGACTCTGGCTGAGCTTCCTGAAGAGGAAAAGAAAACCGAAATGCCGGTTTACCGCGCCGAGGTTGACCCGAATGCCTTTGAAATCGAGAAAACTGAAGATGGTTATGTCGTCTCCGGGGCACGCATTGAGAAAGCCGCCGCGATGACCTACTTCGACCAACCAGGTTCGGTCAGGCGCTTCCAGAAGTTGATGGCCGGTCTTGGTGTTGAAAAGGCTTTACGCGCTGCGGGAATCCAGGAAGGCGACAACGTCATCATCAGCGATTATGAATTGGAGTGGCAGGATTAGCCTGAACTTAAATGCGCACGACTTGGGTGAGGGGGGCACCCAAGCCGTGCGCTTATTGATTATCACACCGTTATCCCTAAATGTCAATGCAAATTGATGTAAATTTTTAACAAAACAGTAAAAAAATCTTCCGCCCCACAAGCAACCACTTAACATTCACTGTAGCCGCAGGTATAGCACTTACGACAGCCTTCTTCATTGATCATGGTCGCCTGACCGCATTCCGGGCATAACTCGCCGATTTTGTGGATGGGAGAATCAATGCCGGGCATGGGAATTTGCTCAATCGGTTTTTCAAGCGCTTCTTCTTTCTCCCAGTGTTGTTGGAAGAGGTATTCATCCAGCGCTTTCGCAATTCCATCCGGCAGCGAGCGCACGCGGTTAGGTCCAAAACCAAGCGATCTGCCGCCGCCGATGCCAGCAAGCTGTTCCATGACCAGTTTCAAACGTTCGCGTGGTTCTACAGGCGAAGCCAGGCGCAGGATGTAGGAGATCAGGCGACCCAGGGCTTCTGAATGCGCGGCAGTCTCAGAACCAGCTTTGGCAGTATTGATGAAAACCTCAAAAGGCTGTGAGCCGCCATTTTCATTGATGGTGACAAAAGCTTTTCCAAGGGGGGTCTCGATCGAGTAGGTGTAGCCATGGAGCGTGCGTGGCCGGGGCTTTTTGGTGTCCTTCCAGAACGAAAGTTGGGTTTCCTCTCCACCCTCGAAGAGCATCAGGCTCGGCAGAGACATATTCTCTTTCTTTTCCATGGTCGCCTTGGTTTCCAATACGACTTTGTCGCGGGAACCTGTGATGTAGACTGTGATGCCCTTACATCCCAGCTTCCAGGCGCTGATGAAAGCTTTACTGACATCTTCTTCAGTCGTACCCTCCGGGAAGTTGATGGTCTTGCTGAGGCTGTTATCCACGAAACGCTGCAGGGCAGCCTGAATGTGGATATGTTCGTCGGCAGTGATGTCGGAAGAAACCACGAAGACATTGCGAATGTGCTGTGGAAGCTGTTCAATGTGCTGGCAACTGCCTTGTTCAATGACCTTTTTGATGACCAAATCTTTAGTTTCTTCAGGTAAATTGGCAGCTTTGAGAGCGTTTTGGAAGAAGGGGCTGACATAGTTCAGCAGCAGATCCTCCCCGTTGTCGTCGACATGGCGCACATAGGCAAGCGCAAAAACAGGTTCACAACCATAACCTTCGCAGCCAGCCACCGTGCCGATGGTTCCCGTGGGGGCGATGGTGGTCTGGGCAGCGTTACGGATGCCGTGGGTTTGGATGCCCTCAACGATCCGCTGCCAGTCTATTTCAGGCCGCTGCCAGTCGCGTTTGTAGGGGAAGAGTGGCGTAGGGGCTTCCCATGAGAGGTTTTCGGGGTCATAAATGCTGCCTTTAATGGCAGGGAAAGCACCAAGCTCCTGTGCCATTTCGATTCCGGTCTCCATGGAAAAGTAGCGGATAAATTCCATCACCTGACCACAGAACTCCAATGATTCTTCCGAACCGTAGCGGACACCACAGTGATACATCAGATCCGCCAGACCCATAATTCCCAGACCGATGCGGCGGGCTTTGAGCGCGGCTTCTTTGAGCTCGGGTACGGCGGGTACGTAAGCATTCTTGTCCACGACGTGATCAAGGAAGCGTGTGGCGGTCTTCGTCATCTGGCGAAGTTTTTCCCAGTCCACAGTGCCGTTTTCCCCCAGCATCTGAGCTAAATTAATCGATCCAAGGCAGCAATTTTCATAAGGACCAAGCCATTGTTCACCGCAGGGGTTGGTGGCTTCCAATTCGTAAAGGTGAGGCACCGGGTTGTATCGATTTGCAGCGTCCAGGAAAAGCGCACCCGGTTCGCCGTTGTGATGCGCCTGGGTGACGAAGAGGTTGAAGAGCTTGCGCGCTTTGATGGTTTTGAATACCTTGACAGGCACGCCAGCGCGTTCGGCTGCGTCGATTGTGCCGTGATATTTTTTGTAGGCTGGATGATGAACATCCGGGAAACGCAGCTCCCAATCACCATCATCCTCGACTGCCTGCATGAATTTATCGGTGATACCCAGTGAGATATTGAAATTGGTGATGGCCATTTCACTGGTTTTGCAACGAATGAAGGCTTCCACATCCGGGTGATCGACCCGCAGCACTCCCATGTTAGCGCCCCGACGTGTGCCGCCCTGGGCAATTTCACCAAAGGCGTCATCGTAGACTTTCAGAAAGCCAACCGGGCCCGTGGCCTCACCAGCGGAGGTATTGACAATTGAACCCTGAGGACGGAGGCGGGAGAAGTTGAAACCATTACCGCCGCCGGTTTGCTGGATCAGGGCAGCATTGCGCAGCGTACTGAAAATGCCGTCTGGCGCACGTCCCATGTCATCCGAAATGGGCAACACGAAGCAAGCTGCCAGCTGCCCCAAGGGCGTGCCAGCACCAGTGAAGGTCGGCGAGTTGGGAAAAAAGGATTTTGAAACCATCATATGGTAGAAATCTTCAGCGAGAGCTTGCTGATTGTGCTCACGCTCAGGAACGTCCGCAACATGCCAGGCAACGCGCCAGAACAGTTCGTCGATGCTTTCAACGGGTTTACCGTCATTTCCACGGCGCAGGTATCGCTTGGCGAGCACCTGGCGTGAGTTTTCGGTCAACTCGATCTTAGGTAGACCTTCCGGAAGGGGGGGTGTTTGGAATAATCCCGAATGATTATCTGTCGGTTCTGGCATAGTAGTCCTCTGTAATTTATTTTTCTTCTTCAGACAGCAGGTGGTCGATTTCGTCCCGGATGGCATGGAGGTCATCCATGCGCAAATAAACTGAAGCATAGCGGATGTAAGCGATGTGGTCGAGTTTGAGAAGACCTTTGATAGCTAAATCTCCGATTACACGTGAATTTATTTCAGAACGACCTCGTTTTAACAACTCAGATTCGATCTCATTGACCAAATTATCAAGAGCTGCAGCCGGAACAGGGCGCTTGGCACATGCCGTACGCAAGCCGGCAAGCAATTTCTCGCGGTCAAATTCCTCCCGTGTGCCGTCTCGTTTGATCAGCAGGGGAGTGGTCATGATGGTACGTTCATAGGTGCTGAAACGTTGATGGCAGTTTTCACACTCACGGCGGCGGCGGATAACCCCATGGTTGACATCCTTGGTGGTGTCCACAACGCGCGATTCAGTGTTTTGGCAATACGGGCACTTCATCAATAACTCCTAAAGTATAAACCCCTAAATATGGGGGAAAATATATTTTTCACCCCTACAGGTAGTATAAGGATTTTAGCACGGGCTCCTGGATAAGACAAGTAAAAACAGGTCAACAATCTTAAAACTTTTAGGATTTTAAGAGAAGGCCTTTCTTTGCGCGTAGATTCACCTTTTTACGAAGAGAGGATGAAATTCTTGGCTGATGTTAAATCCGATAGTGGGATTTACTTGTAAAATTTCTTGGTAAAGCAGCTAAGCTACACTCCCATTTTTTGTGTCTTTTTTAGTCCGGACATGGTGCGCAATACACATTGCGCACCATGTACAGAGTTTTCGTCATCGCGAGCGTAGCGTGGCGATCTGTCTTTCATCATTTAGCAAAACATCGAATGCAGACTGGAACGGCGCAAGACCGTTCCCCACATAAAAACCATAGATACTTGAGGATCATAGGACCTGAGTTTCTCATTTCTCGATATTTTTTGAATATTCTCTCGTTGGGAAGCTGTTTTCAG
>DJGU01000130.1 GCA_002432795.1 Anaerolineaceae bacterium UBA5838
TACCTTTTTGCAGTGGAGTCATTTGTTGGGAAGCTTTTTTCAGGGCACTAAAATGAGAAACCCCAGTGTGACTTTTATAAACAAAATTTTGTAGCGGGTATCCAATCCGCTGTGTTAGTCTTTACCTTTACTACATCGCATGTTATTGGAGGGCTGGCACGGAACAGTAGCTATTGTTAAAACACCTTTTCCACCAGCCGTCTGTACTCCTGCCAGGCGGGATAATGCGCTAACTCCACGGTCGCATCGGCGACGGCGCGATAATACCAAGCATGCATCTTGGGGTCATGCTGGTTGAAACGCTCCCAAAGTTCGTCGCCAATTGCCAGGTGATCCCGGTATATAGCGCGAATGTTGGAGAGCTTGTCTGCGAGGGCGATCATCTTCACAGCGATATCCCTCTCATTGCTGAGATGTTCTATAGTTTCCTGCTTGCGGGTCAGCCAGGTTTCCGAAGCAGGCAGGTTTACCTGCTTGTTTTCGCTCTCTGACTTGACAAGATCAGCCACACGCGGGCCAAATTTCTCTGCAAGCTCCCCCACGGATATGTGAGCGTCTTCCAGAGTGTCGTGCAGGACCGCGGCGGCAATGATCTCCAGGTCATCCGTCATGCTTGCCACAATAGCAGCAGCTTCCAGGGGGTGCAGGATGTAGGGCGTGTGCGTCCCTTTGCGCAATTGCCCGCTGTGAGCACCAACCGCAAATATGATTGCTTCCTCTAAACGTTTCGTAACCTCACCTTTTTGTAAGTGTTTATCGATATGCCTGATCGTTTAAGCAATTTTACAGGACTGCTGAATCATGATTACTTTTGCGCGCTCCAGCTATAAGTAGCTATGATAATGCCCGCCAGGGAACATTCCATGATACCACTTATAGAGTTTTGGCCACCGCTTTGGCTTGCTGATCCATCAAACCCGCAAGTCATCGTGAAGCCGCCTTCCTCCATCTTAACGGAAAAATACACAGAGTTGCCCGCATATTGTGCATCTCCACTAAAGCCGTTTACGGTTGCCGTACCTGTGCCGGCTTCGTTGAGCTGCAATGTAACAGGCAAGCTGCCCGCTGCTTCTACACCTTCCGCAGTAGATTGCAGAACAGCACTGTTGCTATAAGTGCCAGCGAGACTGTTTGTCGTAATCGGAGCTGCTGTAGGTTCCTGTTGTCCTCCGGTCAGGGTTCCCTCTCCCTCCTCTGGAGTGTCTGTATCAAGCGCTTCCTGACTTTGATCTCCATCCTCTCCAGCCAGCTGCGCCATTTGCGCCTTAAGCTCCTGCATTTTTGCTTGAGCCTCCTCGGAACCGACGGTATTTGCAAGTATCAACTTTGCCAAAGAGGTGCCTTCTTCTTTCGGAAGAGACAAATTTAAACCTTCCAGTGTCCTTTCGACATCCGGGAGGTTTCCTTCCATCGCGCTTATGAGCTTTGCCAGAACACGAGAGGTTGCATCCTTAGTGATTTCCACCGCAATGCCAGTAATTTTCCCTGGATTACTCCACTCCATCATCGCTTCGCCTAAGAAGGCGATCTCATCGATTGCAGAGGTCGGATCCATCGTAACCAGACCCATCACCATGGAGATTGGCTGGATCACTTCCCCAGCTTCTTTGAAGTCGACTGTTACCTGGTGATCTTCACCCAGGATGATGGAGCTGGTGGTCTGCCCAACGTCCACAATGCAGTCCACACCGCCCACGATCACAGCTCCAGCCACCGGCACAGACATGCTACTACCAGCTAATGCGGTCAGCGTGCCGCCTCCGGTCGCAATGGTTGCCCCAACGAAAAGCCCTACCTTGCTGCCTGTCTTGTAGCCCTCCACGACGTTGATGCTGCGAGTGTACTCGGCTACCTCAGCCTGGGCTTCTTCCTGAGCGGCAGCATTGCGGATAATTTTCTGCGCCAGTTCCATTTGCTCGACGGCTGTTTTTGTGTCAGTGCCGAGCTGCTCCGCGAGTTGTTTATAACGCTGCGCTCCCCGCAACGCGTCATATTGCTTTGACAGGTTTTCAGCCCAGGTTTGCCGGTCGATCACCTGACCGGTATAACTGGCAAGAGCGATCGATGGAACATCCGATCCGCTTAAAGCAAGGTCTCCGAATGGTGTTTGTGGTTGATAGCCAGTTGGTGCTTCCAATAATAAGATTGCCTGATCAGTGATTTGCTCAGCCTCTGAAGCGAGTGCTTCTGCGGTTTGCCAGATTGCGACCAGTTCATCCATTTGGGCTTCAAACGCCCCTTCGGGCATGGAGGTGAAATCTACCAACAAGAGCTCTTCAGTCTTCAGACGGGCATAGATGTAATACCTTAATGTCAGTGCGGTGGCTTCGTTTGCAGTTAGCAAAGGCTGCGGACCCAGATCCCGTTCAATGACGATCGGTTCTGTCTCAACAACTTCAGTTGCCGTTTGGAGAGCTTGAAGGTCGGGCTCTTGTTCTACGCCTGATGGTTTTGTTTCAGCGGGTTCCTGTTTTCCACAGGCAACAAGCCCAAAGAGGATTACAAAAGCCAGAAGGATGGCAAGAGAATGCCTGATTGTTTTCATCACGTAAGGTTTTTGATTAAGGTGATTTTTCATTTTTGATTCCTTTTGACAGGTTAGTATGGATTCTTTTCAAATGTTTAACAAATTACAATTCGTCAGACATTACTCTCCATTATAGTAGAAATTTTAAATAAATATTTCTATTTCAAAGGTCAGTTTTACTATTGTTCTACGTGATTTTAGAATGGTTTTTCAACACGGCTTAGCTAGGCTTCCAGGATGACACCATAAACCATACCCGCAATAAAACTAATATGATCCTGGAAACCGGTGGAGCTGTAAAAAGCGAAGGATACTAAAAGCCCCAGAAATGCCCCGCGTAGCAAATTCTTGCTTTTGCTCGTCGTGTTCCAGGGAGCTCCTACCGCTAAACCGATGATGACCCGGTTGAACCATAGAGCGAAAATGAAAGTTGGTGAAGCCGTTCCGCCTGAGCGCAAGTATGCCCCAACCACGCAGAAAATTCCCAGGACTGCCCCGCCAATCAGCGCTAACTTCAATCTTTTGGTCATAATTCACCTTTCTCGGTCTATAACAAATTACCCAATTGGTAGAAAAAAGCTTGTCTTTAAATGGTATCACTTTTCTTCATACCAAAACTGCTTTAGGCCATATTCAAATTGTTCCCAACCCCTCATGCCATCTCAATCAACTCTGCTTGACTGCCTGGTTGTGGGGAGGTTTTGAGGTTTATAGGTTAAAAGATATTTCCAATAAGGCAGGCAAAGCAAAACTACAAGCATCATTACCTAAATTTTGCGTATACTTACAAAACTGGCATCTGGGACTGGGAAGGAATGAACACTAATGCACGAGATTTATTCAAAAACTGCGCCTGAGGCGGACTTCTCTCAAGTCAAACGGATTGAGGGATTTGCGACCATCCAGGCCGAGTATTCCGCGTATCTCAGTGATGAATCCAAGTTATCCGCCAAGCCATTCGACTACCTGTTCTTCCCAAAGAGTGAGAGTGAACTTGCCGCAGTCGTGAAGTGGCTAAACATGCAAAAGATTCCCTTTACCGTTGCGGGTGCCCGTACTGGTCTGGTTGGGGGCTGTGTGCCTGCGGAAGGAGCGCTGATCTCGCTTGAGTTTCTGGATAAGGTCCTTGAAGTCTACCGGGACGAGCTTTCAGGCGAATGGAGGATCAAGGCGCAGACAAGCGTCAGCCTGAAGAACCTGGACAGCATGTTGAGGGTCAAACAGATACCCTTGCTTGAACAGAATCCCGATGAAGCGATTCGCAGGCACTACGCAGAATTCAGGGAGGATCCTGACCAATACTTTTACCCCCCTGACCCGACCGAAATGAGCGCCTCGTTGGGCGGCTCTGTGGTCACCAACGCTTCCGGCGCCAGGACCTACCGATACGGGCCAACGCGCGCGTGGGTTCGGGGAATGCGCGTGTTTTTGGCGAACGGCGAATACCTGGATATTCCAAGAGGGAAATACTTTGCCTCACGCGAAGGGAAGTTCATTGTTTGCGATTCCAAGGGCGGCGCCGTGCCACTCACTATTCCAGATTACCCACTGCCCCGCACGAAAAGCACCGCTGGATTTTACACCGCTCCGCAGATGGATTTGATCGACCTGTTTATTGGCTCCGAAGGTGTTTTGGGGATTGTCACAAGCGTGGATGTTGCGCTACTCCGGCGGGAAGACAAGGTTTCGATCATCCAGTTCTTGGATTCTGACGAGCAGGCTGTCACTTTAGCGGACGCGTTGCGGTCCGAAGATCGCATCCGACTGGACTTTCTCGAGTTTTACTCAGGCAACGCTTTGGATCTGCTCAGGCGTTTGCAGCGCGAAGAACCATCCACGGTAGGAATGCCGCCAATTCCAGAAGACGCTAGAGCTGCAGTATTTTTTGAGATGAGCTTTGATCCGCACCAGGAAGATTTGGATTTCTCCATCCTTGAAGCGGTTATCGATGGCTGTGGGGGCAGCCTTGAGCGTTCGTGGGCGGGGTATGAGAGCCGGGAATTGGATCGTTTCAAGGTCTTCCGGCACATGGTCCCCGAGACAATCAACAGCATCATTGCTGAAAGAAAGAAGCAATATCCAGGTATTCATAAGTTGGGCACGGACATGGCTGTGCCAGATGGTCACATGCGCGAGATGTGGGATTTGTATCGATCGCGCTGCGAAGAACTGCAGCTGGAATGGTGCGCCTTCGGGCACATTGGCAACAACCACATCCACGTCAACATCCTGCCCAGGAACCTGGAGGAACTGGAAAAAGGCATGCAGCTCTATGAGATTTTCGCGCAAAGAGCGGTTGAACTTGGCGGCTCGGTCTCAGCGGAGCACGGCATCGGCAAGATCAAAGCCAAGTTTCTCAAACTTATGTTCACTCCGGAACAAATAGACCAGATGAGAAGCGTCAAGAAAGCCCTGGACCCGCAAAATTTGTTGAATCCCAACGACATTTTTCCGGTTGAGGTGACCGCATGAAGATCGTTGTGTGTGTAAAGCAAGTTCCCGAAGTTACCAACGTGCAGGTGGACCCCAAAACCGGCACCCTGATCCGTGAAGGCGTGAAATCCATTCTGAACCCATTCTGCGAGTATGCTCTGGATCATGCCGTTCGGATCAAGGATCGCTTTCAAGACGTCTCGATCACGGTGGTTTCGATGGGTCCGCCTCAAGCCAGGGACGTGCTGATGCGAAGCTTTGAGTTGGGGGCGGATGAAGGCATTCTGATCACAGATCGCAAATTCGCTGGGGCGGATACCTGGGCTACCTCCCTCACCCTGGCAGAGGCAATTCGGATTGTTGTACTGGATTATGACCTGGTGCTGGTGGGTAAGCAGGCCATCGACGGCGATACCGCTCAGGTCGGCCCGGAAATCGCGGAAATACTCGGTTTGCCCCAGATCACATACGCAGTTGATGTGACACTTGCGAGTACCCGAAGGCAAGTCAGAGTGACCCAGGAAGTCGAAAAAGGTTATGAAGTAATCGAAGCCAGCCTGCCAGCCCTGGTCACTTGCAGCAAGGGTGAGGTCGTAAGGCGCGCGCCTTCGTTTAAGGATGTCATCAATGCCCGCCAGAAACCGATCCGGTTAGTGAGTGCCAGTGATTTGCAGATCCCGGAGGAACAATTGGGCTTGCAGGGTTCATACACGCAGGTGGTGAAGGTCTTCCCGCCGCCGGCTAAAAAGTCCAACCTCTTGCTGCAAAACCTGGAAGCAGCGGATGCTGCCAGGGAAATATTTGGGTTCTTGAAAGAAAAACGGTTTGTCGAATGAGCATCGATTTAACGAGCAATCAGACTACTGATAGGAATGGACGCAAGCAATCATGTTGAACATTGACCACGAAAAATGTACGCGCTGCAAGGTGTGTATCCGGAACTGTCCTTTCGGGGCATTAAGCCTTGTGGGGAGCTCACTGCATGTAAACGAACTTTGCACTCTGTGCGGGGCTTGTGTGAATGTCTGCAGGTTTGGTGCCATGAGCATCGAACGCAAAAAAGCCTTACCAGAAGAGCTGGCACACTATAAGGGCGTGTTTGTGTGGGCAGAGCAGGATGAAGAAACCTCACCACTCAAGCCGCGAAAAGTTGTGCTCGAATTGTTGGGGAAAGGCCGGGAATTGGCTGATAAACTCGGGGAGGATCTGGTTGCGGTGGTCCTGGCAGGTCCGGGCGAGGTGGATACCGAGGTTTATGGGGCGCATGGGGCAGACAGGGTCATTGTCTGCCGACACGACTTATTGGAGACTTATTCCACGGATGGCTTTACCAACGTCATGTGCGCCGTGATCACGAGCAAAAAGCCAGCGGTTGTCCTCTACGGAGCCACTCCCCACGGTCGGGATTTTGCGCCGCGTGTGGCTGCCCGCCTTCAACTGGGTCTGACGGCTGACTGCACTGGGCTTGAGATCAATGCTGAACGGCAACTGGTTCAGACCCGTCCAGCATTTGGCGGGAATATCATGGCGTCGATCATCACGCCCTACAACCGTCCGCAAACCGCAACAGTCCGGCCAAATGTATTCCCTGTTCCAGCGGGAAAAACAGATTCACCGCTCATGGAAGAGGTTTTTCCGGTTACGCTCAATCGGGCGGTAATCCGCACCAGGGTCGTGGAAAAGCGCTACCTGGACGAGGACGGAGTTGTCAGCATCGAGGACGCGCGCGTGATCGTCGCGGGCGGCAGGGGTTGCCAAAAAGCTTCGAATCTTGAGCTGTTGCAGGATCTGGCGGAGAAATTGGGTGGGGTGATGGCTGGTTCGCGGGCAATCGTGGAGCAAGGCTGGATTCCGCACACCCTTCAGGTTGGCCAATCGGGCACGACGGTCGGCCCTGAATTGTACATTGCCGCCGGCATCAGCGGCGCGATCCAACACGTGGTGGGGATGAGCTCATCCAAGACGGTCATCGCGATCAACAAAGATCCTGAAGCTGCCATTTTTAAGACTGCTGATTTGGGCGTTGTTGGCGATGCCGTTGAGATAATCCCTCTACTTTCTGCCCTGATCGAGGAGAAAAACTAACCGCAAGAGGTTGTGATCTCGCTAAAGTTTAAAGAACAGCTGAACTGTTAGTGTCTCTAGCTGCGTAGGGTGGGTCATCGTGCTCGAAGAGTATGGCATCATGGAATCCATACCAACCTATGCCTCGCGAGAGCC
>DJGU01000014.1:0-24880 GCA_002432795.1 Anaerolineaceae bacterium UBA5838
TCGATATTGTCTAAAATGGTTTGGAGTGAGCACATGATTTGTTTAACCTCAACTTTCGGTCTTGTCCAAATACATGGTCATAAACAGATTTGTACCGCTTTCTTTGGAGGACTTAATATTCATTTCGTCGACACAGGAGCGAATGTTGACCAAACCCATACCTGCACCAAAACCTTTTTCGCGAATCGATTCGGTGGCGGTGGAATATCCGGGGGTTAAGGCTTTTTCAACATCTTCGATACCAGGACCATCATCGTAAGCTTCGATTGTGATTTTGTGCGGCTCAATTTCCACCCTCAGGAAGCCGCCATTGTTGGTGTGGATGATCAGATTCATCTCAGCTTCATATACCGCAATTCCGCATTTTCTGGCAATCTGCCGGTTGGCACCAAGGCGCAGGAGGGCTCTTTTGATATTGTTGGAAGCTGCACCACCATGGACAAAATCGTCCTTGATAATGCGATACCGCAGGATAAGACTCGTGCGGTCGGATTCGATATCCTCAAAAAGGTGGGAAGCACGATAGCGGATAATTTCCTCAGCTTGATAATCGCGTTGAAGCGCGTTCAGTAAGCCGTTGGTAATATCTCCTTTTGTAAGCAAACCTACTAATTTGTTGTTTTCATCCACCACAGGAAGGCGGCCAACTTTTGTCTTTGCAAAGATTTTTAGGGCGTCAACAACCTTTTCCATGGCTTTGACGGTGATCAAATCTTTGCTCATGTAGTTTGAGACGCTGCGGTCGATTCGCCCGTCTCTTAAAGCCCGGATCAGGTCTTCCATGGATATGATGCCAACAAGCTTGCCATCAACTGTAACAGGAGCACCTGAGATGCGATGTTGTTTGATCACATCAAGCGCTTCGAGAATAGTTGTCTCAGGTGAGAATGTGACCACATCGGTGGTCATGACCTGGCCGACTTTTAATTCGTAGCCAAGTTCCTCAACCCTGGTGATCATGCCAGCATTGTTATCGGAGACAGCAGCCTGGTCGCTCATTGGATTTAGTCTTTACGAAAGAGGTTCATTTCCATTTCGCAGCTGGGTAAGCCTGCTTGGGAGAGCCGACCTGAAATCTCATAGAGACCCAGGCGTGAGGAAGCAACAGGCAAGTTTTCCTCAATGGCGAGATCAAGGATTTCGTCACCGGGATTTTTTCCGCGAGCAAAGATGATCAAGCGGATATCTGCAATCAAAGCTGTGCGAACCACCTGGGGATTGCAGAGACCGGTGATGAGCACAGCTTCAGATTGGATCGAAGCAAGTACATCGCTCATCAGATCGCCAGCGAAGCCGCCTTTGATTTCAGGAACATGGTCGACATCCGGTGTGAGGAGCGTGCCTTCACAAAGAGCAATAACATCCAAAAATTTCATTTCACATCCTCTAAATAGTTACTTGGTTTATTTTACCTGAAAGCTGGCATGTTATACTACTCAGTTGAATAATAAGAGGTCGAGATGAAGAACGTAATCAAGAGCGTCAAGGGTACGCGGGATTTTTATCCTGATGAAATGGCAAAACGCCAGTGGTTGATCCAAAAACTGACCGAGGCTTCGGAAGCCTTTGGTTACCAGATGTATGATGGTCCCTGCCTGGAGACAATTGATCTCTATGCGGCGAAATCGGGGGAGGAGCTGGTTAAGGAACAGGCCTTTGTTTTCAACGACCGCGGTGGTGATCCGATCACGTTGCGCCCCGAACTTACACCCACTCTGGCGCGCATGGTCGCGTCCAGGCAAAATCAGCTTACTTTCCCGCTGAGATGGTGGGCATTTGGCCCATTCTGGCGCTATGAGCGACCCCAAAAAGGGCGTACACGCGAGTTTTTTCAGTGGAATGTTGACCAGATTGGCAGCGATTCAATCCAGGCAGACGCGGAGTTGCTGGCTGTAGCGGCAACTTTCCTAAGAAATGTGGGGCTGACCCCCGATCAGGTAAAGCTGTATATCAACGACCGCCAATTGATGGATGGTCAGCTGAGCAAAATCGGGATCAGTGCGGAACAAAAGCCTGTCATGCTGCATCTGATCGACCGGATTGACAAACTGCCAGCCGATATCTGGGATGAGAAGGTGCTGGCGGAAGGACTGAACGCCGAGCAGCTCAAGGCAATCCGTGAGCTACTTGAAAACCAGGAACTTTGGCAGGATTCGGAGCAGATGAGAAATCTGTTCGCTCTGCTTGAAGACCTGGGTGTTGAAGAGTATGTCGCGTATGACCCAAAGATCATCCGGGGATTGGATTATTACACTGGCACCGTTTTTGAGGCACATACCGTTAATGGAGAATTTCGCGCGATTTTAGGCGGCGGGCACTATGCCAATCTGGTTGGAGATGTCGGCGGAAATCCTTTGCCTGGCGTGGGATTTGCCATGGGAGACGTGGTGATCATGCTGGTTTTGGAAGCCTATGGCTTGATCCCGGCAGACCTGGTGGATCCCGAAACCCTGTTTGTGACGGTATTTAATGAGGACACCCTGACGGAGTCCATTCGCCTTGCAGGTCAGCTGCGTGCGGCTGGATTTAAGGTGATCCAGGCGGAACCTGAAAAGCTGGCGAAGCAGTTTAAATACGCTGATCGCCTGGGGCTGAGCCGGGCATTGGTGCTTGGACCTGAGGAAATCGAGGGGAATACGGTGATGGTCAAGGATCTGCACAATTTTGAGCAGGTTGGCATTGACCGCGACAAGTTGATCGAATATTTATATCAGAAGGTCTGAGTCTAAGAAAAAGACTGGGCATAAGTCGATTCAACGCTTGTGGGGTGAGAAGATCTATCGAGGAGCAGGCAGGTTGGTTTGCAAACGCAAAGGCGATCTATTTACTAAGGCAAAGGCAGGCCTTTGCCCTACATATTCCAAAAAAATGCCGCTTGCGAGACTGCGAGGGGTATGTTAGAATTGCCGCCTACATGGTGCCTGTAGCTCAATGGCAGAGTACTTCACTGTGGATGAAGATGTTGAGGGTTCGACCCCCTCCAGGCACCCAGGACCTTCGCAAGAAGGTCTTTTTTTTATCGTATCTGTTTCAAATGTCCGTGNNCACGGACTTTTGAAACGCATACTTTTTTATCGCAAGGTTTGACAAGCTTTTACGGCTATGAGATAATTATCATTTGATCGGCAGAGACGGAAACGAGTACTGCAGGCAGGCTGAAAGCGAACCGGGATGGTGGAAGCCGGGCAGAACCGCTTGCACGAAAATCCTTCCAGAGCCGCAAGCTGAACCCGTTCGACGGCAGTAAGCGCGCCGGATTGCCCTTCCGTTACAGAGGGTGCAGGCTCCATAAAAGGGCATGCGACAAGCGCTCAGCATAGCTGAGAAGCGGGGTGGTACCGCGAGCTTCGGCTCGTCCCTGTAGTGGGACGGGCTTTTTTATTTTCAGGCTGGTGAGAACCAGCCGCAAGAGGAGCAATTATGTTCAAACCAGTTTCATCGCGATTGAATATCCAGCAGGAGGAAGAAGCACGCTTGCGTTTTTGGCGGACAAACGAGATTTTTAAGAAATCATCAGACGACCGTAAGGATCGCACACCCTTTGTGATGTTTGAAGGTCCGCCGACTGCCAACGGAAAACCTGGCGTTCATCATGTTTTGGCACGCGCGTTTAAGGACATGTTCCCGAGATTCCGCACCATGCAAGGTTACTTCGTTGACCGACGCGGCGGCTGGGATACGCATGGGCTGCCAGTGGAGATCGAAGTCGAAAAGAAGCTGGGCTTCACCGAGAAAAGCCAGATCGAGGAATACGGCATCGAAAAATTCAACGCCCTATGCCGTGAATCCGCCTTCTCGCGCATCCAGGAATGGGAGCAATTGACCGAAAGGATCGCCTATTGGGTGGACCTGAGCCGGGCATATGTGACGTACACGAATCCCTATATCGAATCGGTCTGGTGGTTGCTGCGCCAGATCTGGGATAAGGATTTACTCTACCAGGGTTACAAAGTAGTTCCATACTGCCCGCGCTGCGGCACACCGCTCTCGAACCATGAGGTGGCGCAAGGCTATGCCGACACAGTTGACCCCAGCATCACGGTGCGTTTACCTCTGCTGGATGAGCCGAATACCTATCTGCTGGTCTGGACAACCACTCCGTGGACACTACCAGGCAATGTCGCCGTTGCCGCCCATCCGGATGTGGATTACGTCATGGTCAGGATTGAGGGTGAGGCTGACGAACGCTTGATCCTGGCGAAGGAACTGATCCCATTAGTGTTTGGAGATAAAAAGGTGGAAGTGCTCAAGAGCATGAAGGGGAAGGCACTCGAAGGTAAGAAGTATGCTCCGCTCTATTCCTTCCTTCCGCCGGAAAAACCAGCTCATTATGTGGTCAATGCTGATTACGTCACCACTAGTGACGGCACCGGATTGGTGCACATCGCTCCAGCATTTGGTATGGATGACATGCAGGTTTCTAAAGTCTACAACCTGCCGGTTCTGTTGACAATCGACGATGAGGGCAAGTTCAAGCCAGCCGTTTCGCCCTGGGCTGGAATGTTCGTCAAGGATGCTGATCCGTTGATCATGGAAGACCTGAAGGTAAGAGGCCTGCTCTTCAACCGTGGATCGGTGACACACACTTACCCCTTCTGCTGGCGCTGCGACACGCCCCTTTTGTATATGGCGAGATCTACCTGGTTTATCCGCACCAGTGAGGTGAAGCAACGCATGGTGGAACTAAACCAGGAGATCAACTGGGTGCCCGAGCACATCAAAGAAGGCCGTTTTGGTAACTGGCTTGAAAACAACGTGGACTGGGCTTTGGGGCGAGACCGTTACTGGGGCACACCGCTGCCGGTTTGGGTTTGCGAAAGCTGCGGGCATCAGCACTGCGTCGGTTCTGTTGCTGAGCTCAGCGAGTTGACTGGCGAGGATCAAAGCAACCTTGAACTGCACCGTCCGTATGTGGACCAGGTGCACTTCCATTGCCCAAAGTGCAAGGAAGGCAAAATGAGCCGTGTGAGCGAGCTGATTGACGTCTGGTTTGACTCAGGCGCGATGCCCGCTGCCCAGTGGCACTATCCTTTTGAGAATCTGGAGGAATTCAAACAACAATTCCCTGCCGATTTCATCTGCGAAGCGGTCGATCAGACCCGCGGATGGTTCTACTCGCTGCTGGCGATCAGCACGCTGGTTTTTGATAACCTCAGTTTTGAGAACGTTATCTGCCTGGGCTTGATCCTGGATGGGGAAGGTCAGAAGATGTCCAAGCACAAGGGCAACGTGGTTGACCCCTGGGAAGTAATCGACGCTTATGGCGCTGACGCGATGCGCTGGTATCTCTACACCTCCAGCCCTCCCGGTAACGAACGCCGTTTCAGCACCGAGTTGGTCGGGGAAGTGGTGCGCAGCTTCATGCTGACGCTGTGGAATACCTATTCTTTCTTTGTGACCTATGCCAATCTGGATAAGTGGACGCCTGACTCTTCGGTTATTCCCCAATTCTCAGATTTGGACCGGTGGCTGCTCTCTTCACTGGAAGCCCTGGTGAGAGATGTGACTAAAGCCTATGAAACCTACGACGTGATCGGGGCTACCCGCCCAATTGAGGCTTTTGTAGATAACCTTTCCAACTGGTACCTGCGCCGTTCGAGAAGACGTTTCTGGAAGAGCGAATCGGATGCCGACAAGGCTGCCGCTTACGAAACCTTGTATCGAGCTTTGGTGACTGTCAGCAAGCTGTTGGCGCCTTCCATGCCTTTTATGGCAGAGACACTCTACCAAAACCTGGTGAGGTCTTCTGATGAACAGGCGCCGATTTCCGTACATCTGGCTGAGTGGCCTAAGGCTGACTTGAGCATGATCGATGAAACGCTCAACCACCAGATGGCAGTTGTGATGAAATTGGCTTCACTTGGGCATGCCGCACGCAACAAATCCAACGTGAAGGTGCGTCAGCCGCTTTCGGAAGTCGCTTTTGCGGTTGGCAGCGCGGATGAACTGGAAGTGGTGGAGCAGTTCAGGGAAATTCTTGAGGATGAACTGAACGTGAAGCGGGTTAGGGCATTGGGAGGAAGCGAAGAAGCAGTTGAGTACACTCTGAATCCTTTGCCCAAACAATTGGGTCAAAAATATAGAGGACTCTCGCCAAAAGTACGGCAGGCGATCCTCGATTTGCCCGCAAAAGAAAGTGCTGAGAGGCTGCTGGCTGGTTTGAACCTGGTGGTCAAGGTGGATGGCAAGCACTATGAGATCCTGCCCGACGAAGTGGAGGTGCATGCCACCGCGAAGGAAGGTTATTCCGTTGCGACGGAAGGTCCATACCTGGCGGCTTTGGTCACGACTATCAGCCAGGACTTGTTCTACGAAGGTCTGGCGCGGGAGTTTGTGCGCCGGGTACAGGATCAGCGCAAGAGTCTGGGCATGGATATCGCCGATAGAATTAAGATTTACTATCAGGCTACGGCTGCTTTGAGTGAGGCGGTCAAACAAAATGAAACTTATATCGCTGCAGAAACCCTGGCGCTGGCAGTTCTGGACGAAGCCTTGCCGCATGGACTGAGCCAGGCGCACGATGTTTTTGATGGAGAAGAGCTACACTTTGCCCTGCAAGCTGTGCAAGGAGCAGGCGAGTGAAGAAATTCCTGAAGCATAACGGCTTCTTGTTTCTGATCGCTACCGCGGTGATCGTGGTGGATCAGCTGACGAAAGCCTTGGTGAGGCAGAACCTTGCATTGGGCGAAGCCTGGGCACCCATCCCGGCGATTGGAGAATTCTTTCGTTTTTTGTACTGGCAAAACCGCGGTGCCGCGTTTGGAAGCTTTCAAAACGCGGGTCCGGTTTTAACTGTTGTGAGAATCTTGATTGCAATATTTATCATTGTTTTCTATCAAAAAACTGAAATAAAGGATTTGCTGGTGAAAGTGTCCCTGAGCCTGATGCTGGGCGGGGCAGTGGGTAATTTGGTGGACCATTTTACGCTGGGATTTGTAACGGACTTTATCGCGGTGGGCAGATTCCCTATTTTCAATGTGGCTGACTCTTGTGTTACGATCGGAGTTGGACTGATGCTGCTGGATATGATTATTAAAGAGAAAAATGGATCGAAGACGGATCCTGAAGAGAAACCTGGAGAAGATGCTTAGAGAATTGAATTACGAAGGGGAAGAATCAATACGGCTCGATAAATTCCTGGCGCAATCTGAGCCAAAGTTTTCGCGCGCCCAATTCCAGCAATTGATTTCGGAAGGTGAGGTTATCGTAGATGGGGAGGTTCAGCATAAAGCCTCCTTTAAGCTCGAACCGGGCAATGTGGTCTCTTACTCCCTGCCAACCCAGGAAGAAACCCAGCTGCTGCATCAAGCCATTGCAGTCGATGTGATCTATGTTGACGAAAATGTGATCGTCGTCAATAAGCCTGCCGGTATGGTGGTGCATCCCGGCGCTGGGAATACCCAGGATACCCTGGTGAACGCAATTTTGCACCGCTGGCCTGAGATTGCCTACGTGGGTGAGGCAGCGCGACCTGGAATTGTGCATCGCCTGGACAAAGAAACATCCGGAGTGCTGATCCTGGCGCGCAACGAAGCGGCTTACAGCTGGCTGGTGCGCCAATTTAAATCGCGGAAGACGAAAAAAACCTACCTGGCTTTGGTGGATGGCGAACCGCCTTCTCCTACAGGAAGGGTTGAGGCATCAATTGGCCGGGATGAGAAAATAAGGCAGCGAATGGCTGTGGTATATGGAGACAAGGGCAAATCTGCCATCACAGAGTACTACACACTTGAAACTTATCGGAATCATACCCTTTTGGAAGTGCAACCACTGACGGGCAGAACCC
Organism: Anaerolineaceae bacterium UBA5838; assembly: GCA_002432795.1. Taxonomy (GTDB): domain Bacteria; phylum Chloroflexota; class Anaerolineae; order Anaerolineales; family Anaerolineaceae; genus Mesolinea. The sequence goes on from DJGU01000014.1 coordinate 7,787, forward strand.
ACCAAATTCGCGTGCATCTGGCATTTCTTGGCTGCCCGGTTACGGGAGATAAGATCTACGGACGGCGGAAAAAGTCTCTGGATATACCAAGATTCTTTTTGCACGCCCACAAGCTGACTATCAAACTACCAGGCGATGAAGAACCGACAGAGTTCACAGCGCCTCTGGCAGCAGACCTCAAAGAAATATTAACCACGCTCGAGAAGGAGTAGACCATGCAATATTTTGATTTTCGCTCTGACACAACCACACATCCAACTGAAAAAATGCGCCAGGCAATGGCAAGCGCCGAGGTGGGGGATGACGTTTATGGGGAAGATCCAACCGTCAAGGCCCTGGAAGAAAAAGCCGCTGATATGCTTGGCAAGGATAGTGGATTGTTTGTGACTTCGGGCACGATGGGCAACTTGGTGGCGGTTTTGGCGCACTGCGCGCGGGGCGAAGAAGCGATCATGGGCACGCAGGGGCACACCTTCTTGCATGAAGCCGGCGGCGTCTCGGCGGTGGGAGGCGTGGTGATCCACACTATCCCAAACCAACCAGATGGAACCTTAGCGTTGACCGACCTCAAGAATGCTCTGCGCAATCCGGACGATTATCACGAGCCGACTTCAAGGTTGGTGATCATTGAGAACACGCAGAATTTCTGCGGAGGTGTTCCTATAAGCCTGGAATACACTGAAAGCGTCGCCGCTTTTGCCCGTGAGCACGGTTTACTTTTGCACCTGGACGGAGCAAGAATTTTTAATGCCGCGGTAGCTTTGGGCTTACCCGCCAGTAAGCTGGTTGCCCCCGCTGATTCGATTACCTTTTGCCTGAGCAAGGGCTTATGCGCCCCGGTGGGGTCGGTTCTGTGTGGTGATAAAGATTTCATCAATAAGGCGAGGCGCTTGCGAAAATTGCTTGGTGGCGGCATGCGCCAGGCAGGCATCATTGCGGCGGCTGGGATTGTGGCGTTGGATGAGATGGTTGACAGGCTCGCGGAGGATCATCGACGCGCGGCAATGTTGGCAGAGGGATTGCGAGCTAATGGCAAAGTGCATCTGACCAAGAACTCACCCCAAACCAACATGATCTTCTTCCAACTGGATGAAAGTGTGGCGCTTTCCATGGCAGAATTCCTGGAGGCGATGAAACAGGAAGGGGTGCTGTTGATGGATTCTGGTCCTGGGGAATATCGCATGGTGACCCATAACGACATCAGCGACAAGGCTGTGGAAGTCAGCCTGGAAGCTTTCAGGAAGGTTCTCAATTGAGATAATCAGGGTCTCCCGGGCACGGGAGTTGCAGTGTAAACTGCGAGGAAATATGCGAAATCACTTGCGGGGCTATCGTTCTCTGCGATTCAGTGTCTTTGGGCTGATTTTTTTTGCGTTTCTGATCAGTTTGATATTTACCACCTTAAGGTTAGGCGAAGTTTTTAGCCAATCCATTTCAACGGAAAACTACATTTACTACTTTCCACTCGTAAGTACAGGAGAGTCAACGCCGGTTGGTCCGGTGGGGGGTACTTTCACTTCCTTTGCGATCGACCCAGGTCAGAACGACAATATCTACGCCGGGCATTATGGCAGCGGTGTTTATAAAAGTTTTGACCAGGGCAAGACCTGGTACAGGAAAAGCGTGGGGTTATCTAATCTGGTTATTCAATCCCTCGCGACGCATCCGACCAGTTCGAATATCGTTTTTGCAGGGACCTACAAGGGGGGTATATATAAATCGACCAATGCTGGGGAAAGCTGGCAGGCATCGAGCGGGGGTGTGCTCAACAACCACATTATCTACGACATCGAAATTGATCCAACTAACCCACAGAGGATGTTTGTCGTTTCGCGAATTAGCGACAGCCTGGTCGGTTATCTTGCCAGGAGTATGGATGGAGGGATTAATTGGACAATCCTGCTGACGGGAAACAGCTTCCCAAAACCGGATTATTTTTACGATGTGGATATTGACCCAATCAACTCCAATCTAGTCTATCTGACGGCGCACGAACACGGTTTTTACAAGAGCGTGAACGGCGGCCTAACTTTCAGCCCAATCAATACGGGTGTAGATGACCCCTCGGCGCGGTCTTTCGCCATTGATAATGCCTACGCAGGGCTGGTTTATGCCGGTGTCTGGCACAGGGATGGTGTCTATCGCACATGGAATGGCGGAGCTTCGTGGGTAATGAGTAGTGCAGGGTTGCCGGAAGACGTGGAGGTATACAGAGTTTATCTTGACCCCTTTGGCAGGCAGCAAAAGCGGGTTTTCAGCTGCACTTACGGTAATGGACTGTACAGTTCGGATGATTTTGCTGCCAGTTGGGTTCCGCGCGGTCTGGCTGGGCAGCGATTGTATGACTTCGTGATCGCCGATGGCAACCCACAGCGCTGGTATGCTGCCACTGAGAACAATGGTATCTTCCGCTCGAGCAGCTATGGCTCCAATTGGAACAGTATCATGGCTGATATGCGATTGACGGCTATTACTGGTCTTTCGGAAATGCCTGGTGAAGCTGACGTGCTGGCAGGGGCAGTTTATGGGCAGGGAGTTTTTAAGATTTCAGATTCAGGTGATACCTGGGAACCCATGAACAATGGCTTGACCAGCCTGGATGTGGTCTCTCTGGCATTGGCAGACGAGCAGCTTTTTGCCATCGGGCGCGGCTGGATGGATGTGTGGAATGGGCAGACCTGGCAGGCTGTCACCTTACCTGAGGCTTCTCCGGAGGATGTAGATGCAGGCATAAACTGGGTAAGGGGGCGGGTTCTTTTACCTGATGAAGCCTTTGGGATGGACACACATAGTTCAGTTCAGCCAAGCAGTTTGATTCTGAAAGATGACATGCTGTTGTTGGGCACTGCTGGATCAGGCTTGTGGGCATTGCGAGGAGATCAGTGGGAGCAGGTTGGGCTGGAGACTTGGGCGGTTCAAGAAATGGTGCAGACGCCTGAAGGCGATGTGAAGGTTTTTGCGTGCGACATGGCCGGTGATTGTGGGGTTTTCAATTACGATTCGTCAGGCTTAAGTAAAATGCAAACCTCAACAGAAGGGACTTCAGCATCATTTATTGGCTTGAGTGGATTGCCGGAAGGGATTGAGAACTTCTTTTCAAGCGATCTAACTGTCGCAAGCTCACGAGGCGACAAATGTACGTGGGCAGTAGGTGGGGGCACAAAATTGTGGATCACGAAGGATTGCGGCGTAAACTGGAATGCGCATAGCTTTGAATGGACGGTACAAGCGCTGGCGTTTGATCCGATGGATACGCATGTTCTAATCGTCGGCACAAGAGAATCAGGCGCATTCAGGCTTCAAGTTCCGTAGTCAGGTGCTACTTTGATCAAAATCAGGCGGTTGTTGTAATAGAATAATCCCAGGAGAAAAAAGTGATCATTGTAATGTCGGATTTGCATTTCGCGGAGAGCAGTTCACTGGCTCTTGGTGAGCACTCCTTTAATCACAATCTACCGCCTGAGGTCTACCGCGCTTTTTTCAGTGAAATTCACGAGTTTATCCGCAACGACAACATCGAAGACATTGACCTTGTTTTGGCAGGCGACATTTTTGAAATAACACGCTCAGCGCTTTGGCTAAAAGATCATCTGCGGCCCTACGCGCACAATGATGAGGTCACCGAGGGCAGCGAGTTGGAAGGGCGGATCAATGAGATCATGGATGCCATTGTTGCGGATGGGCGTGTTGCGGCTACTCTGGATATTTTTCGGAATCTGACGATTCAGATGCGCCGACCAGTCCGCATCCATTTCATTCCCGGAAATCACGACCGCCTGCTGAATGCCAACCGTCAGGTGCGCAACCGTACCCGCAGCTTCCTGGGGATAGAGCCATCCGATTTGCCGTTTGATAATCAGTACCTGCATCGAACAAATGGTGAAACAAAAATTTTGATTCGCCACGGGCACGAATATGACGCGGCAAACTTTGGGGTGGATGTGCGCCTATGGCCTGAAATTCCTACCCTGATCGATAAAAAATACTACGACAGACCTAACCTCGGGGATATTGTGACCACGGATATTGCAGCAAAATTGCCAATCCTTTTCAAGGAATACTACAGCGAGGGAAGTATTCTGGAAAATCAGGATCTTTCAGTGATGTTCCAGCGATTGATTGATTTCGATAACGTTAGACCTTCGAACGCGTTGATCAATTTTTTATTCTCTACCCCCGGGTTCTCCATGAAAGAAGTCTGGCAGCTGATAGAGCCGGTCTTCGTGAAAATGCTCGACGATCTCGCCTTTTCCCCGCAAATTGGCAGCCAGATGATCACTTTTGGCGGTTTGACTGGATTCTCTGCCGCCAGCCTGAAAGCAATTCTGAAAACGCGGCTTTGGCGAAGAGGGCTGCCCTTTTGGATGGTCAAGGCTTTACTGTCTCCGGTTTCACGCCGGTCGAAAATTGAAGATCAATCGGACTTCATTCTCAAAGAAGAATGTTTACGCAAACCAAACTCGCCCATCAGGTGCATCGTCTCGGGGCATACGCACAACCCAACGGTGCAGTTGATGAAGGTAGAAAAGGGGATTGAAACTTACTATATCAATACCGGCACGTTCAGAAACCTGATCACAACTACACCGAACTTGCGTGACTTTGGCCGGCTGAGATCAAAAGCCCGTGTCTTGATTTTCAAGCAAGGCGAACACAATCCTGAATACAACCGCCCCACGGGTTGGTCTTTTGACTTTACCGCACGGCACGGCTTTGGAGCCATGCCTTCAGAGCAGCACGACTTACCCCAATTTGATTGAGTCAGTCAACTGGCGTGCTGTTTCGTAATCCTTGTGACGAACATAAATGGCATAAGAAAGGGATGGCGTTGCACCCCATTTATTTTGGGTGACGTTGAATCCCATATAAGAGCGGGATTGCAGCCCCGTCCCTACGGCGCCTTGAAGACGGAAGGTCTGAATGCGATACTGGATCCCATTTTGATCCAGAAGCTTGCAGGCTTTATGAAACGCCTCAGCAGAGGTTTCAACCATGAGCTTTTTGAGGAATGGTATCAACATCAGAAATTGTGGTAATTTCATCAGGTTCCTCCTGATTGAGAAAAAAGCTATGGTTCTATTTCTTTTTTGAGTTGTGCCTTTGCAAACAAATTCCCACGCAGCGCGTCGATCAAATCAGCCCGGCGCAGTGCGCGCTTACGGTCAATCTCAACGGACTTGGCTTTATCATCTGAGACTTTTTGCAGTGCCTCAATCCAGGACGCGCTGGAAACTTCGGTGTGGTTTACGCGCCAGCGTTCAACTTTAACCGGCAATTCGTCAGCATTTGTCAACTTTTTTAGCGTGCGTTGGAGGGTCATGCCCTGCGACTCAAACTCAAAGGGCTCTTCCACGTATTCGGCTTTTATGGGGCAAACTTCCATGCAGGCGCCGCACTTGATGCAGTAATAGTCTGCCAAAACCAGCTCGCCGGCATCATCAATGTGCAGGGCGCGGGTGGGGCAGATATCGGCGCATGCCAGGCAGCCTTCCACGCAGCGTTCGCGGTGCAGCTCGACCGAGCCAACCCATGCCTGGCGGACCTCAAAGGCGCCTTTGCTGGCAATCTCACATTGGCGGCAGTGAATGCAATTATCGAAATCAATGCGCATGGTTTCGCGCACTTCATCGTAGCTGATGACGCCGGTGGGGCAGTTGTCGATCAGGAAATCCTTGAGAGAGAAATCAAACTTTTCTTTGCGGAAAATGGTCTTGGTGATGAATTCGGGGTACGCGCCATACTCAATGACCGGAATTTCAGGCTTGCCATTGATGGTGAGCGAAATGGCATGGGTGGGGCAGGATACCACGCAGGTACCGCAGGCGACACATTTCTTCTCATCCACGTCCACCGAGGCGCGTTTAACGATACGACCATCCTGCAATTCCGCCTCCACATGTGTGAGCGCGCCTTTGGGGCAGACAATCGGGCCAATTTGGCAGCCAACACAACGGTCGAGATCCCATCGCATCAGGTAATTTCGCGTCACCATTCGGCGGGCGATAGTCATTTCGTGTTCGGTTTTGGTTTTCTTCGGAATACCGCGACTCATTTTTCTCCTAAAGGTCTGCTGGCAGGTCGTTGAGATCAGCCAGGCTGAAGACCGGACCGTCTTTGCAGATGTATTTTGGACCAAGATTGCAGCGACCGCACTTGCCGACACCGCATTTCATGCGCTTTTCGAGCGAGGTAAAAATGGTTTCGGGGGTGAAACCAAGCTCGACCAGTGCTGGCAGGGTATATTTGGTCATGATTGGAGGACCGCAAACGACTGCCACGCTATTGACTGGAGATGGTTTGACTTCTTTGACCACATCAGGCACGTAGCCAACATGGTGTAGCCAATCCTGCTCTGGCACGTCAATAGCTTGATGCACTTCCATGTCATCCCTTTGATGCCAGGCAGCAATATCCTGTTTGTACATGCACAGCCCGGAGGTGCGGGTGCCGTAAATGACAGTCATTTTGCCGTAATCCCCGCGATTGGAGGGATGGTGCAGGTGTTTGGTGAGGGCATAGAGGGTCGAAAAAGCGCACCCGCCGCCGATGATCACCAGGTTCTTGCCCTTCCAAGCTTCCAGCGGAAAACCATTGCCAAGCGGTCCGCGGATGCCGATTGGATCGCCGGGTTTGAGCTCGTGCAGGGCAGTTGTAACGGAGCCCATCTTTTGGATGGTGAAGCGGACAAAATCCCCTTCCCAGGCAGCACTGGCAACGCCGAGAGCGGACTCGCCTTTGCCGATGACGCTCAAGAGACAGAATTGACCCGGGTTGTAGGCAGCGAAGAATTCGCGGGCATCCTGGGGGTCGTCAAAACTGAGCTCCAAGGTTTTAAGTGAACGGTCATTAGACTCGTAATAGGCATGCAAAACGTGCATGGGGATAGGCAGATAGGGGTTGTGAGCCTCATTAGACATGGGCTACCTCACTTGGAAGTTGATGGGCTTTGCGCAGCATGGCGCGAATGTCTAAACCAACCGGGCAATAACGCACGCAACGACCACAGCCTGTGCAGCCGATCTGGTTGATTTGATCCACCCAATAGGTATATTTGTGGCTCAGGCGTTGACGTGTGCGTTCCACGCGGCTGGGGCGCGGATTGTGCCCGGATGCTTCGAGGGAATAAGTACGGAACATGCAGGTGTCCCAGTTGCGCACGCGTTCGCCGCGTTGGGCTTCATCGACGATGTCGAAGCAGAAGCAGGTGGGGCAGAGGAAAGTGCATACTCCACAACTCAGACAGGAACGCGAAATTTCTTCCCAGTATGGATTGTCGAAATTTTGATCGAGCTTTTCCTTCAAGCCTTCCGTTTCAAAGGCAATCGGCATGCTTGCCGCGGCAGCCTGCTGCAGCACGCTTGCTTGCGCGCTTTGCTCTTCAGTGGCAGTTTCAAGTTGGCTGAAAAGGCCTTCACCTTTTTCAGTCAGGGTTTCCACCAGGAAAATATCGCCGAGGTCAGTGAGGATCGCGTCCAGACCGGCATGGTTGAAGGGACCAGAGCCGACTGTTGTGCAGAAACCAGTCTGGCAGGGTTCATGGCAGCCAAGGCCAACCAAAAGCGTGGCATCGCGGCGAGCTTGCCAGTGGGGATCTGTGTAGCGTTCCTGCTCAAATACTGTGTCGAGCATAGTCATGGCATGCGCGTCGCAGGGACGGATGCCAAAAATGAGACGGGGGGACGTTTCTGAGGGGATTTGTTCGTAACCGCCAAAACGTGTGAATTTCAGCAGAGCCTCGGAGGTCGGCAAAAAGAGGGCTTTTGGCGGAATGCGCGTGTTGTGCGCCTTGACGTCGAATGCAAGTTCAAATCCATCCTGCAGGGGTAAAAAATGGGTGTAGTTCTGCAGAGATTGCGGCGCGTAGACTTCATAATCCTGGCGCCAGGCGTTCAGTTGGTGATTAAGGTCGTCTTTTTTGAGGATCAGGTTCATTTTCTCTCTCCTCAAACTATAAAGCGGGACTTGTCGTCCAGCGTGATGGTCGAGAAAGGTGGTGGGGTTTTGGTGTCCATCCCAGCTTCAAAGTTGTACTTTTGGCGCATATCTTGGTTGAGTTTCTCGGTCAGATAGGTCATCTTGATGTCCATCGGGCAGGCACGTTCGCAAGCGCCGCAGCTGGTGCAGCGACCAGTTTGGTGGAAGGCGCGCACGATGTGCCAGCCTTGCATGCCAGCCGGGGTGGTGCCGCTCTCGGTCCAGCGCGGGCTGACGTGATCCACGAAACACTCCTCGCAGTAGCACATCGGGCAGGCTTCACGGCAGGCATAACAGCGAATGCAGCGTTCGGCTTCCTGGCGGAACCAGGCATGCCGTTCCTGGAGAGAAAGATCTGCAAAAGCTGCAACTTGCTCGCGTGCCAAAGTGGGATCGCCTTCAGGCAGGAGTTCACCAATGACAATATCAGCCGAGATTGGGTTTGGATGGATGCAGCGAGCGCAACTTTCGTGCAAAAGGGTGTCTTTTTCGAGGGTGAAGTAACCTGACTTTGCTTCGACGAGCACGGTGTTATCACTTTGCTCGAAAACACTGATCACTTCTTCACCGGTCTTTTCAATAATCTTTCGCCAGTCGATGATGCCTTCACAGGGGACACCAATCAGGTAAAGACCATCTCTGGGGTGCTGTCCTTCGATAACCAGGGCATTCACCGAGCGGTTCTCACATCCCCGCACCAGCATGCCAATCTTTTGGGTCTTCGGGAAGCGGGTGAGGTAGGTGGCGAGATTATTCTGGCAAAGCGCGTTGTAAACGAGACGATCAATTTCCTCAACGGTCTTGAAAAACGCAGGCTGCGGGTGGAGGGGGGTATCGCCGGCTTTAAAACCGATGATCATTTCCACCACACCTTCATCAAGAAGACGTTTGGCTTCCGCTTTGAGGGCGTCTAAATCAGGCATTGGCACCTCCTGCTGATTCAACCGCACGGGTGGCGAGGTTGTGGGCAGGTCCGAAGGCTTCGAGTTGAGCTTCAAACGCAGCAAGCTCCTTCTGGATAATGCCGCGATCTTGCAGGTCCAGCCAGAGGAAGCGAATGCGTTCCTTCTCATAACCGATATGACTAAGATAGTCGGAAAACTCTTCCAACTGCCGGCGGGCTCCAATGTTGCCTGTTTTGAAATGGCACTGCTCGGGCAGACATCCGCTGATCATGATGCCGTCCGCGCCACCTTGAACCGCGTTCAGGAGGTAAAGCGGATTGATGCGACCGGTGCAGGGCACTTTTATAAGGTGGATGTTTGCGGGCAGTTGGCTATCAACCCATTCCTGGTCAGCTGGTGAAAAAAGGCACCATTGGCATTGAAAAAGAACTAATTTTGGGGTCTCACTCATGAGGATACCCTTTCGGTTTCTAACCAAGATAATAAAGAGTCGATCAACTCGGCATCGTTATAGTCCTCAGCCAGGCGGATGGAAGTGGAGCGGCAGGCAGCGGTGCACAACCCGCAAGCCATGCATTTGCCAGCATCTACCGAAGCAACCGTGATCGTGCCGCGGAAGGCAACCCGTTTTTCAACCAGGCTGATGGCTTCGTAGGGGCAGATTTTTTCGCACAAGCCGCAGGCGACACAGGTGGACTCGTCCACTTTGGCAACCTGATAGGGCGTCTTCTTGCCACTTTCGACTGCCAATGCCTTGACGGCATTAATCACGCCGGAAATGTGGATTTTTTGCGGGCAGGCGGTGTAACAGAGGTCGCAGGCAGTGCAAAGCCAGGTGGTTTTGTCGGCAAAGGCATCATCGTCCATATTGAAAACAGCCTCACGGATCAGACGCCGCGGGTTGTAACTGCCCTCAAGTTTAGTCTGGATCATGCATTTGCTGGTGCAGGTGCCGCAAGAATAGCACATCATCAGCATCTCCCCACCCGGAATTGCTTTTACACGTTCGGAAAGGGTGTTCGGGTCAGTGAAACCACTCATGCGCCTTTCTCCTTGCCAATCATTTCATCAACGATAAAGTCAACTTGCGCCATTGCCTGAGCCACACCGGGTACCTCACCCATTTTGGTGAGCCTCTTGGACATTTCAGGGCGCAGGCGTTCGATTTCGGCCTTCAAAACATCCTCTGGGATGGCATCCAAGGTGGCCTGCATCTCGTTTATGATACGGGCGTACTTATCGCCTTCAGCGGCACTGATCCACTCAGTGCGGAAGCGACCCGGGCTCATTTGCATGCGCTCAAATATTTTTTCAAGACGGGCGGCACGTTTGGCGCCGGAAATCTGACCGGTGATGTAGTGGCAGTCCTGCGGATGGCAGCCGGAATAGAGAATTGCACCCGCGCCAAGGCGATAGGCTTCGTAGATCAGGTCGGCATCCATACGGGCTGAGCACATCACGCGTAAACCGCGTTCATTGGCACTGTATTCAAAATGCGAGGTGCCGGCAAGGTCTGCGCCGCCATAAGAGCACCATTGGCAGCGGAAAGCCAGGATCTTTTTCTCGGGTTCGATTGCCAGCAAGGTGCGGATTTGTGCCAGCACCTGGGCGTCGGTGTAATGGAGTTGGGTGATCGAGTCGTGCGGACACTCGCCAACACAGGCACCACAACCGTGGCATTTGGCGGTGATGACTTCTGCCGCGAGACCCTTGGTGTAATCGATAGCGCCGTAGGGGCAGGCACGCGCGCAGATGCCGCAAGCCTGACCTTTGGCGCTGACGCAGCGATCCGGCCAGACGACTGCAACGGTCGGTTCGATCTGCCAGCTATCGGAGTGCAGGATGCGAGAAGCGCGCGAAGCAGCCGCAGAGCCCTGGGCTACGCTGGCAGGGATATCTTTGGGACCCTGGCAGGCGCCGGCGAAGAAAATACCGTCTGTGGGGCTGTCCATTGGGCGCAATTTGGGATGATATTCCATGAACCACCCGCCTGGAGACTGCGCCACGTTGAGCACGGAGCTCATGTGGTTCTGGTCGGGCTGGGGAATGGCAGCCTGGTTGAGCATGACCATGTCATACTCGCGTTCAATCACTTTGCCAAGCGTGATATCTTCCGAAGCGATGAAAAGTTGGTGTGTATCGGGGTCTTCGGTGATTTCGGAAGGGCGTCCCTGGATAAAGCGGATGCCAGACTCGCGGGCACGATCGTAGAACTCTTCGTATCCTTTGGAAGGTGTGCGGATATCAATGTAATAAATTGATAGCTCCGCATCCGGGTGCATCTGCTTGAGCAGCAGCGCGTTCTTTATCGCGTACATGCAACAGAAGTTCGAGCAGCTTGTGTTGTAGCGCTTATCGCGGGAGCCAACACAGTTGATGATGGCAATATGTTTGGGTGATTTTCCATCGCTGGGGCGGATCAGAGCGCCGTGAGTAGGGCCGGCAGAGTTGTTGAGCCGTTCCATTTCCATGGCGGTGATCACATTCGGGAAACGACCATAACCGTATTCAGTCATGGGGGTGGGGTCAAAGTGACTGAAACCGGTTGCCACCACAATGGCGCCGATTTCCTGCTCCACCAACTTATCCTCCATGCTGAAGTCAATTGCTTCCAGGGCTCCGCAGGCTTCCACGCATTTGTAACAGTGGATGCAGGCATCCATGTCGATGTTGTAGATGAGGGGCACTGCCTGGCTCATGGGAATGTAAGCAGCCTTGCGTGGGGCGAGACCCAATTCAAAATCATTGGGAACTTCCACTGGGCAGGCTTTGGTGCAGGCGCCGCAGCCATTGCAGCGATCAGCGCGCACGTATTTGGATTTTTCCCTCAAGGTCACAACAAAATTGCCGACATATCCTTCAACTTTTTCAACTTCGGTAAAGGTCTTTACTTCAATCAGGGGCTGACGCGCCGCGTCAACCATTTTTGGTGCAAGAATTCATATACTGCAGTCCATCGTTGGAAAGGTCTTGTTAAGCTGCGCCATGACCCCTCCAATCGTTGGTTCTTTTTCTACCAGGGTGACCGGGATGTTTTGTTCAGCCAGGTCGAGGGCGGCGTTGATGCCAGCCACACCACCACCGATGACCATGGCGCGTTTGGTGACGGGCACTTTGATCATATCCAGCGGGGTCAGGAAAGTTGCTTTGGCAACAGCGGCTGCCGTGAGGTCTTTGGCTTTTTTAAGAGCGCCTTCTGGGTCATGCCCATGCGCCCAGGTGCACTGCTCACGGATATTTGCCATTTCCATCAGGAAGGGGTTCATACCAGCTTCAGCCACACAACCACGGAAAGTCGGTTCGTGCATGCGTACCGAACAGGCTGAAACGACAACGCGATTTAGTCCATATTTGGCAATGTCTTCTTTGATTAGGCGCTGACCACTGTCGGCACAGGCATACATGGTATCAATCGAGCGCACAACGCCAGGGAGTTTGCCGGCAAATTCTACAACTTCTTCCGGCGGAATAACGCCGGCGATGTTACTGCCGCAATGGCAGACGTAGACACCAATGCGCGGCTCATCCTGCGGGAAGTCCGCGGCATGGCTCTTGGTGATGGGGTCTTCACTCATTTAGGATCCGTTGCTTTCTGGGGAATGTTTAAAGATTCGCTAATCAGATTGCGGCGAGTCTTTTGGGCGCGCTGGTCGGGTGTGGTTAGGGTGAGCGCTTCTTTGGGGCACCACTTTACACATTGAGGACCGTCTGGTTCATCCTTGCACTGGTCGCAGATCTCTGCCAGAGTGGTTTGGGGGTTGATGGAGATCGCGCCAAAATCACAGGCTTCGATACACCAGGCACAGCCGTCACATTTGGTGGCATTGATGTCAATGATACCGGTCACGGGGTCCTGGGTGAGGGCATCACGCGGGCAGACGATCACGCAGGGCGCGTTTTCGCAGGTGCGGCAGGCGATAGCGGTGATGAGGACTTCATCCACGCGTACGGTGCGGATGCGGCTGCGATAGGAGTTGTATTCTCCGGTTTTTGTGAACGAACAGATGTACTCACAAAGCTGACAGCCTACGCAAAGATTTGGATCGCAATCGATATAAGCATATTTTGATGTACTGGTTGCCATAAGTTCCTCGTTAGACTCCGATTTCTTCAGCCACGTCGGGCATGCCAAGTTTGATTAATAGTTCTTTGGGGATCAAACCTTCCTCGGTCCAGCCTTTGGCCTTGTAGTAAAGGTCTTTCATATATTCAAGCTCTTCATCGGTCACAATTACGCCTGCGCTAGGACCTTTGGTGAAGGGATCGTGCTTCCAGCGCCAGGGAAGGTCATCATCTTTCTCAGTCCAACCTTCGCGAATATTGAAGGCTTTCTTGATGGTGCAAGCGCGCACACCGATCAAGTCAACTTCATCGTAACCAAATTCCCAGCCAGTGGTGGCATTGATCAGTTTGGCAATGGCAGGCCAGGCACCAGCACGATCGGCTTTGCCGGTGAAACAGCGCCGGATGAACTTGCACAGGGGCAGAGTGTCGTAGACGGCTGCGTATTCTTCTGAATCTGCCGCAACGCGACCGCGGGTTTCATCAACGGTGAAGCGGTTGGTCTCGCCTTTCATGTCCGGATCGTAAGCGGCGGAGCGGTTGTGACAGCCGCCGCGGGTGCCGGTGGCAAGCCCGAGGGCAAAGGTTTTGAGGGTGCGCGCGTCATATCCAGCAGATTCAAGACCCTTTGTGTTGACTGCCCACTTATAAGTTTCGGTACCGCGTTCCTCGTCAATTACTTTACTGGCGATGCGGGTTCCCTGGGCAAGCAGTTTTCCAATGCCTTCCTGATCGCGAATCATCTCAGCTACGGCTACAGCCGCGTCGCCATTGCCAAAGTTCAACTCGAGACCTTCGGGGTGAGCCTTGCTGGCGAAGTCTTCCTTCTTGAGAATGCCCTTTTCGTAGCATTCCATTGCCCAACCGATGGTAACTCCCATTGTGATGCTATCCATGCCATCCTGATCGGATATGGTGATCAGCTTGATGGCGGCTCGCATGTCGGAGATGCCCAGGTTGGAACTGTTGGCGAAGAGACTTTCGTATTCGATACCTGTCATTGCGCCCGCAAAAGGTCCGGTCTTGACCATGGACATCTGCTCGCAGGCGATGGGGCACTGGGCACAGGCAATGACCTTGACTTTGTGGTGCTTATCAAGGTATTCACCGCTGACCAGTTCGGCATCTTCAAAAACGCCTTCCTGGAAGTTGCGGGTGGGTAAGACGCCCATTGCATTGGTGTTCAGCAAGCCGGTCGAAGTGCCATAAACACGGTACTTTTCTGTATATTTGCCTTGCGCGCTCTTGGAAATATCATAAGAAAGTTGATTGAGCGTTTTGGGATCAAAGACTTTCACGCCGCGAGAGCCGCGTACAGAAACCGCTTTAAGTTTCTTATGTCCCCAAAGCATACCGTGACCAGTACGGCCAGCCTGGCGGCCATCATTGGTGACGTTGGCATAACGCACTAAATTCTCACCACATGGACCAATGGTGCAGGAGCGGATCTGATCGTCGCCAAGTTTTGTACGGATGGCTTCTTCGGTTTCGAAGGTGCCTTTTCCGAGCAAATAGGTGGCATCATTGAACTGGACGCGATCATCGTCGACAAAGAGTTGGGTCCAGCGGTCGCAGCTGTTGTGCAGCACCATGCCATCCCAACCAGCGCGTTTAAGCGCGATTGAGAACCAACTGCCGGAAAGACTGTCGCCGATAAAACCGGTCAGGGGTGATTTGGATGCGAGCCCAAATTTGCCGCCGACTGGCACTGGCGTGCCGGTGAAGATGCCATTGGCGAAACAAATCGGGTTGCCGTCATCGAGTGGATCGCAGCCGGGAGTGATATTTTCCCAAAGTAGACGCGAAGCCATCGATACCCCACCAATGTAAATTTTGTACCATTCCTCTGGTTTGGTTTCGACCCAATTTTTCTTCGTTTTCAGGTCAATATGAAGGATTTTTCCACTGTATCCGTACATGCTTACTCCTGTTTGTGGTCAATTCGGAAGAAATTGATAAACATCTTTGACATTTTTGATAAGATGCGTTTCTGGTAGTTCACGGGGATAAGTATAACTTAAACTGCCGATTGTGGCAGAAATTAGTCCCTTTTGATTTGGGGTGAATCTGCACGGTGAAATAAATAATTATCAAACGGGAGGCAAAATGATTGAGTTAGATTATCGTGGAATTAGACAATCAGGGGGGAAGATATTGTTTGGATGATTGGGATTTAAAAGATCTTTTGTGAGGCGTAGGTCGGAATGAAAGCGCCTGCAGATATTGGATTATCGATAGCTTGGTGCGGTTTCACTCCGACAACCAAAGAATTCTTTTGGCGGAGTGGCGAACCCTTGCAGCTGCGCTGCGAGGGCAGGCAGAGGTGCATTCCGCCCTACGGTGAATGTTTAATTGGCGGAAAAAATACGTAGGTCGGAATGAGACTGCCTCAAGATGCTGATTTGACATGAGTGTGGAGCAGGCTCACTCCGACGTATATTTGACTACGGAATCCATAGGATGATAAACTTTGATCATGCCTGATTACATACGGAATCAAGTCTATGGCGGTATCTATTTCTTTACGCTTGTGACACATAAACGTCAACCAATTTTCTCGGATGAGGTTGCCGTCAACATTTAGATGCGAGCCATAAACCAAACACAGAAGCGTGAACCGTTTGATCTGTTGGCTTATTGTGTCTTATTTGATCACGTGCATCTTCTCATCGCATTAACGGCAGATGACAATTCATTTTCTCAAAAGATTCGAAACATTAAACGCCTCACAACGAAAGAAATTCGCTCAGTGCTCAGAAAACCTGAATTAGTTATTTGGCAGGATCGATTCTGGGAACATACTATTCGTGATGAAGAGGATTTATTGCATCATTTCGATTACATCCACTACAACCCTGCAAAACACGGATATGTCGAAGATTTTGGCGATTGGGCATGGTCAAGCTACTGTACGTATTTCGACGGCGATCCCAAGAAGAATAAAATCGATACCACAAAATTTAAAGAAAATGATTGTTCTTTCGGCGAATGATCCGAAATTTTTGTAGGTCGGAATGAAAGCGCTTGCAGATATTGGATTATAAAGAGTCTGGCGCGGTTTCACTCCGACACAACCATCAAGTCATTGGCGGAGTTTGCAACCCTTGCAGCTACGCTGCGAGGGCAGGCAGAGGCGCATTCCGCCATACGAGCAATGTTTAATCTAGCGGAAAAAATACGTAGGTCGGAATGAAAGCGCCTGCAGATATTGGATTATGAAGAGCATGGTGCGGTTTCACTCCGACAACGTAGGAATCTTTTTGGCGGAGTGCACAAAAGAGGTGCATTCCGCCCTACAGTGAAGGCAATATTTGGCGGAGTGCGCAAAAAAGGCGCATTCCGCCCTACGATGAAAGCTTTATTTGGCGGAAAAAATACGTAGGTCGGAATGAAAGCGCCTGCAAATATTGGATTATCGATAGCTTGGTGCGGTTTCACTCCGACAACCAAAGAATCCTTTTGGCGGAGTGAGCAAAAGAAGCTCATTCCGCCCTACGAGTGATGAATTTGGCGGAGTGCGCAACCCTTGCAGCTGCGCTGCGAGGGCAGGCAGACCGCCCTACGTATGATGAATTTGGAACAGTGCGCAAAAGAGACGCATTCCGCCATATGGGTGTAATTTCTACCTCGACGTGCTCAGCTTCAGCATCTCGCCCTTCTGGTTGAAAGTCACACGGGCGAAGTGGTTGTGGTTGTGCTGGCGATATTCGTAGCTCTTTTTGAGCGTGACTACATAGCGCTGGCTCTGGCTGACATAATCGAATTTCTCCCGGTGTGCCTGGACCATGGCAGGATCGAGCTTAAAGTTGGTCAATTGGGGGTTGAGGGAGACGGTGGCATCATCCAGACCCGGCAGGTAACTGCTAATAACCTTCCTGACCTTTTCCAGGATCTCATCCGGCATCTCATTGGCTGCCACAATCAACTCCTCCCGGGAGTCGCTGATGGTTTTGAGCTCTGGGGTGGTGGTGGGGCGGATGGCAGGCTTTGTGACTTCCTTGATATTCACACTGGAAGCCAGGGGGTCGCCGTAGAGCACAAACGAAAGAATGGTTTTCTGGTCCTCCCCATCCAGGTAACCCTGCTCCTCGGTCATCTTTTTTGCCAGGGCAAGCTTGGCGCGCATCAGGGCGTAGCCAACAGCCACTTCCGC
>DJGU01000014.1:24999-26372 GCA_002432795.1 Anaerolineaceae bacterium UBA5838
TTTTTATCCAGGATGTTGGCACCGTAGCAAGCCTCACTCATCACGATTTCAGGGGAGGAAGTCTTGGGATTGAAGTTGGTGGGCTCCATCGCGACTGGATATTCAGGCTCGGCGGATGGTTTGGCAAGGTCGCGCTGACCATACCACTCAGGGGAATCCTTGAGTCCGTGCAGGTTGAAATAAGCGAATTTGGGGTCGGGTATCTGCCCGTTGAGCAGGTTGCCGCTTGTGGTTGGCGGAGAGCTCATCAGGCGGTCAGCATGGTCAATAACCGCGAAAACTTCCGAAGATGCCGGTTTCCACACTTCAGCTGTGCAGCCGATATTGTCGGGTTTTTGAAAGCGGACGTTGAAGGTCTGGAATCTCTGAGCCAGGCTGCGCAGCAGATTTGCAAGGATATTGGTTGAAACACTCTTTTTCGATTTGACTTTAAGTTCGTATTCTTTGGTCAGGAAGCGTATCTGCTCGAGCAGATAGCCGGCATCGCTGCCGGCTTCATCCGGGATGCGACCGACAGGCCACTGCTGGATGAAATAATTCTCATCGAGGGTGGCATACGGATTGTCTGAGGGCACATTGACATCCGAATCATCGGTGGGGTTGGGCAGCATGTGGAAAGGCACAATGTCACTTCCGCCGATGATCAACAGCGCGCCGATCATTTCCCCGCGGGAAGCAAGTTTCGCATCCAGGTCAGTAAGAGAAAGTTTGATCTTCCAGGCATCACTGGCTTGAATGGGGTCCAGCCCCTGTTCGCGAGCGCTGGTTTCATCATCCGGGACGTAAACGAGGCTGTTCCAGCCCGGCAGGTCCACGATGTTGAGGCTCAGCTTACGCATCGATTCGATCACGACATCAGCGGTATTCGCGCCGTACTTTTTCTCAAGATTCCCACGTGAAGTCAAAATCACGTAACTGGGGAATCGACCGTCAGTGTTCATCAACTCGGATTTGTTGATTTTCCGTGCAATCTTTTCGAATTCAGTTTGAATTTCAGTGATTGCGGCAACAGTTGCCTGTGACTCCTCGGAAATTGGCGCCGACTTAACCGCATTGGTTGAATGCACAGCAGGAACTTCGTTGGTGTGGCCAGCGGGGAGGGGTGGCGTGGCGATGTCTCGCAGGAAGAAGGAGCTGGTTGGGACTTCGGAATAATCACCATCCCCAGATTCTGCCAATTCGTCCACCAGGTAATCTGGTAAGTGGAGCGCAAGGGTGGGATCATCATTGATAATTTCTTCAACAGTTTGCGGTGCTGATTCTTTGGCAGCACTGTCGGGAGCAACAAAATTTGAATTGGAAAGCACATTCCAGCCCAAATCCGCTGCGACAGAGGCTGGCACTGGCAGGTCAAGATAGACCTTGAGGTCTTC
>DJGU01000014.1:26422-32003 GCA_002432795.1 Anaerolineaceae bacterium UBA5838
CCGCTGACGTCATGCGCGGCACACCAGTGCATTTTTTCGACGCCGGCAGTATCGTTGCCCTGCTGAATATCGGCAATTGCCGAGAGAACCTTGATTTGGACGCAATCAGACCAACGGCTACTGTAAATACCCGCGAGGGTTTCGAGCAGGGTGGTGTTGCCTGTTTTATGGATAATTTGCATGTGAAAAGCTGCGGGCAAAGGTGAACGCGGGTTGTGCGCCAGGGACTCGAGGATTGCTTTTTCGGCACCGGTCAGATCTCCACTTTCCCACGCATTGCGAGCGGCGATCAAGCCGTCGAGCCAGGTGGTTGGAGATTTCGCGCTGGAGGTAGCGCGCTGCAAATACAACATGTTGGCGTGGGTGTCGCGATTGCTTTCACCAGTGAGACGATCCAGCAGGCTGGCAGCTTCCACGAACTCGGGGTCATATGCAAGGAGTTTAGACAGGTTTTTGCTCGCCATTTCAGTGTCGCCAAGTTCTGCCAATACCAAAGCGTAAATAAAGCTGATCAGAAGATCGCCTGGGTAACTCGCCAACCAGATCAAAGAAGCCTGGCGGGCAAACTGAAATTCGCGGTTGGTTAATGCGGTCTGAAGTAAAGTCAGGAACTTTCCGCGCCTGACCACCAGCACTTCGTCACTTTTGCGGACGTTATAAGGTCTCATCTTTTAGGAGCCTCCTGAAGGTTATTCACAATATTTAGGGCAACCACCGCGGCAAGTTGCCGACGGATGTTCTGGTCTGATGGAGAAAGCTGGGAAGCCTGGCGCAGCATAAATTCAGCATTGCGATAGTCGCGGCTTTCCTTGTAAGCAGCTGCTGCCTGCAGGTAAGGGCGGGGATCGTTGCTGACCATGGCAATGGCTTTGTGGTAGGTCTGAATGGCATTGCTGACCTCGCGGCGGTCCTGGTAGGTTAGCCCCAACTCGAGGTATGCTTCCAATAATCCTGGCTGCAGTTCAATGGCTTGTGCAAGGTGCGCCAAGGCCTGGTCCAAATTGCCGCGAACACGATCCACCGTGCCAAGCGCAACCAATGTTTCAGGGTTGGTTTGGTCCAGGACCAAACTGCGCTGCAGGGTCTGCTCCGCTTTCTCGATCTCGCCGATTTGGATTTGTTTGCGGGCGAGATTGTTCAAAACAGCCACATTTTCGGGATAACTTTCAGCAATTTTTTGCGATGCCAACATTGCTTGGTGGGGATTGCGGGCGTTATCAAGGTCAATTTTCTGCAGCTCAAAGGGCACAGGGTTTTCCACTACGGCGATGGCAAAATGGATTGCCTGCCGGGCTTCCTCTGGTTTGCTGCTTTTAAGCAGTGCTTTGACCTTCACTTGCCAGGCAATTTCGTTCTTTGGATCCGTTTTTAGGATAGCATCCGCTTGCTGGACGGCTTCAGGAAGGTCCTGTTTGGCCAGCAGCGAGTGTGCGATGCCTTCCTCGTAGAGGATGTTCCCGGGGTCGAGCTGGCTGGCTTTGCGCAGGCACTGGATGGCGATCTGGTGCTCACCTAACTGTTGGTTGATGATAGCCAGCGAGTGCAGCGCATCTGGATTGGATGGGAAAAGATCTGTTGCTTTGCCAAAGTAGTCTTTGGCAGCGTGATAATCTTTTTCGAGCAGTTTCGCATCCCCGAGCATTTGCCAGTATTGAGCCTCTTTTGGGGCAATCCGGATGGCTTCCTCGAGATGTTTTGCGGCTTCGGGATATTTACCTGCATCCTGGTACATGGTCGCTGCCAGGGCGTGCCAATCCGGTTCGTCTGGCCAGATCGCGAGGGCAGTCTCAGCCGATTCAGCTGCCAAGAGGGGATTTTTCCGGGAGGCAATTGCATGCAGGATGTGCAGCGCAGGATCTTCAGGCTGGAATTCGAGCAACTTTAGAGCGATTGCCGCGGATTTGCCAGGGTCTGAATGCAGACTTTGGATTGCTTGCTGGAAGTTCACATCTGCGTTTTTGCTGAAACCTGAAAGGATGTCCGCAATGGAAGCCTCGTCCACCAAAACAGAAAGTACCTGGGCAGCTTGTTTGCCATTGGTAATCAGTTTGTGCAAATCATTTTCCTCAGACCAATGACCATTCTTAAGTGCCTGGTTGATTTTCAGGGTTGGCAACAGTTCTGAAGGGGCGATTGCGCGACCAGCAATTGAGATTTGTTCTTCGATCAAGTCGAAATCGGAATGCTGAGGATCGAAAGCCTTTGGGGCATGGCTCAGCAGGCGTAAAAAGTGAGCGTTGTTCGTCTGCCTGAGCTTATCTGTAAGATATTCTGCCAGGAGCTTATTGGCGATGGGGTTTATTTTGGCAACTGAAAGCGCAGCTTTGAGCAAGCGATCAGCAATATCCCAATCGGATAGCTGCCAGGCAGCTTTAGCCACAGCAAGCGTGTGCCAGATCCAATTAAAATGACTTGCAATGTCAAAGGATTGCACCCTCAGGTGAATCTCAAGCTCGTCGAGCATCTCTACTGCTTCTGTCAGGATGAATACGGCTGATTTCGCGTTACCGCTCTGATGGGCAAATAAGCTTTCAAGCGCCCGGGTGGTTGGTGAGTGGGGTTTGACAGAAAGGAAGTGTTCCCAGAGCAAGCGCGCTTTTGGCAAGTCATCTTTTAGCATCGCTTCAAGAGCCAGGATGCTTGCGGTTGAGGTTGCGGTGTGAGTTCGGGTTTCCTGCGTATTGAGGAAATCAAGCGCGTTGGACAAAGTTCCTGAATCGCTGCTTGCCAGGGCAAGTTCAAGCTTGAGCAGGAATGCCGGCTCATTGCCCGGGTCAGCTTTCAAGGCCAGAGCCGCGTGTTTTTGAGAAACCAGCAGATCGCCGATCATTCGTTCAAGCTGAGCAGCCCGGTAGTAAAGGCCTGCACGGTTGTAGGCAGGGTAGTCAAGGTTCTGTTCGGCCGCATCCCCAGCCACACTCCCAAGCATCTCCGGAGCAAATTCCAATTTGGTCAGGATGTCTTCAAGGATTTCAAGGGCTGGCAGGAACTGCTGGTTGGCTGCGAGTACATCGGATTTCAGCAATGGGTAGGCAAGATTGCCCTGCAGGGCAGGCTCAAGATCGTTGATCAACTGCAAAGCCGCCGCTGAGTCACCAAGTTTGAGGACTGAATAAACCAGATCGCGACTTTCGGCAAAATCCGGGAAGGGATTATCTGAAATCGCCTTTTTGATAATGAGCGAGGCTTCGTCGGGCTGATTCATGTGGAGGTAGAGATTTGCCACATTGACATATTCCTCAGTCTCGATATCTTCCAACGCAAGCATTTGGTTGAGAGTTTCTTTGGTTTCTTCGATCTGATTCAGATTAACATAAGTGCGCGCAAGCGTCAGGTAGAGTGCTTTATCATCCGGCCGGAGGTGGATGGTGTCTTTCAACACCTGGATCGCCTCGCGGGCTTTGTCGTGCTCGCTCATGAAGTCGCTGTACCAAAGCACATTTTCTATCTCTGTTGGAGCAATCTGCATAGCGGAGCGTGCGGTGGCAAAGCCCTCATCCTCAAGATTGGCTTCCATGTAGGCATTCGCAAGCGTATGGCGGGAGGGAAGGTCGTCAGGGTCGGTCAGAACCGCTTCCTGCAGCGATGCCAGGCTGATGTCCGTAAGACCCAGCGCGAGAGCTGTTTTTCCGGTTTGGAACTGGAGGTGATGATAAGAGCGGGGAGATCTTGCCTCCGGGTAGTCAAGCAGTTGGAGGTAGTCCTGGTAGGCTGCGTTGTGCATACCAAGGCTTGCTTTAAGATCAGCTTGGAGCAGGCGCATGTCGAAGAGCCCGTCCCGTTCCTGTTGGCGTTCTTCCATGGTTGAAAGCAACTGGGACATCTCTTTTACTTCCTGAGTGCCGGGTTTTACGCCCTCGCTGTAGCTTTTGATCAAAAGTTCCGCGTAGGCTTTCAAGGCAGTGTCTGAGCGGCTGGACTGCCAGGCAAAACGCAGGACAGGTCGGGCACCATTCAGGTCTCCCATGGCAGCCAGTGTTTGCCCCAGGACGTATGCCAATTCCGGGTCCGAGGTGTAATCATCCTCGAGCGGCGCGATGATCGTCCAGGCTTCATCAACGTAGCCGTGGGTCAGATAGGCTTGTGCCAGTGATTTTCTGACTGAAGCGCTGGAAGGATCAAGCTGAAAAGCCTGCCTGAGAACGCTGATTGCTTCAGTGGGTTGATCGTTCGCGAGATATAACGCTCCGAGGGCGCTCAGAATAGCGGGGTCATCCGGCAAGGCTGCTTTGGCCTTGCGCAGGGCTTGCATGGCTTTTGTTTCCTGTCCCAAGCTGGTCCAGATTTGCGCAAGCGAGAGCCAGCTGGCAGGCTTTTCGGGGGCAACAGCAGATGCTTTTTCAAGCACCTCAACGGCTTCATCGTTTTTGCCTGTGGCAATCAGAGCGTTGCAGAGTAAAACCAAGGCTTCGCCATCAAACGCGTCCTTTTTCAGGAAAGCCTGCGCGATTGGAATCGCTTTCTCAGCCTGGGAGGCTTTGATGGAGATTTCAGCGAAGTTGAGCAGGTCTGTGCGTGAAGGTTCATTTGAGGCGTGGATCAGATCCTGGTAAATCCTCAGTGCATTTTCCGGCTGCTGCGATTGGAGGTAAAGAGAGGCAAGATCCTTTTTGTTGGCTTGATTTTGAGGTTCAAACAAAGCCAGCAGCGCGCTGGATTCAATTGCATCGTCGATGTTTGCCATGTGGCGATCGATCTGACCAGAAAGCTTGATGGTCTGGAGATCGTTAGGATTTTCGGAAAGGGCTTTGCGGATGAAATTACTGGCGGTTTGATACTTTTTGTTTTCAAACGCGTAGCGGGCAGCCTTGAGATTGTCGGACTCTGAAGAAAAACGCGAGCTGCTGGTTTGGAGCGTTGTCTTTTCGAGCGCTTTATCCAGGGAATGGGCGCCTTCCGGGTCAGTCGCGCTGATGACCGGATAACGTAGGGCGTAAAGCGCCCTGGTGGCATCATCCGGTATCTCCTGAAGGATTTCGTAACCATAATCAGGATCATCATTTGCGATCAGAAATTCCGCGTATTCTTTTTTGTAAGTGGTGTTATTTGGCTGCAGACGCAGAATTTCTTCCCAGGTCTTGCGGGCTTCTTCGGGGTTGGAGTTTTCGAGTTCAAAAGCGAGATCACGCAGGATTTCAGCTTGTTGTCGGTTCAGGGCATCGAAGGCATGGTCGATTGCGCGCGAGGCCTGGGCGGGCTGTCCGGCAATCTGGCTGAGAACAGCCTGCTGGCGGAAAGATTCAACAGTAGATTGACCAGCATTTTTGTTAAAATCCCCATTTGCTGACTGAATCTGAGCCAAAAAACTGTTTGCAAGCAGTTTAATCAGTGATTCATCTTCAACGGAGCGCATGGCGCGGAGGGCGGAAATTTGGAGTTCGATAGGAGCTTTTTGAAGCCTGCGGCGATAGGTTTGATAGCGGATATTTTCGTCGGCTGGGTTGATCATCACCTGGTGAACAATCAGGCTGGCCAGTGACTCTGCATGCTGAGGCGAAAGCTGTGTAACCAGGCTGTCCATGGCGGCATCAAAATCAGGCACAAGTTGAGGAAGAATCGCGAAAGCAGTTTTCCAAACCGC
>DJGU01000045.1:0-122 GCA_002432795.1 Anaerolineaceae bacterium UBA5838
ATATTTTTGTCGGAATCGCTTAAATGCAGGTTCTGCAGGAGGTGAGGTTTTAGCCTTCCCATGCTGACCACATCCCAGACTTTGATGGGAAATGCCCTGTCACCCGGCTGGATTTGGGGTAC
>DJGU01000045.1:293-1478 GCA_002432795.1 Anaerolineaceae bacterium UBA5838
CCAGCCCAGACATCTTTCAGTTCTATTACTGCTTGACCTGTCAATTTTTCTCCTAATTCAATGCCTGGTGTAGTGTTTCGGCAATCATCAGCATGCTTTGCGGCCAGTCATACGCCATAGGATCCCACTCCACGATAGATTGGATCCCAGCTTGCTCTGTGATGGAAGTGGCGAGCCTGATATTGCTGCCCTTTTCGATCACCAGGGTGTTTATCTCATATTCTTTGGCTAAGGCGATGATCTGCGAAAGGCTCTCTGGCGCAGGTTCGCTACCGCCAATTTCGACTGCCAGCATATGCAGCCCATAATCCTCCGCCACATATCCCCAGGCAGGGTGCACCACCATAAAATGGTCCCTTTTGGAGCCTTCCAACTGCATTCTAATCTCAGCATCAATGGTATCAATTTTGTTCAGCAAAGTTTCAAGGTTAGTTTGATAAAAATCCGCGTTTTGCGGATCAGCAGTTTTCATGGCTTCAGCCATTGTCTGAGACATCTGTTTCATGCGTGCAGGAGAAAACCAGATGTGGGGGTCGGTTTTAGCGCCAATAATCGCAGGATCTTCAAGTTCCCCCTCCGCATGATCATGCGCGTAAAGCGCGGGAATAAGCGCGATCCCGGCTGCCGAATCCACCACCTGCATATCAGGGTTTGCGGACTCAAAACGCGGCATCCAGACCTCTTCAAACTCTACGCCTATGGTGAAGTAAAGCTCAGAGGCAGCCAGGTTAGTCATCTGCTGTGGAGTGGGCTCATAGGTGTGCGGGTCGTCACCGCTGCCCACCATTGCCTGGGTTTGGACGCGATCGCCACCGATCTGGTCCACAAACCACTGCTGGGGCAGGATGCTGACGCTGATGGTCAGCTTTTCGGGGTCATCCTGCGCCGCTGGACCCGCGCATGCCGTCAACACAAGCACCATAAGTACGCCTAACAATACAATTTTCTTCAATTCTCCTCCAATATATCCGCTAATATTTTCTGACAATCAGGGCAAATTCCATACAGCTGCAAAAGATGGTCACTCACGCGAAATTTCGTCTCCGCCTCAACCCTCCGGATCAGATCGTTGAGGTCTTCAGACCCTGCAAACGTGATCGTGCGATGACACTTCTTACACAAAATGTGATGGTGATGACCAACCGAACCTGCCACATAGCCCGAACTGCCGTCCGGATTATAGAC
>DJGU01000045.1:1567-3267 GCA_002432795.1 Anaerolineaceae bacterium UBA5838
ATTTCCAAGGGAGTCATAGGCTGAGCACTCTCTGCAAGCAGTCCCATCACCAATCTTCGCGGTCCTGATACGCGATACCCTTTATCTGATAATACTTTTTGCCAACTCATCTCGACCTTATTGATAATTATTTTCAATAAGCAGGATTTTAGCTCTATTAGGCAAACTTGTCAAAGACTTGTAGGGGATTGATTTTATAAATGTCTTATAAGAAAGCCCCTTTGCCGAATGCTCACGCCTTTTGCCCGTTCAACTCTGTTATAATCAACCGTCGCGGGAGGTCTACCCCGCAGATAGAATGGAGAAACATGGAAGAAAATTTACTGGATACTATCCAAAATGATCACGTCGTTCAGATTGCTTATAACCTCAATGTGGATGGCGAAGAAGTTGAATCAGATCTGCTCGAATACCTGCACGGTCACGGCAACATCATCCCCGGGCTTGAACGGCCTCTGACCGGCGCTAAAGTTGGCGACAAACTTGAAGTTATTGCCAAAGCAGCGGATGCTTATGGCGAGTTTGACCCCAATTCGCTGATCACTGTCAGCCGGGAATCGTTCCCGCCTGATTTCGAAATCCGCCTGGGTGAAGCAATGCGTCTGCGCGATGCAGCCGGGCACATCTTCCAGGGTGTCGCTACCGCCATCGCAGAGGATTCCGTGGAACTCGACCTCAACCACCCGATGGCTGGCAAAGATCTGCACTTCAATGTAAGTGTCCTGTCCATCCGCCCGGCAACGGACGAGGAAAAAGCTGCTGGTCACCTGCACTACGGCGGCTGCGAGAGTTGCTCCTCCGATTGCGGCGATGGCTGTGGCGACGGCTGCTGCTAAAGAGCATTTTGCTTAAACAAAAAGACCAGGAGTTCGTGGAACTTTACCGGTCTTTTTTATTGTGAATATTTTTTTATCTTACTTCAGCTCACTCACCAGCTTGCTGATGATCACCACCACTTCCGTGGCTTTTTCAAGCGCGTCTACCGAGAGGTACTCAAAGCGTCCATGCCCGTTATGACCACCAGTGAAGATGTTCGGCGTGGGCAAGCCCATATAGGAGAGCCGGCTGCCATCCGTTCCACCACGAACTGCCTCTTCCATGGGTTCCAAGCCTACCGCGCGGTAAGCCTTGCGTGCAACCTCAATAATTTCAGGTCTGGCTTCAATCATCTTGCGCATGTTGAAGTATTGGTCGCGTATCTCGAGTTCGAGTGTGCCTTGCCCATAGCGCTGGTTAATGAAATCAGCGGCATGCCGCACTTCCTGCTTGAGCCGGGCAAAAGCGGCTTCGTCGTGGTCGCGGATGATGTAGGTGAGATGAGCGCTTTCCGCCTCACCCGCCATTTCTGTCAGGTGAATAAAACCTTCCCGCCCTTCGGTGTGTTCGGCACGGTCAAAGACCGGCAGCAGGTTGTGGAAATCGATCGCCACCTGGGCGGCGCTCTTCAGGCGCCCCTTGGCAGTGCCAGGGTGTACGCTGCGCCCATTAATTTTGATTTTTGCGCCTGCCGCGTTAAAGTTCTCGTACGAGAACTCCCCCGCTTTACCGCCATCGACGGTATAGGCAAAATCCGCTCCAAAGGCCGGAACGTCAAAGAACTTGACGCCTTCACCCACTTCTTCATCCGGGGTGAACCCAACCCGCAGCTTGCCATGCGGCACTTCGGGATGGGCGATCAGATACGCCATGGCGCTGATGAT
>DJGU01000008.1 GCA_002432795.1 Anaerolineaceae bacterium UBA5838
ATGTTTTCGTAATGCCTGATGGCATCTTCGAAGGCGGTCAGAGTTTCGCGATTTTCAAGGTCACCAATGTGATGACTGACGAAAGCGTAATGGTCGCGAGTGAGGCAGAAGGTGTTTTTGAGCTCCGTGCCGCAGGCCAGGGCTTGAATTGCGGCAGTGGGAATCTGCAGCGGTAAAGGCGCATAACCGCGGGCTCGCCGCTGAATGTGGGGGACGCCTTCAATCACAGAGACAACTGAGTCGTCAATGCGGGTGTGGATTGGGCGGTCATGCAGCAGGAAGCCATCGGCAAGGGTCGAAAGCCGCCGTTGGGCCTCGGCGTTGGAATAGGCGATAGGTTCTTCGCTCAGGTTGCCGCTGGTCATCACGAGCACTTTTGGGAAACCTTCCGCTGGTTCCAGTAGCAGTAAATGCAGCGGGGTATAGGGCAGCATAAAGCCCAGGCGGTTTTGGTCAGGCGCAACCAAGCGCGCGAGTGCTTTACCGGCTTCAGTCGTTTCGAGCAAAACGGCAGGCGCCATGGGTGAGGTGAGTAATTTTTTCTCCTCCGGGCTGACGCTGGCATACTCTTTTATCGTTTCAAGGTCGAAAGCCATCAATGCAAAGGGCTTGCCACTGCGGCGCTTGCGCAGGCGCAGTTTTTCAACGGTTTGCGAGTTTTGGGCATCACAAGCCAGGTGGAAGCCTCCCAAGCCTTTTACAGCCAGGATTTTACCTTCAGCCAGTGCTTTTCGGGCTGCCTGGATAGCATCTTCACGTTCCGCCAGCTTCTGCCCATGCTCCTCGTACCAGACCTGCGGACCGCAAAGCGGGCAGGCAATCGGCTGGGCATGGAAGCGCCGGTTGGCAGGATCCTGGTACTCTTTTGCGCAATCGGGGCAGAGCGCGAAACCCGCCATGCTGGTGTTGGGACGGTCGTAAGGAATGCCAGTCACAATCGAAAACCGCGGACCGCAATTGGTGCAGTTGATGAAGGGGTAGCGGTAGCGGCGGTCTGAAGGATCAAAAAGCTCGCGGCGGCAATCCGGGCAGATATTCAAA
This sequence comes from Anaerolineaceae bacterium UBA5838, assembly GCA_002432795.1. GTDB lineage: Bacteria > Chloroflexota > Anaerolineae > Anaerolineales > Anaerolineaceae > Mesolinea. The sequence goes on from DJGU01000008.1 coordinate 1,042, forward strand.
TCCGGTGACACCGGTAAGAAATCGGATGGATCATCCTGGCTGTGATGAATTTGAAATCCTGTGTGCACCTGGCAAGGCGCGTCTTCAATCATGAAACTGTCGATCACCGCAAGCGGTGGCGGGCTTTGCTGCAGGTCCTGGATGAAAGCCTGTACGTTTTGGTCAGAACCATGCAGTTCAATTTCAACACCTTGCGCGTTGTTGAGAACCCAACCGGTTAATTGAAACCTTCGCGCCAGGTTGAAAACGGCAGGTCTAAAGCCCACGCCTTGCACGATACCGGTGATATGAAGCCGCTTATTTACGATGGACATGCTTGCTTATTTTGTTGTTAATTTATCGGTCAACCACGCGATCCAGGCGTCAAAACCCTCACCGGTTTTGGCGCTCAGGGCAAAAGTCTTCAGGCCGGGATTGAGCATCTCGACACCCTGCTGGAAATAATCCATGCGAAAGTCGATGTAGGGGCTTAGGTCAATCTTGTTGATGAGCAGCACGTCCAGCCCGCGGTAGATGTTGGGGTACTTGTAGGGCTTGTCATCGCCTTCGGGAATGGAAGCGATCAGGACGTTGGCATGCGTGCCGAGCTGGAAAGCGGCCGGGCAGATGAGGTTGCCGACATTCTCAACGATGATCAAATTCAGCTCTTCAAGTGGGAGCTCCGCCAGCGCCAGTTCGATCATGTTGGCGTCGAGATGGCAATCTCCGCCAGTGTTGATCTGGACTGCAGGGATGCCGGCAGCGACGATTTTGTCAGCGTCAATCGTGACGGGCGCGGTATCGCCCTCTATCACGCCAAGTTTGATATCCGCAGGCAGGCTTTTGATGGTTTCAAGGATGACGCTGGTTTTTCCGGCTCCTGGCGAAGCCATGAGGTTGATGCCATACACTTGGTTTCGGTCCAGGATAGCCTGGTTGTTTCGAGCCAGTCGATCATTGGAGTCCATGATTCGTTTTACAATTTCAACGCGTTGGGGCATTTAAGCTTCCTCTCTGAGTATGTCAATATGATGCACCAGCAATTCTTCGCCACTTTCAATGAAGACATCCGGACTCTGGCAGTCAGGGCAGGGCTGTAGTATCTCGCCCAGAGGATACTGGTGATCACAGGATTTACAGTGCAAGATGGCAAGGCGACGATCGAAGTGAAGTTTTGCGCCTTCACAGACAGTTCCCTGGCTAATGTGGTCCCAGTAGAACTGCACAGAATCGTCCACAATCGACGATAGTTGACCGATTACGAGGTAGATATCCGTAACCTTCGAGCCATGATTTTCCTGTGCAGCCTGGTTAGCGATGCTCAGGATGCTTTCGGTGATAGCCAATTCATGCATAGGGGTATTATACCGTCAGAGTAAGGTGTGTTAGCACGCGTGAGAAAGCCTGTGCGACCAGGCCGGTTGTTTTTGTTGAAAGGGACTGTGTGAAGCGAAATGAATATCCTCGCACGCTTAACATCCACGCTGCAGGAATTTTTTTGCCAAGTACATGTGCAATAGCGAGGAATTCACCGGGGCTCATATGATGCGTGAAGGCTGAGTGTGTTTGATCAGGAATAACTTCTTCAAAGACCAACTCGGGCAAGCCGGGAGAATTGTGGGCGTCGATGAATATGAGTTCTTGGTAGTCACTAATATCGTCAGCCATTTCAGGCAAGAGTTGGAACAGGTAGAGCAAGGTCAAACTACTGTCTGGCGTGGAAACCTGCTCTCCGGGATATTGTGGGGTCTCAAGCCCAACCTGATCAGCAAGTTTGTTAAGGATATGCCAGCCGGCACCGTCATCTTCGCGGTCGCGGTTTCCGTAGGCGATAATCAGTGTTTTTTGTCCCATATACTTTCCTGTAAAAAAACCTCCCCGTTCAGCGGGGAGGTTTACACCATAGTTTGGTTTGATCTACCGCCTCAGGGTCTGGGTCAGGTTGCCCTGGTGATCGTAGATCGTGACCTCCAGAGGCATCTGCCCTACCGCATGAGTGGAGCAGGAGAGGCAGGGGTCATGAGCGCGAATAGCGTGTTCGACGCGATTGAGCATGCCTTCTTTGACATCAGGACCGTGAACATATTCCTTGGCAACCAGATCAACAGCCTTGCTCATGGCATAGTTGTTGTGTCCGGTTGAGACGATCAGGTTCACCTTGGTGAGCTGTCCGTACTCGTTGGCAGTGTAGTCGTGGATCAGGGTACCGCGCGGGGCTTCAATGACGCCAACGCCGTGCCCAACTGGATTCTGGTGTGTGTTGAGGATGTCATTGCTGAGAATATCCGGATCGTCAAGCAGTACATGTACACGTTCCGCTGCAAAGAGGGCTTCGATCATGCGGGCGTAGTGATAATGAAGCGTGTTCTCAACTGGTGCACCATTGTTGATGGCTTTGAAGACTTTTAGTTCTTCATTAGCCATCGGGGTCTCAATGTTTTCAATCATGTTAATGCGACCAAGCGGACCGACCCGATAGACACCTTCGGGGAAGCCGAGTTTCTTGTAGTAGGGGAACTTCAGGTAAGACCAAGGCTCCACATGCTCGGCGATGTAATCGAGGTAATTCTGTGCGTTGAAGATCTCCAACTCTTCACCAGTGCGGCTCTTCAGGCGGATATCGCCATTATAAAGCTCGAGACCTTTGCTCGGGGTGATCAAGCCGAGGTAACCAGTGGGGAAGACGGCAAACTTGTCAACAGTTTCCTGATTGGCTTCCGCCCAGTCCTTGACGATTTTGATGCCAATTTTGGTGGTCTCAATTTGGGCGTCCAGATCAGCCAGAATGCGGTCCCGACCTGCAGAGGTCAGCGTGCGGTTTACGCCGCCAGGAATTGCGAAGGTAGGGTGGATCGAGCGTTCACCCAACTCAGAAATAATCGCCTGACCGAACTTGCGCAGACGCACAGCTTTGACAGTCAGGTCAGGATCAGCCTGGATCAGTCCGACGACGTTGCGGATAGCAGGATCGGCGTCAAATCCGAGCAACAGATCTGGACCGGCAAGCTCGAAGAAGTGCATGCCATGGCTTTGAATGATCTGACCCATGTGCATGAGTTCGCGAAGCAAACTGGCAGGGCGGGGTGGAGGGCAGCCGAGTACGATGTCGCCGGCTTTGGCAGCAGCCAGATGATGGCTGACCGGGCAAATGCCGCAAATACGGGGTGTGATTTGCTGCATCTCGGTGACAAGGCGACCTTCACAGAATTTCTCGAAGCCCCTGAATTCGTTGACATGGAAGTAAGCATGCTCAACAGAGCCATCTTCATTCATGTGGATGGTCACTTTGGCATGACCTTCTATCCGTGTAACTGGTTCGATTGTAATTTTTTGGGTAACCATTCATTTCTCCTAATGCCAGTCGTTGAATTCGCCGTCGACATTGGGCATTCTGCCTTGAGCCAATTCAGCTAATACGTAAAAAATTGCGTCTGCGCTTGGGGCACATCCGGGCAGGAAGACATCCACTTTGACGACATCGCTGACTGGGCGGACGTGCACTGGTGTGGAAAGTTCCGGATCATTGGGAATCATGCCACTTTCGTCGGTGCTTTCAGTTTCAATGTAAGCGCGTTTGAGGGCTTCCTCAGCACCCGGGAAGTTGCGCATGGCAGGTACACCACCAAACACAGCGCAGTCACCTAGCGCAACCAGGATCTTGCAACGTTCGCGCATCTTGATCGCGACTTCTTCATTGTAGGTGTTTGTAATGCCGCCTTCAAGGATGCCGACATCTACACCACTCTCATCCGGCTCTTTGAGGTCGGTGATCGGCGTAGAGCGTAAATCGACCAGTTTGGTCAGTTCAATGATGCGCTCATCCATATCCAGAAATGACATGTGGCAACCGGCACAGCCAGCGAGCCAATCTGATGCAACTTTTGGTTTTGTCATATGTTTCCTTTCAACCTGCGTTTATTCGTTCAGTCGGTTATGACAAAACGATTGCAGCTACTTTTTCTTCAACAGCGGCGCGCCATGCTTCGGAGAGAGCAAGTCCCGATTTATTAGCGAGGCTTTTCATGACATCCAACACGGGCAGGTTGCCATCGGCGGCTTGGATGGCTTGCTGATTGAGCCCAAGCTTGCCTTCCGAAGTGAGGTAATGTCCTTCCTGTTCCGCCCAGATGGTGCAGGGGAGAACAACATCAGCAATCTCAGTAAATTCAGACGCATAACTTGCCTGCACGATCTTGAATTCACTGCCAGCCAGGGCATCGCGGGTGTGGTCACAAGCATGGCCATCACCAAGCGCCAGGTAAAAGACGGGCGTGGACATTGGTTGCGCATCCAGTTTGTAACCCAGAAGAGCTCCAGCAAAATTGTTGCCTTTGCCCTTGAGTGTGACAACCTTCGCGCCAATTTCACGGGCAAGCTGAACGAGTTTGTGGAAGGCCGGAAGGTTTTCTGCTTTAGCAAATTCTTTACCAATCACGATGACTGGTTTCTGGCTTTCCTTGAGCTGTCCAAGAATCCGTTCAGCACGTTCGGGTTTGAAACCAAGGTTTTGCAGTTTTGCGGGTAAATCTGGATCCTCTGCTTGTGCATAACTTTGCAAGAGGTCAACCACAGCAGCATAATCAGTGCCGACGTATTCAAGTTTGTTGGAAGACCAATCGCCAATACTGGTGCGGGTGCTGTTGGCAATGAACATTTTCAGGTCATTCATAGCCTGGCGCTTGAGGAAGTAACCGGCAACCTGGTGATCTTTGACTAAATCGGTGCCAAGAACAATGGCAATGTCGCAGTCTTTTAGAGCGGAGAGGTCGGATTCAAAAGCACCAATCTCATTTGCTAGTTTTGCGCTGGTAAGGGCGGTTTGATCATGACCAAGCAGTGTTACCTGTTCAGCGTTAAAATGATCTGCAAAAAACTCATGGAAAGCGCTTAGTGCTTCGATGGGCTGTCGGGGAGAAATATGAGCGCTGATTTCATTGCTGGCGTGGGCTTTAAGCTGGACGGAGATTGCGGTAAGTGCTTCATCCCAGCCGATCGGTTCAAGTTGGTCATTTCTGCGGACCATGGGGCTGGTGATGCGTTTGCGATTATCTGCTACCGGTTTGTAGCGACCGTCGTAACAGAGCAAGCTCTCATTTGAGCCCAAATCGAGGTTACCATCAATGCGCACAAGGCGATTGTCACGGGTTTTGACCACACGTTCACAACCAAGACTGCAGTCCATACAAACAGAGTTGACATATGTCAAATCAGTTTCACGACCCATGTAGGCACTGCGGCGATCTATGAGAGCACCGGTTGGGCAAAATTGTTCGCAGTTACCGCAGGAAATACAGGTACTTTCGCCAAGGGGCACGTTGTTATCAGCAATCAGGATGCTACCTGAGCCGCGTTCCTCAAAACCCAGTGTGGCATTGCCAACTAATTCAGTACAGGCACGCACGCAGCGTCGACAGAGGATACAGCGGTTGTTGTCCAGGATGAAATCGGGATGAGAAGCGTCTACCATGAATGGCTTATAGGCGGGAGTGATTGGCCAGTGCGTCATGCCTTCGTCATAGGCAGCTTGCTGCAGGACACAATCACCGTCGGTATCCTGGCAATACATGCAGAAGTGGTTGCGCTCGCTAAAAATCATTGATAGGATGAATTCTCGGGCGGATTTTGTTTTGTCCGTGTCAGTATGGACAACCTGACCATTAGTTGCAGGCACAACACAAGACGGCTGGAGGGTGCGTGCCCCCTCGACTTCTACCAGGCAAAGGCGGCAAGACCCGTAGGGAACCAGCTTGGGGTGATAACAGAGGGTCGGCACATTAAATCCAGCTTTGCGGACCGCATCAAGGATTGTGGAGCCAGCTTCGACTTCAACGGGTTGTCCGTTAACTGTTAGTTGAATCATTAATTTTTCTCCTTGCTTCTCTTAGTTGATGACAACCGCATCAAAGTTACAAACTTGCTTGCAGATACCGCAGCGAATGCAGATTTCTGTTTTAATCACGTGGGTCTGTTTTCGTTCTCCAGTGATAGCAGCGACCGGGCAATTGCGGGCGCAAAGAGTGCAACCAGTGCATTTATCTGGGAGAATATCAAAGGAAATCAGGCTGCGGCAGACCTTGGCGGGGCATCGCTTCTCGTAAATATGAGCCTCGTATTCATCCATGAAGTGTTTCATCGTAGAAATCACCGGATTTGGTGCACCTTGCCCCAAACCGCAGAGGCTGTCCTGGATGATCTCACTGCAGAGCTGCCTGAGCAGAGGAATGTCTTCGGGAACACCCTTACCAGCACAAATGCGCTCGAGGATTTCGAGAATGCGGCGGGTGCCAACACGGCAGGGAACGCACTTGCCGCAGGATTCGTCCTGGGTGAATTCCATGAAGAAACGGGCGATATCCACCATGCAGGTTTCTTCGTCCATCACAATCATGCCGCCTGAGCCCATAATGGAGCCAGCAGCTCCGAGGGTTTCATAATCGACAGGAAGATCCAGGTTTGAAGCTGGCAGACAACCACCCATTGGTCCGCCGGTCTGAACGGCTTTAAAGGCTTTGCCATCTTTAATGCCACCGCCGATGTCAAAGATGATTTCGCGCAGGGTCAAACCGAAGGGGACTTCAATCAGACCAGTGTGGGCAACATCCCCAGCGAGGGCGAAAGTTTTTGTGCCCTTGCTCTTCTCAGAGCCCATGCTGGTGTACCACTCGAGACCGCGATGGATGATCTTTGGCACGTTGGCATAGGTCTCCACATTGTTGATGTTGGTAGGTTTGCCCCATAAACCTTTTGATGCAGGGAAAGGAGGACGAACACGAGGTTCGCCACGGCCGCCTTCGATGGAAGCCAGCAGGGCGGTTTCTTCACCACAGACGAAAGCACCTGCACCCATGCGGACTTCGATATCGAAGTCAAACCCAGAGCCGAGAATGTCTTTGCCGAGCAAGCCGTATTCTCTGGCTTGTTCGATGGCAATATTGAGCGTGCTGACGGCAATGGGATATTCGGCGCGGCAGTAGACATAACCCTGATTGGCACCGACGGCGTATGCACCGATTGCCATGCCTTCGAGCACTGAGTGAGGATCACCTTCGAGGACTTTGCGGTTCATAAACGCACCGGGGTCGCCCTCGTCTGCGTTACATATCATGTATTTGGGTGTGTCAGGAGCCTGGCGGGCAAATTTCCATTTCAAACCGGTTGGGAAGCCAGCGCCTCCACGACCGCGCAGTTTGGAGTCGAGAATGGTTTGGATAACTTCTTCCGGACTCATCTCACCAAGGACCTTTGCCAGAGCCTGGTAGCCATCGACAGCGATGTAATCCTCGATATTGCGCGGGTCGATCTTGCCGATGTTTTCAAGGATGATACGGATTTCCTTGTCCTTGGGTTCGCCAAGCTCTTCTTCGAGCACATCGCGCATTTGAGCTTTGTATTGCTGAAGTTCGCGACCTTTGACGAAGTGTTCCAAAACGATTGGACCAACAGTGGCTGGGGACAACTGGATGTAATGACTACCTTCAGGGTAAACCAGGATATCGGGGCCTTCAGTTTCGGGGTCACCCAGCCTTGGGCTGTCCAAAACCTGAACTTCATCCGACAGCTTGAGGAGCGCCAATTCTTTGATCAGTTGTTCTTTGATTTCCAATGCCCCTTTTTCGATACAGACAGGGTCCATTGAGACAAGCACAGTTGAACGATAATACGCCATGGCTACATTCACCTTCCTTAGTAAATTTTGGCTGGACTTAGGCTTCTATGCGGAAATCCTGGACAACATTGCCCTT
>DJGU01000122.1:0-2671 GCA_002432795.1 Anaerolineaceae bacterium UBA5838
ACAGAACGCTCATAACAGGAACAATCTTTGAATTGGAAGCACTGTGTTAACAAAGTTGATATCCATTTGGATTGTTAAAAATACATGCTACACTAACAATGGACAATTTAATATTTTAGGAGGATTGTCGTGTTTGGTGAGAATATCTTGGGTTTCTTATTCTTTGTTGACTAATTGGATTTTCACATAGAAAGATATCTTCCACTAATCTTTATGATTTTAATCAAAAGGAGATATTATGATTAAAAAACAAATTATGTTAATCTGTGGATTAACTGCAATTGTGGCACTGGTATCTTTTCTGATTATCAATCGGGTAAATGCGAACAAGGCTGAGCAGCTTGCGGAACAACTTGCTGATAACCTCACTTTGGAAGGCTTGCCCCTGATAAGTGTGCGCGTGGAAGAACAAGCCCCACTTATACTGGAAGTAACCCTTCAGTACCCAACCGCTGATAGCCCTGAGCGAAAAGCGGAAATCCTTCGTGGTCGTCATGCAGTACGATGGAACTGTGCCGAGCTAAATCGCGAAAAATACCAGATAAGCAGTTATATTATTTTGATTCTTGATGATGTAGGCAAACAATTAAGCTGGGAACAAAATTTCCTTTATCAGAGTGATCCAGAAGACGTTCCACTTGAGTACACTATGAACCTTGAGGAAGCCACGAATTACCTGCGGGAGACTTTTAATCCAGGGTCCGCCCAGATGGAGCGATTCGAGTTGATACAGGAGCAAAAAAACAACACCATCATTAACACGCTGTACATCCTGTTAGTCGAGCCAGATCTACAGACTCTCAATAACGATTTACCAATGAGGCAAATCGAGCCACTGATTATGGGGATTAACCAACAAAAGCTCTACCAGGTTGACATGTGCTGGCTCGAGATTCATGGACCAAATTCTGAAGTTTGGCTGGATTATCTTTATGACTACAGCTTTCCAGTTGTATCCTGGTGGATGGCAGACGGCGTCAGCACTGAGTGGTTTCCACATCCTGCCCCTCTACCCAACCAGGAACCCACCATAATAGCACCACCCGAGAAGACCTACCCTGTAGAGACTCTCGAACCAACCGTTATTGTCCCTTACCCCTGAGTTTTTTACGTTTGATCTAGGGAATTCTTGTTGAGAATCAAGGAGAGTCTAAATTGGAAAATTAAAAAAAGCATCCTCAGTGATGGTGGTGCTTTCGATTTAGAAAAAAAACGATTAACTCAATCCCAGTATCCTACCTGTCTCAAAGTCGATGTCGATGTCGTAATAAGCGGGTCTGGTCGGCAGGCCAGGCATGGTGCTCATGGTTCCCAAAAGGGGATAAACGAAGCCAGCCCCAACCGACGCGCTGACATCCCGGATAGGGATGCGGTAGCCCTTTGGCACGCCTTTCAACTCGGGGTCATGGCTGAGGGAGAGGTGGGTCTTCGCCATGCAGATGGGAAGTTTGTCGTAACCCATGCGGGTATATTCGGCGATGCGCGTTTCTGCCAGCTCGCTGTAATCCACCCCGTCCGCGCCGTAAACTTCACGCGCGATAGTTTCGATCTTTTGCTTGAGCGGGATGTCCAATGGGTACAAGAATTTGAAGTCCGCTGGTTTCTCGGATGCCTTCACGACCGCTTCCGCCAACGCGATAGCGCCGGCTCCACCCAGGCTGAAGTGATCCGCAACCACCGCGTCCGCCACGCCGGGGTGCCCCAGCGCAATCTTGCGCACCAGTTCCAGCTCGGCGTAGGTATCTGTGGGGAAGCGATTGACCGCCACAACCACGGGCACGCCGAATTTCTGCGCGATGCTGGCGTGCGCCAGGAGGTTTGCGGCGCCTTTTTCCACTAATTCGAGGTTCTCGTCAATGTATTCGGGTGCAAGCGGGGCGCCAGCGGTCACCTTTGGACCGCCGCCGTGCATCTTGAGCGCTCTGACCGTCGCCACCAACACCACCACGCTCGGAATGTTGCCCGAGTAGCGGCATTTGATGTCGAAGAATTTTTCCATGCCCATGTCCGCGCCAAAGCCTGATTCCGTGATCACAAAATCTGCCAGTTTTAGGGCGATTTTGTCTGCCATGATCGAGCTATTGCCGTGGGCGATATTGGCAAACGGACCCGCATGCACAAGCACAGGCGTGCCTTCGAGGGTCTGCATCAGGTTCGGCTTGATGGTGTCCTTCATTAGCACCGTCAGCGCGCCAGCCACACCCAGATCATCGGCTCTAATCGGCTCACCCTGCCTGGACTGGCCGATCACCATCTTCGCGATCCGTTCACGCATGTCCTGAAGGCTGGTTGCCAGCGCCAGGATCGCCATCAGCTCACTTGCAACGCTGATGTAAAAGTTCGTTTTGAGTTCAAATCCTTTTTCAGCATCGCCCTGCCCAACCGTGATCCCGCGCAGCATGCGGTCGTTCACGTCCACAGCCCGCCGCCAGGTGACCGTCTCGGGGTCAATGTCCAGCCGCGCGAAGCGCGCCTTTTGTTCGTCGGTCAGCAGATAAGGATCGGTTTCGGTGATGCCCAGTTTCTTCAGTCGTCCCTGCATGCTCACCGAGAAATGGCGCTTACCCTTCTTGTCCTTTGGGCAAAGGCGGTTGAACAGCCCCAGATCCGTCTGAGTGGATTCATGGAACATGCGCGTGTCGATGGCAGCCGCCAGCAGGTTGTTTGCGGC
>DJGU01000122.1:2748-3020 GCA_002432795.1 Anaerolineaceae bacterium UBA5838
GGTCCCTGGCTGGGCTGGCGGATGCAGGTGACCACGCGTTTGCCCAGATGGGCTCCAAGCGCCTGGCTCAAGCCGACTGTGGTGGTCGTTTTCCCTTCTCCGAGCGGTGTGGGGGTGATAGCGGTCACGTCGATGTACTTGCCATCGGGCGCGTCCGCCAGGCGATCCAGCACTTCAAGCTTGATTTTCGCCTTGTAATCGCCATAAAGTTCCAGCTCGCTTTCCTTCAAGCCCATTTCTTCTGCCACCTGGCGGATCGGCTTGAGCGTTGC
>DJGU01000122.1:3055-3201 GCA_002432795.1 Anaerolineaceae bacterium UBA5838
GGGACAAACTTTCGCCGTTCTGGGTGTTGAGTCATACTATTCTCCTTGGTTCATGGTCCAACGGTCACATCCATTGGGATGCTGACCGAAGCGTCTAATTTGAGATTTTCAATTTTGCCGAGATAAATCATCGGGACTTGCACTGT
>DJGU01000013.1:0-3636 GCA_002432795.1 Anaerolineaceae bacterium UBA5838
CCACATATTGCTCTATTTCTAATACAATTAAAAAGCATGAGTGACAAATATTACTGCGTTTATATTCTCACCAATAAAATTCACACAGTTCTCTATACTGGTGTTACCAATAACCTCATTCGACGCCTCGAAGAACACAAGCATGCGGATGAGAGAGACTTTGCTGCAAGATACAAGGCTTTTAAACTTGTCTATTATGAATGTGGTAACGACATTTCTCTGGCAATTATGCGAGAAAAACAAATCAAAAAAGGTTCCCGAGCAAAGAAAATTATGTTGATCAACACTCTGAATCCAGAATGGCGGGATCTGGCTGAGGATTTATATCCCTGAGGTTGTGAATATAAGACTGCTTCCATCCGCATATCTTAACTTATCCATGAATATTAACCGGAATAGTAAAAATGGTTATGAGTTACACGTGATGAGCAGCTCGGTTGCGTGGTGATAATTACAGCAAAAGCGAGATTGCCACACCCCCTTTCCGTATGCCCAAACTCGTCGTAGTCAAACTACGGGGGTTCGCAATGACAAAAGGTCTGTCATAGCGAGCGCAGCGTGGCGATCTCTCCTTTTAGCCGTAGGTCGGGTTGCGTCTTTCAACCCGACAATTGTGTTTCGGTGGGTTGGCTTCAAATTGCTCTTGTCGTGCCAGAATCTTTTGATGCCAAACTGCCCTACCTTTTTTGCCTGGTTGAAGCAGGTATTGAGATGGAAATAGAAAAAGGAGGCTTTCGCCTCCTTTTTTATCTGTAATAAGTCTATCTACTCAGCCGCAAAATCGCCGCGGCATCGGCTCCGGTGATATCTTTATGCTCGCCCTCACTCCACCCCCGTGCTTCCCAGCGAGCCTGCACCTTCGCGGCGGCTTCGTTGGGATCGACCCCATAAGAGCTCAGGGTCGTGGGCATGCCCACGCTATGGAAGAAAGCTGAGGTTGCCTCGATGGTGTGGTCGATGCGCTCGGAATACTTCTGCATCTTCTGATCCATCACGCGGTATCCGTACTGCAGTAACTTCTCGCGCTTCTGCTCGCGTTTGTACCACATCAGCCAGGGCAGAACTACCGCCAGCGACTCGGCATGTGCCAGACCGTAAAACGCGGTCAATTCGTGCCCGATGCTGTGCGTAGCCCAGTCCTGCGGCACACCAGCACCGATCAGATGGTTGAGCGCGTTCGAGCAAACCCACATGTAATTGGCACGGGCGTCATAATCCGGAGGATCCATTTCAAGCACAGCCGGAGCCATTTCCATGATAGCCATCAGCAGCGCTTCAGCCTGACGGTCCTGCACGATTGCCCCAACCGGGTAGGTCATGTACTGTTCCATCACGTGCACAAAGGCATCCACAAGCCCATTGCGCAGCTGATTTTGGGGCAGGGAATAGGTAGTTTCGGGGTCCAGGATGGAAAATTTGGGATAGACACTGTCGCTGGCAAAAGAAAGTTTTTCTTCGGTCTCACGGCGTGAGATGACCGCGTTATGGTTAAACTCACTGGCGGTCGCAGGGAGAGTCAGAACGGTTCCAAAGGGAATAGCCTTTTTCAAGTCCTTTGCAACTTTGCGCGCAAGGATGTCCCAGGGTTCAATCTCTTCGTTGGGGGCTGCAAGGGAGATGAACTTGGTGCCGTCGATCACTGAGCCGCCGCCTACTGCCAGCAAAAAATCCACTTTCTTTTTTCGAATCTTCTTGACAGCTTTCATCAGGGTGTCATAATCGGGGTTGGCTTCGATGCCGCCAAATTCGATCACTTCATGCTTCTTGAGCGCATCCATTACCTGACCGTAAACACCATTGTCCTTGATGGATCCGCCGCCATAAAGCAGCATGACCCTGGCTTTGCGAGGAACCCGCTTGCTCAGTTTCGCGATAGTTCCCTTGCCAAAAATGATTCGCGTGGGATTGTAGAACTCGAAATTGTTCATGTGAATGCTCCTTATGTTGTTTGGTCAGTTTCAATCATATCAGACCCTCAGGTTTGATTACAGCCTTTTCAGACGTGTGTACCCACTTTTGAATGAAAATGCACATGCACGGCGCGCACATAATCGATGCCATCCACCAGTGCTTTTTCAACATGATCCGAAATGGCATCCCCCTCATCAACACTGATCGCTCCATCCACGAATATGGCCAGGTTGATCACAATGTATTGCCCAAAACGGTGTGCTTTGACCGAGTCGATTGCCTGCACTCCGGGAACCTGGCTTGTCAACTCGCGAATGTGCTCATTCAAAACTTTTCCGGGAAGCGTATCCATCAGATCGTCCGTGGAATCGCGCAGAATACCGATGCCGGTTCTGAGAATTACCGCTGCCACCACCGCACCAGCCAAAGGATCCACCCAGTGATAGCCGAATTGGCTCATGGTGGTGCCAATCACCACCGCTGTAGCTGAGAAGATGTCATTGCGGTGATCTTGTGCTACGGCAATGACGGAAGGATTGTTGGTTTTTTTACCGATCTTTCGGGTGTAAATACTCAGAGCCCATTTAAGTAACACTGTAAATAAGGCTGCGTAGAGGGTATATTGGGCACTGCCGGCAAAATCCCCGATCCCTTTGAAGAAATCAAACAGGGAGTTGATGGAGTCCCAAAAAATGGTAACAGCAGTAGTGATGACGAATGCGCCAACCACCAAGGCGCCAACGCTTTCAAACTGCGTGTGCCCGTAGGGGTGTTCGTCATCAGCGGGTTTGTGGGCGGCACGCACGAAGGCCGAGACCACGATGTTGTAGACCACATCCGAAGTGCTGTTGATGCCATCTGCCAGCAAGGCAGGAGAGTGCCCTAGGATACCGACGCTGGTTTTCATCAGCGCCAACAGCACGTTGGAGATCAACGCCAGTGAGACTGCCTGATTGCTGAGTTTGCTGCGTTCAGTTGCACTGATAGTGGTGGAACTGACTGAAGAGGTCATACTCATCAACGGTCTATCCCCGTTGCTTTGCGCATGCGTTTCAGCACTGGTATGGCGATGTCGCGCGCTTTTTCAGCGCCGCGTGCCAGGATAACATCCAACGCGGCAGTGTCCTGCATGTAATCATTGAACTTTTGCCGGGCATCGCCAAAGTATGCCAGGATGGTTTCGGCTAACTCATGTTTCAATGTGCCGTAGCCCAAACCACCAGCCAGGTAGTGTTGGCGCACTTCTTCAGTCCGCTCGGGGGTGGCAAAGAGGCGGAAAATCTGGAAGAGATTGTCGCCATCGGGGTCCTTGGGCTCCTCCGGTGTGCGGCTGTCCGTGACGATTCGCATGACCTGTTTGCGCATTATCTTTTCATCTGCAAAGATCGGGATGGTGTTGCCGTAACTTTTGCTCATCTTGCGCCCGTCAATGCCTGGCACGTCTTGCAGGCCTGGGGGAAAGAGACCTTCTGGCAACTTGAGCGTCTTGCCGTAGGTGCGGTTGAAATTTTCGGCGATGTCGCGCGTGATTTCGATGTGCTGTTTCTGATCGGGTCCAACAGGCACCACGTCGGATCCATAAAGCAGGATATCCGCAGCCATCAGGACCGGATAGTTGTAGAGCCCCATGTTGATGCCGTCATCCGGGTCGCGCTCAAGTTCAAGGTTCTTATCGACTGCAGCCTTGTAGGCGTGGGCGCGGTTCATCAAGCCCTTACTGGTCAG
>DJGU01000013.1:3760-4154 GCA_002432795.1 Anaerolineaceae bacterium UBA5838
GCAACAAAATAGAGACCGAGATATTTTTCGGTCAGGGCAATGGCGGGTTTGTACATGCCAAAATAATTGCCGATGTGCGGATTGCCGGTAGGTTTGATGCCGGTCAGCGAGATAGGTTTCATTAAGCACTCCTCTATAGCGATTCAACCAATTATAAGGCAGTCTGGCTGCTTTTGCGCATTTTTCAGGTGGGTTGCCGGTTCACTGCCTGACTCATCAGAAGGCAGCCAAAGTCACATATCTCAATGCCGGGAATCAGCCTCATTCTCACAGCTAAACTTCAGCTTGAACAGGGTGTGGTAAACCCACCCCGTCTTGATGCCAAACAAGAAGCAATTATGAACAAAAATCACTCTTTTTCTGGTAAAACATTTATGACTCCACTGCAAAAAGG
>DJGU01000127.1 GCA_002432795.1 Anaerolineaceae bacterium UBA5838
CACGGACTTTTGAAACGCATACCTCACCTATCACTATGACCTATCACCTCTTTGTCCAAGCTATATTAATGCTTCTCTTACTATTCAAGGGTATTATTTACCAATACTATTTCGGAGGAATTGATGTCAACTGTTGATCGACCCCAACTAAAAAAGAAGAAAAAAACTGGCCGCAGGTTACTGGTCATTTTTATTATCCTCGCGCTCATCGTCGGAGCGTATTTTTTGAACCAGGAACGCCAGCGCAGAGCAAATGAAGATGCTCTCGCCCAACTGGAAACTATTCCATACACACGTGAAACGCTTGTTTCCACCATCAGCGGCGCCGGCACCATCCGCCCGCGTCAATCTGCCATGCTTTACTGGCAAACTTCAGGTTTTGTTGGTGAAGTGGCACATGAAGTTGGCGCGGAAGTTGAGGCAGACACAGTGCTCTACCGGCTTGATGACTCCCGCCTGCCAGCAGAAATGCTCCAGGCGCAACTCAACTTGCTCAACGCCCAAACTGGATTGCAGAAACTCGATTCCGACACAGATTTGCAGCGGGTCACTTTGCAAAATAACCTGATTAATGCTGAGAATACGCTCAGAACGCTTGAACAAAATCTACTCGCCCTTACCGAGCGCGAATGCACAGACTGGCGTCTGACCAACCTGCAGACAGCTTATGATGACGCGCTTGAGAGTTATCGCAATTGGTCAACCCAAACATATTGGCTGCAGGTTCAGGCTGCCCGCGCGGATCTCGACTTTTGCGATCCTGTCGTCATTGCCAGCGAAACTGACTCGCTCAACAGCCAGATAAACCTCCAAAAGCAGAATATTGCCGCCTGGGAGGCAGAGTTGGAAAAGATTGCTGATGGTCCTGACCCTGATGCCAGGGAAAAACTCGAATTACAACTTAATCTCGCGGAAAAGCAGTTGGAAGGTCAGACCATCAAAGCCCCCTTTGCTGGAACAGTCACTTCCCTGACTAACCGCACTGGCGACATGGTCAGCCCTGGCAGTCCAGCAGCCCAAATTGCTGATCTATCCGAGCTATATGTGGACGTGCCCATCTCGGAGGTTGACATTCCCTTAGTCAAAGTTGGGCAAGAAGCCGAATTGGTGTTTGACGCTTATTTTGAGCAGACTTTTTATGGAACTGTGACTGATGTTGCTACAGTTGGCGTTAACACTGCTGGCATTGTTAATTACAACGTCACGATTCGTCTGGATTCCGATCATGAGGGCATCAAACCCAGTATGACCGTGGGTGTGAATATCCTGATCGAAGAAAAACCAAACACCTACACCGTGCCTGCCGAGTCGATCGTAAGCCGCAACGGCAATTACTTTGTCTACGTCCTGCGAGACGGAAAGCCGGTGGAGGTAGAAGTCAAAATCGGGGCTTATTCAAGCCGCAAAATCGAAGTTCTTCAAGGAGACATCCAGGATGGAGAAGCAATTTTGCTTTCGCCGCCAGTCTCATTGATGGATTCCTTCATGCAAATGGGCAGGTAAAAATGGAGCTTACCCCTCAGGCTGTCAAGCCTGTGATCGATGTGCACAATCTTACCAAGGACTATTACATTGGCGAGATTGTGGTTCGGGCATTGCGCGGGATTGACCTGCAGATTTTTCCGGGCGAAATGGTTGCCATTATGGGTCCAAGCGGTTCGGGCAAGTCGACCTTGATGAACATGATCGGCTGTTTGGACTCCCCCACGTCTGGCGATTACTACCTCGATTCTTTACGCGTTTCTGACCTGCATGATGATGAACTTGCGATTGTGCGCAACCAAAAGATTGGTTTTGTTTTCCAAAAGTACAACCTGCTACCACGTATCGACGCCATCGAAAATGTTGCCCTGCCGTTGCGTTACAGTGAAGACACATCCAATATGCGTCAGCGCGCAGAAGAAGCGCTAAAATCTGTCGGACTTGGAGACCGCATGCGTCACAAGCCCAACGAGCTATCTGGCGGTCAGCAGCAGCGTGTAGCAATCGCCAGGGCGCTGGTGAATCAGCCGGCAATCCTGCTGGCAGATGAGCCAACTGGCAATCTCGATTCCCAATCCGGCAAAGAGGTTATGGAACTACTCATCAAGCTCAACCAACAACAGAACACCACGATCGTCCTGGTCACGCATGATCCCACAGTTGCCGTTCACGCCCAGCGAACCATACAGCTCTTCGATGGTCTGATCAAAGCCCCGGAGGCAATCGCATGAAATTCTGGCAAGCACTTAAAGAGGCAATTGCAAGTATTGCAGCCAATAAAACCCGTTCTTTTTTGACGGTCCTGGGCATCGTGATTGGCGTTGGGGCGGTGATTGGGGTTCTGTCGATTGGACAGGGAGCCGAAGCAAGCATCATGGGGCAAATTGAATCGATCGGAACGAACGTGATATACGTTTTTCGCGGTAATCGCGCGGAGGATGTGACGAATCCCAAGTATCTCACCACAGCAGACGCCGACGCGCTTGCCAACCGAGCCCGCGCGCCTCACATCCTGAATATTGCGTCTGTACTTTCAGGACAAAGCAGTGTTCGCTTTGGCGATGAGAGCGCTCAAACCTCCATCATGGGTGTTACCGGGAACTATGCCGAAGTCATCGACCTCAAACTCAGCGAAGGAAGCTTCTTCACAGAAAGTCACATCACAAACCGCAGTTCAGTGGTCGTGCTCGGACCAGAGCTGGCTGAAAGGCTGACGGGTCGTCAAACTGAACTGATCGGCACGACCGTGCACATCAACAACTATCCCTTCCGTGTGGTCGGCGTTGCTGCTGCCAAAGGCGGCAACCAATTTTCCAGCCCGGATATGGATGCTTACATCCCAATTACTGCCATGCAGCTGCGTGTGAAGCGCCAAAATGTTCCCAATGCTGTAGATTTTCTGCTTATCCAGGCGCAGGATTCGAACTCAATTGACGAAGCAATGCATGAAGGAAGAACCCTTCTGCGAGCCTCTCACCGCCTCACCAGCCGTCAGCCGGATGATTTCACGATGACCAACCAGGAGGATATGCTCTCGATTGCCAACTCCATCACCAATATTCTGACGATTTTTCTGGCTGGGATTGCCGCAATTTCACTACTTGTGGGCGGCATTGGCATTATGAACATCATGCTCGTCTCCGTGACTGAACGGACGCGAGAAATTGGTTTGCGTAAAGCCCTGGGAGCACGCAAGTTTGATATCCAGCTGCAGTTCCTGACAGAATCCGCAATGTTAAGTGTTTTTGGCGGTCTGATTGGTATCGGACTTGGATGGCTGCTCGGAAAAATTGTTGGCGCGGTTGCTGCCAACTCCGGCACACCGCTGGTGCCTGAGATCAGCCTGAATTCCGTCCTGCTTGCTACGCTCTTTTCGCTCGCGGTTGGCATTTTCTTTGGTTGGTATCCAGCTCTGCGTGCTGCCAACCTGGAACCGGTCGAGGCTTTAAGGTACGAATAAGCCAATGGTTTTTTGAAAGTTGGAAGTAGGGCAAAAACACAAGCCAGCCTGTGTGATGTCAGGTTCAAAACCGGAACCTGACCTACGATTAGAGCTTTTCTTTGTAGGGGCGAAGCAACCCAAAAGAAACGCCTGCAATCGACAATTTGGTTTTACCAGGATGCTTCGCCCCTACGGTGTAATTCTTATCGGATGGAGCAAGCCCCATCCGTACGGGAGGGCTTCAGTCCTCCCGATGCAAAACGACTGTGGATGAGGGAGAGCTCAGGTTCAATCCTTTTCGCCTCATTACCAAGGCAGTACCGAGCGTGATGACCTGACCCATCACCCATCACCCATCAGCTACCACCTACTCGCGGTACCCCAGCACCACATCCACATCCAAGGTTTCTCCATTTCGGATGACGGTAAAGGTGATCGTCTCGCCCGGGTTTTTGTTGACCACCATGTAGTTCATCAACTCGCTAAAATCCTTGATCGGCTGACCATCAACCGCGATGATCAAATCTCCGCCCTTATACAGCCCCTGCACCGAACTTGGGGACGTGCCGCCCCGGATCCCAGCCTGATCAGCCGGACCGCCTTTTACAACTGACAGCACATACGCGCCTGTGGATTGAGGCAGTTCCAACACCTCTATCATTGCCAGCGACATACTCGAATAACTGGTGAGACCGAGGTATGGATACTCGTAACTGCCCTTTTCGATCAATGATGGTACTACCTTGCGCACCACATTTGAAGAAATAGCAAAGCCAATTCCGGTGTTGATGGCATCCCCGGTGATGCTCAAACCCGCTGTTTGGATCGCCCGGTTCACTCCAATCACTTCCCCATTGAGGTTAAGCAGTGGTCCGCCGGAATTCCCTGGGTTGATCAAGGCGTCGGTCTGGATCGTATCGCCCGAAGAGTAATATGTCCCCGCCGAGGTCTGGCGCATCGAATCCAAGACCCTTCCCCTCGCGGAAACAACGCCCATCGTCATTGTGCCGCTCAAGCCATAAGGATTGCCGATCGCCACCACCGTCTGCCCGACCTTGATCTGATCAGAGTCTCCCAGGGGCAGCGGAACCAGTTCGTCCGGATCCACATCCACCTTGATGACAGCCAGATCAGAGTCCATATCTGACCCGATCACCTCACCATAGACTTTCAGGCCGGATGAAAAGTGCACTTCAAGCTGATCGATATCACTGGCAACGTGATAATTGGTGACGATGTGCCCCTCCTTATCAATCACAAAACCTGTTCCTTGCCCTGAACCACTAACGGTTGCATACTGCAGAGAAACAACCCCAGGGCTGTACATTTCATACAGGGCTTCAAGGCTGCCCTCCAGGGCTACGAATTCAGGCACCAGAATGGTCCCGGATTCCTGAGGGGGTAAGGTTGTTGGCACGGCTGTGGTTTCCGCCAAAGGCATTGCCGTCGGCTGTTGCGGGTCGGAAGTAACCACCCGCGATAAGGAACAGGCAGTGCCAACCACAATGATTGACAAGAGAAAGAAAAGCGTGCGTAGTTTGTTTTGTTTGGTCATAATTCACCTTCTGATAGATAAAGTCTT
>DJGU01000126.1:0-2226 GCA_002432795.1 Anaerolineaceae bacterium UBA5838
GTAACCTCCTGTGGTCGAACCAGAGAGACAGTTGGCGCGCTGTCTTGTTTTTGCCTTGATTTACTCCGATGCGAAAGATGCCAATCCCAATACTGGGAGAATAAAGTTTTCAGTGCGCTCCAGATGCATATTTGAGCTAACTTATTTTATCCTGCAATTTCAAATCTCGTTTAAGAGCTTGGACAAATATCGCTTGATGAGCGCGGTCAGGCTGCTTGATTATAATCTGGAAGGATAAGAAGACACGCCGGTTCCGCATAGAACCGGCGTGTCGGCGTTTGAGATAAGGATTTGTTACACGACAATATTGACCAACCTGCCCGGTACCACGATCACCTTGCGGATGGGGCGACCTTCCAGAGTTTGCTGGACGGCGTCGCTCGCCAGGGCGAGTTTTTTTGCTTCTTCATCGCCGATACCTGGTTCCACCACGATGCGGTCCCGCAGTTTGCCATTAACCTGCACGATCAGCGTGATCATCTCGTCTTTGGCAGCTTCCTCGTCCACCTGCGGCCAGGATTGAGTGTGGACGGAATAGGGCTTGCCCAGGCGCTGCCACAGTTCTTCCGCAATGTGCGGGCAAACCGGCGCCAGCATGCGCAGGTAGATATCCGCGGCTTCATTCCATTCTTCCGTATCAAACGCACCGGCATTCTTGGCGCGACCCATCTCGTTTAGCAGTTCCATCAGGCTGGAGACGATGGTGTTGAATTCGAAATTCTCAAAGTCATAGGTGACCCGCTTCAGTGTTTGGTGGGTCTTTCGGCGCAGAGCACGCAAGACTTCAGGTTCGGCAATACCTTCAGCGGGTTCCAGCAGCATATACCACACCCGCCGCAGCCAGCGGCTGTTGCCTTCAATACCGGTGCTGGACCAGGGTCCGCCCAGTTCCCAGCGGCAGAAGAAAATGATGTACGCCCGCACGGTATCGGCGCCATAACGGGCAACCAAATCATCCGGGTTGATCACGTTTCCACGACTCTTGCTCATCTTTTCGCCGTCTTCGCCCAACACCATCCCCTGGTTGCGCAGTTGCAGCATGGGCTCATCGCCCCTGGTGATGCCGCAGTCGCGGGCGGCTTTGTGGAAGAAACGGGTGTAGATCAGGTGCATGGTGGCATGCTCGGAGCCGCCGGTGTAGGTGTCCACTGGCATCCAGTAGTTATACTGAGCAGGGTCAAAGGGACCCTCGCTGAAATCGGGGCTGAGGTAGCGCAGGTGATACCAGCTGGAGCACATGAAGGTGTCCATGGTGTCAGTTTCGCGCTCCGCGGCACCGCCGCAGACCGGGCAGGTGGTAAAGCGCCAGGTGGGGTGCAACTTGAGCGGGCTTTCGCCGGTAGGCAGCCATTCCACATCATCTGGCAGCAGGACGGGCAGCTGATCCTCTGGTACAGGCACCGTGCCGCAAGTGGGGCAATAGATCATGGGGATCGGCGCGCCCCAGTAGCGCTGACGGCTGATCAGCCAGTCGTGCAGGCGGTAACTGGTGGTGCCATAACCGAAGTTATTTTCCTCGGCAAAGCGAATAGCCGCAGCCATGGATTCTGATTCGGGGGTGCCGGTGAGTGGACCAGAATTGACCATCGAGCCGTGGGCTTCTACCGCGGCGGTCATTTCATCGGGGTCGATCAGCTTATCCCCATTGGGGTGGATCACGACCTTGATAGGTAGGTTAAACTGACGCGCAAAATCAAAATCGCGCTGATCATGGGCAGGCACTGCCATCACAGCCCCGGTGCCGTAGCCCATCAGAACATAATCGGCAATCCAGATCGGAATGTGCTCACTGGAGGCAGGGTTGACGGCATAGCCGCCCGTGAAAACGCCAGTTTTTTCTCGTGTGACAGATTCCCGCTGGATGTCGGATTGGCGCTTGGCTTGATCCTGGTAGGCACGCACCTCGTCCAATTGGGCAGATGTTGTGACGTTCTCAACCAAGGGGTGTTCGGGGGACAGCACCATGAAAGTCGCGCCCCAAAGCGTGTCGGGACGGGTGGTGAAGACCTCGATTGGGTCGCCATCCTCAGTTTTGAAGGTGATAGAAGCGCCTTGTGACTTGCCGATCCAATTTTGCTGCAGGGTCTTGATAAATTCCGGCCAGTCGAGCCCTTCATAGTTGAGCAGCTCCTCAGCATAATCGGAGGTCTTGAAGAACCACTGTTTCAGATCTTTTCGGATCACTGGTGTGCCGCAGCGTTCGCAGTGGCGGTCTTCACCGTGGAC
>DJGU01000126.1:2260-9434 GCA_002432795.1 Anaerolineaceae bacterium UBA5838
AACCACTGCGTCCAGCGGTAATATTTCGGATCAGAAGAAATGATCTCAGAGCGCCAGTCGAAGGAATTGCCCATGGAGCGGAGCTGCCCGCGCATGCGTTCAATATTGGCATAGGTCCACTCTTTGGGGTGGATGTTGTGCTTGATGGCGGCATTTTCAGCCGGCAGACCAAAGGCGTCAAAGCCGATTGGGAAGAAGACACTATATCCCTGCATGCGCTTGAAGCGGGCCCGGGCATCGGAAGGCGTCATGGCATACCAATGACCGATGTGAAGGTCACCAGATGGATAAGGCAGCATGGTGAGGGCGTAAAACTTGTTTTTATCTGGGTCGCGCTCAGGCTGGTAGAGTTTATCTGCCTCCCAGCGTGCCTGCCATTTGGGCTCGATGTCTTCGGGTCGGTAAGTTGGTATTGCGGTTGGGTCCATCATGTTTTGCTCCTGTTTTATTTACTGTTCAAACACCCACCCCCTTTATCCCCCTCCCTTCGCCCCAAAAGAAGGGGCTGGAGGGGGTTTGAACATCCTCGCCTTGTCATAACCTTTGCTGGAGAAAGGCGAGAGAGTCTTTTTGGTCCTTCCCCCTCCAGGGAGGGGGGTAGGGGGGTGGAAACATCTCGTCTTCTCAGATCCTTTGCTGAGGTACAGCGAGGACGTTTGTTCGGTCCTTGACTCGCTCCTGAGAGGGGCAAGTGGGTGGAACGATCTCGTCTTGTCAGATCTTTCGCTGAGGATCGGCGAGGGCGTATTTTCGGTCCTTGACTCGCTCCTGANNNCTCCTGGGAGGGGGTTAAAGGGGGTGGGTATTTGGTTGTTAAACTGCATTATTAAATAAAAAATCCCTGCCTGCAGGGACGAAATTGCTTTCGCGGTACCACCCTGCTTCCCATCACGAAGATGAGCAGCTCATGGAGGCGATAACGGGTCTGACCGTCTGCGGCTAAAGGGCATCACCGCAGCCACGCTCCGGGAGGAGGGGCAGTTGAGTGGGATCTGAGGCGCTCCGCGGGCGCATGCAGCCTTTCAGCCAGGCGGCTGCTCTCTGGCGAATGACCTATGTTCTGCCATCGTGTTTGCTCTGGGAGTATATCATAAATTTTAGGAAAAATTGAACAGTGCGAGTAAACCCCCATCGTACAAGTTAGCTCCCATTTCCGCCAGGGTGCCCACCGCAGGTTACTCCTTCACAAAGAGAAGATATTTGGTAGAGGCACGGTATGCGTGCCCATTCGAGTGACCAGAACGGGAGCCTGTACAGAATAGGGGTTTGGGTCTTGGCAAACCTGTGAGAATGAGAGATTTTTGCTGGCACAAGTCACTTTTTCTTTATACCCAGCATCAAAGTCTCTTTTGCACGGATGGGCTTCAGTCCATCCGCAATAACTGAATGGATAATTAATACGCGGTGGGAGTGAACCCCCACTTTACGGACTGGTCCCCCACTGTACGGACTGTTTTCCGTGCCTAACCTGGATAAGTAGATTTAGTAGTCTGGGGAGTATGGAACAACGCTGCCATACCGCGCAATAAAGACACCTTCATCCAGAATGTAAACCCCAGAAGGACACAGTCCGCTTGAAATGCTCTGCTGGATGGCGTCCATGATTGATTTAACATCCGGGGAACCCATCGACAAGATCAGGGTGCAGCTCTCTGCGGCAGGGAAGGTGGATGCGGTTTCGGTGATGAGCTTGATGATTGAGGGGATGGCAGCCATGCGAGGGAGGTGCATTGGATCAAACTGATCGGTGAAAGAAGGTGAGGCAAACGCCGGGGAGTATTCATAACCTGCTTCGAAAACTGCGCGGACAGGGTCGCCTTCAGGGTCCAGGTAGGAAGTCAGTAGTTCGTTGCCTTTATCTGTAGCGGGGAATCTTCCATACGGCAAAGCTATGTAATTGGAAAGCAAATAAGCATACTCAGGATGTCCCGCCAGGGCGAGATATTCGCGGAGTTTTTCATCGTTTAAAGCTAATTGAGGCTGGATTAGATTATCAGCAAGCTGATCAAGGTGAGGGTGACGCCAGGTGTGGTTGTAGGGATAGACATTATGCTCAATACCCCAGGCAATCGTTTGGGCAAGATTTTCTTGCCATCCGTTAGCCACATACCACCAGGTGCCAGTGAATAGATTGCCGTAGTACTTATCTCCAAAGTTGGCAAACATGGCGATTTCGAAACCGAAGTCCGGATGCTCCTGCGAAAATTGGTAAATTGCACCTACCGCAGAAAGTTCAGAAACCTCTCCCTGATCGTTTAGGGCTAACTGGTTGGCGAAATAAGCATCGTCGATGGTCAGGGTCAAAGGGCGCCGACCTGGGGGCACGCGAATGTTCCCATCGAGCAAGTCATCCAATGAAATCAGGGAATAACCGGAGTCGTAATATGCCTGCAGGTCGTTCTTCAGATCGCCAAGGTAGCGCACCATACCCGAGGTCTCATCCCAGAGATTGGGAGTGAAACGGTGGTAATTCAAAATGGGGATGACTGGGTCGGACGCCCAGACAATTGCATCCATCGTGACTGGCGTTGGCGTTTGGGTTGGAGTTGGCAGGGGTGTAGGGGTTGAGGTGGGGGTGGGTTTGGCTGGGGTTGGAAGGTTTGTGAGAGTGGCAACGGATGTTGAAGTCACCACAACTTGCTCAAAAACCAAGGTTGGTTGGCATGCAAAGAGAATAAGAGCCAGGATCAGGAGAACAATTTTTATGAGTGGATGCCGCATGGGAACCCCGCAAAAAGAGTATAACAGCATTTAATCTTCACCAGGGCCTTCACCGACAGCCTTCACCGACGAGGAAAAATTCACAGATCCTTTCGCTATACTTTCGGATACTTTGAATCCGAGAGCCCTTCTGAAGTATACTACCCACAGGCATGGCACTGTTGGACGAGCAATAAAGCATTCTCAAATCATCCCAAAACAGGGCCGATAATCGCTTACAGCAAAAAGGAAAATAGCATGCACAACATCCGAAAAATCACAGACGACCTCCTCTACATCGGCGCGAATGACCGCCGCATTACACGATTTGAAAACCAGCATCCCGTTCCAAACGGAATGTCCTACAACTCATATGTGCTCCTGGACGAGAAAACAGCCCTGCTTGATACCGTTGACAAGGCGGTTGGAGAACTCTTTTTGGAGAACCTCCACGTGGCGCTGAACGGACGCGAATTGGATTACATGATCATCCACCACATGGAGCCGGATCACTGCGCTTTGATCCCGCGCATCCTTGAACTTTACCCGCGGGTCAAGGTAGTCGGCAGCCAGAAAACCTTCGGGATGATCCAGCAATTCTTTGGGCTGGACCTGGCAGAGCGCGCGATGGTTGTGAAAGAAGGCGACACGCTTGCGACGGGCGCGCACACGCTACGTTTCCTGATGGCGCCGATGGTGCATTGGCCTGAAGTGATGGTCACTTACGATGAGACCAGCAAGCGGCTGTTTACGGCGGATGCTTTCGGCGCCTTTGGGGCGATCAACGGCAACCTGTATACAGATGAATACAACGTAGATTTTGACCTGTTGCCTGAGTTAAGGCGCTATTACACCAACATTGTTGGTAAATACGGGCGCCAGGTGCTCGCGCTGCTTGAAAAAATCGCAAAACTCGAGGTCGAGATGATTCTTCCGCTGCATGGTCCCATCTTGCGGCAGGACCTGCATTATTACATTGAAAAATACAGCAAATGGGCGTCCTACACTCCCGAAGAAAAGGGAATCGTGATTGCTTACGGCTCCATCTACGGCAACACCGAAAAAGCGGCAGAATTGCTGGCATCCAGGCTGGCGGATCGGGGCGAAAAGAACATCGTGGTCTATGATGTCTCCTCCTGGCATCCTTCGTACATCCTGAGCGAGTGCTTCAGGTTTGACCGGCTGGTGTTTGCCTCCTCCACCTACAACATGGAAATCTACCCCCCAATGGAAACGCTCCTGCTGGAACTGAAGGGGCATAACATGCAAAATCGGGCCGTGGCTGTGATTGAGAATGGTTCCTGGGCACCGCAGAGCGGCAAGAAAATGCGCGAACTGCTGGCGGAAATGAAAGATATGCGCGTATTGGAGAGCGAGATTTCCATTAGGTCTGCTATGACCCCGGCTGACGCCGAAGCGCTCGACGCCTTGGTGGAACTGATCGTTGCCGCATAGCGGTATTTTTCACATAAATAAACCAGCGCGCGCCAACCCGTGCGCGCTTGCATAACAGGTCGAAATTGTGCCCGCAAAGGGCTGCAGCTAATTTGCTTGAAATCAGAATCTGAGCCTGGAAGAGATCGTCAATAACCAACACCACAATGACCCACCTCTGGAGAATCGTACATAAGTCGGCCTGGCTGGATCCTCTATTCCGCTAATTTCCATATACCGGGTAAAAATCGGGCTGGTCTGACGATTATTGAATAAAGTTGTGGAACCTTTGTGCAATAAGGGTTTGGATATCAGGCATAATTGTTGACATATTTTTAGATAACGATACCGTTTTAAATATTCTGGAGACAAAATGCTCAAGAGAAAACAACTAACAATCTTTGCTCTATTGATCCTGTTCGCACTTACTTTTTCAAGCTGCCTGCCCTCATCCAGTACCCAGCCAGCAGAGGAGGTAAACCAGGCGACCAGAGTTGCCGCGGCTACCGCGCAAGCGCAAATGAATTTGCTGCAAATTGAAGCTTTCGAGCTGGAAAGAGAACTGGACGAGAACTTTTCGGAACATTATGTCGGCATCAATACCGAAAGTTATCCGAGCTTGAAAGTGGTTGTTTACCTGACTGGAGCGAGTAAGGCTGATCTGGCACCCTTTGTGGAAGACCCGGCTCTGTTCGAGGTGATTGAAGTAAGGGAAGAAGCTATCTCCCGCCAGACTATAAGGGCAACGCGCGAAGCCCTAAAAGCAGAAATGGATAAGGCGGGTTTGACCTATACGACTGGGATCAAAATGGAACCAGCCCGGTTGGAGGTTTATGTTTTCGATATACCCGAAGCCAAAGATAAGTTGAACATCGCTGGCGTTGCCATCCCTGAGCATGTTGAATTTGTTCAGATGGAAAATTTGCCTGAGGGCGGCTGAGACACATAAAACACTCTCTGCCGGTGGCAGAGTAAACCGAAGCCTGGCGCTGTAGGCGCGGGTTACCCGCAATAAATACTCAGAGCGTCTCTCAGATATTGGGTTGCGCCAGGGGCTGCCTGGTCGTAATAAGCCGTGAATCGCTGGTCGGCAAGGTAGCCTTCAGCCAGCGCGAGATGTGCCTGATGGGAGTAGGCGCCATCAGCCCAGAAGATTTGCAGCCACTGCCTGTGGAGGTCACAAAGCGCCTGGGCACCTGGGCCGGCGGGGTCATTTTTAGGCATTAAGGTCTTCAATTCAGCCAGAATTTGCTCTGCCAGAAACTGTTGATGCTGCCATTGCTCTTCACTCAAGCCGGCAAGTTTGCGATTGGAGTCGTCCATAGCTTGGTCACCAAAACGCTCGCGCGCCTCTTTGCCGTAGCTGTTTTCGTTTTGGGAGATCAGGTCATTTTTCATTTTCTGAAATGTGTCATGGTTTGTCATAAGGACTCCGTTAATTATCGGCGAGTAGATTTTATCTTAGTTGGAAGAATTTTTCAGTAGGCCGTCAGTAGGCCGGACATTCAGTAGGCCGGACGTGGTTCTCTTTGGATCTTTTGATCCTGCCTTGGAGTCACAGCATTTTGCTTTTCTTCCGTCATCGCGAGTTTTTTGGTGGGTTGGCTATAAAAGGCAGGGCGTTTACATACGCTGGAAGACGCCAACCCACCCTTTTATAATGAGGCAAGAAAAAAGAGCACAGCAGACCGACCCACCCACAGGCTTTTGCGAAGAATCTAGTTGTTACCGATAAGATCCTTCACTGCGTTCAGGATGACAGACACACCACTTGTAGGCCGGACGAAGTACCAGCGAAGTAGGTCGGAATGAGACCGCCAAATGATGTTTATTTCTTATAAGACTATTGCGGGCTCACTCCGACAAAGCGAACTAAGAATTCTCTATCATTTTATGCAGCAGCGAAGATTCTTAATTGCAAATGGGCAAGATCCTTCACTGCGTTCAGGATGACAAAGGTAGGACGGCTCAACAACATCCTGTGTAGTCAAGTTCCGGCTGTACAGTGGGGGTCACGATGCTGAGATCGCCACGTCGCTTCGCTCCTCGCGATGACGATTTGAGGCGCAAGGTTTTCCGTGTGCAATCCAAGCGGCGTACAACATCAGAAACTGGCACCTTCCTGAATTGTAGGGTGGGTTGGCGTCACAGAGCCTGTACCGACTTAATCCCCGCTATAGCCAACCCACCGCATAGTCGCTTCTTTTTACGCCATCCCACCCACATTTGGGTAACCTGTCCTCGCGAGCGAAGCAGCCTGTGCCTGCGAGGCGGAGTGTGAAGATCTGTCGGTATCAGTAATTCAAAATGCGCAGCCTTCTGGCGCCAGCCAGAACCGACCTTCTCAATAGTCCGTAAAGAAAAACAGCCTTGCGGCTGTTCTTAGTGGACCCAGAGAGATTCGAACTCTCGACCTTCTCAATGCCATTGAGACGCGCTCCCAACTGCGCTATGGGCCCCTGCTTACTCTTTCTCAATTGTATCCCATGGCGCTCCCAACTCCCCCGTGAAGGGGACTTCGTGCGCTATGGGCCCTTGTGTTAATAATTGTGGACCTGGAGGGATTCGAACCCTCGACCTCTTCAGTGCGATTGAAGCGCGCTCCCAACTGCGCTACAGGCCCGTAATCCATCCAGATTTCAAGATTCAATATTCTAACGGGTTGAACCGGGAATGTCAAGGCATTTTTGGGACAGGCATTTTTGGGAAAGTCATTTCGGCATTTTTGGATTCTCTCAACAGATCCACATTTGTCATCGTTGAATAAAAAAGCCAGTCCGAAACAGGGCTGGCTTCTGGCTAATTTGGATTGGATCAAGCACCGGTGTTGACGACAGACGAGGTTTTCTTCTTATCTTCTTTCGCTTTGCGCTTTTCTTTAATGGACAGTTTGGGTTTCTTGCGTTCTTCTTTTCCAGCTTTATCTTTTGTTGCCATATTGGACCTCCGTTCACGATTGAGATTGCCGCCTAATTATAGCCGATTTCAGCGAAACCGGATTCGACCTGCATTAGGTGCAGCAATTCTCAATATGAAGAAA
>DJGU01000115.1:0-17843 GCA_002432795.1 Anaerolineaceae bacterium UBA5838
GCGAAGGCGACCCCAAAGCACAGACCCAACAGGATCCCGAGCAAAAGGGGAGTGAACTTGAGACGGACGGTATAAAAACCAAGCGCTCCAAGCGCAATAAAACTGGCGCTGATCGCGAAGATCTCAGCCAGGGCCTGCGCGCCGTCCTTGCGGCGGTCGCCAAACCACAGCCACCACGCCAACCCCGGCAAGAGCAGAGCCGCAAACGCCAAGCCTATCCGCACTTCTGCACCCCTCCCAAGTCTGGTAGAGCTGCAAGCAATTGAGCGATGGTCTGTTTTTTTTGCGGATGCACAAAGTCCGGCGCGATCTCTGCCATTGGCACCAATACAAAAGCACGCTCCGTCAAACGCGGATGCGGCACCTGCAGGCTGGAAGTCTGGATGATCCTGTTGCCATAAAATAGGATGTCCAGGTCGATCAATCTCGGACCGTAGCGGAAGTTTGCCTGCCGTCCCAATTCATTTTCTGTGTGTTTGAGAAAATCCAACAGGTTCAACGAGCTCAAAGTAGTATGAGCTTCAATCACCTGGTTGAGGAAGGCAGGCTGGTCCAGATATCCCCAGGGGGCGGTCTGGTAGACGGAGGACTCTCTGAGGATCTCCAATCTTTGACCCAAAACCGCACGCGCCTCCTCAAGGTTGCGCTGACGGTCACCCAGATTGGTGCCTACGCCGAGAAAAACGCGGATCATGCCTGTTCACCCTCCAGATCGATCAGATCTGCAAGCATGCCGTAGGCAGTGGTCTTTGGGCTGGGGTTTGATTCGAGCACTCCCAGTCCGGGCAGCACGTCGAGTTCAAAGTTCACAAAAGATGATGTGCCGCCCACGCTGTACAAGGGCGATTCTGGCCCAACCCGCTCGGGTCGTACCCGGGCAACGAAGTCCCCATCCTGCCAGTAAGCCTTGCAGACCAGCTTCCAGCGTTCGCCAGCCGCTTCTGCCTCGGCAATCATTTCCCTGGTAATGCCGCGGATACCTTCCCGGTCGACTTCCACGGGCGTGAGGGGATGATCCATCAGCACGGTAGCCAGGGCTGCCACTTTGATTGACGCGTCCCAGCCGTCCACATCGTTGCTGGGGTCGGTCTCGGTGATGCCGATGGAGGCCCCATAGGCGATGGCTTCTTCGAGGCTCTCGCCCTGCCCCATGCGTTCGAGCAAGAGATTAGTGCAGGAATTGAGGATGCCGCTGAAACCCAGCAGACGGGCGCCTCGCAGTGGGTGGCGGAAGAGCGAAAAGATCGGCGCACCGTCCATCACAGCTGACTCGAAGCGAAAACCAAGCCTCTGCCTGGCAGCAAGTTCTTTGAGCTCGCGGTAGCCATAAACCACGGGGCCCTTGTTGGCGGTGATAACATGCATGCCGTGCTCGAGGGCATGGCGAAGATGGCTTAGCGCCGGTTGCCCGCTGATGGGGTTGACGGGTGTGGTTTCAAACATCACGTCTGCCGGGCAGGATTGGATGAACTCCAAGGTATCCCCAGAAAAGCTGAAGGTGTCAAGCTCGGTGAGGGGACGCCCCTGGCTAATATTCGACAAAGCCTGCTCCAGGTTAATGCCTGCCGGATTGATGCACGAGGCATGCCGGCCGGTCATGATGCCGGTGACCACGGGCGTGATGCCGTATTCTGTTTCCAGCTCCAGCTGTTTTTCGATCAACAAACGGGCAAAAGCCTGCCCAACGTTTCCAAATCCTACCAGTGCTAAACGAATTTCTCTCATGTTACACCTTTGATTGTTTTGAATTTCAATTATAGCCAATTCCAATCCGCGCGTTTGTCTTTGCGGATGGCTCTTTATTGTTTAGCCAGCCGTGTTCTGTTTTTGCTATTGGGGCAGGAAGGTAACGCAAAACCTCAGCAAGAATATTTACAAAAGAACATTTGAACTACCATGATGCTGCCCTGCAGTCTCACTTTACCCTTCCCAAAATGCGAAAATAAATTTTCGCCAATATTGAATCAAAAATTCTGGTCAGGATTTGTGACCCCAGTTGCTGAAGCAGAAGACGCTGCCGCTGGCTATCTTTGGCTCCAGAGGGTCTGATCTGCTTTGATTTGCCATTTCAGGTCCCAAGAGCGCCAGTCTGCGCAGTATTTTTGCGGGTTGGAAAACAAATTAATGCTCAGTCATCCTGGATTTCAAACCTTTCTTTGCGAATGGAGAAACTGTCCTTCTCCAGAAATCCCTTCAGCTGGTCCAGCAGATGTTGGCTGATTTGCACGCTTTCATTTGGGAAGACATACTCGCGCCACCTTCCCTCAGCAAAAAACTGAAAAGCAAACTGGTCTTCGCCCGGATGAGACCCCAGCCAACCGTGCAGATGGTGGATTTTACGGGTGATGCGTTCCGGAGCTTCATCCTTGGCAATCTGCACCACTAACACCCGCCTTTCAACCACGCGCACTTCCTTAAGCGCTGGTGTGTGGTTTGCTGAAGATGGCGTTGGAGCCGCCGTTTGCGCTGTGGTTTCGGGGATGTGATGCGTGATCTTAGCTTCAAGATGGGGGGCATCTTGAGGCGTTTCGGGTTCTTCAACCAAAAATATTTCTGCTGGTGGTTCCTGGTCCAAATCCAAGCTGTCACCCCAAGGTTCATCTTCCGGCTCGTCGAACTCTTCAAGTGGTTCCAGCTCCTCTTCGAGATCCGGTTCCCCAGCTTCACCAACGCGATAACGCGACAAGAGCCGGATATCGGGCAGGTAGTTTTCGAGTAAACGCTCGTATTGTTTACCGCTATTTTGGTTAAATAGCTCTCCGACGGCTTCATCCACTCCGATACGCCTGACATTATCAACCAGAACAGAAGTTCCGCGTTCCTGATGCTGCAGCTTGCCCTCCACCACGAGCAAACTACCCAGTTCCACCATGCGGTTGTCGCGTTCCCACACCGAGGGGAACATAACCAGGTCCACTTCGCCAAACTGATCCTCAAGGGTGACAAAAGCCATGTTCTGATTCTTTTTCGTCAGGAAAGGCTGTACGCGTTTTACCAACCCGCCGATCGCAATCTTGCTGTTAGTCTCGACCTCAGCCAGTTGATTTGAGCTGTGGCTGATCTTATCGGCGATCTGGTTCATGTAAGAACTCAATGGATGGTCGGAAACATAGAGCCCAAGTAGTTCTTTCTCCCAACCAAGTTGCTCATTGCTATCCACATGCACATTGCTGGGCAGGATCAGATGGGGCAAAGCTATCGTTCCGGCGCCAAACAGGTCGAGCTGACCCATTTCAATTGCCTTCATATTGCTGACAGAGACGTTAACCATCTGGTCAATTGAGCGAAGCAGTGCTTTTCGTGGACCAAAGGAGTCCAAGGCGCCCACCTTGATCAGGCATTCCAGGGGACGTTTGCCCACCTGGCGCAGGTCAACCCGCCTGATGAAGTCGTTCAGATCCGAAAAAGCCTGGTGGCCACGAGCCTGGATGATCGTTTCCACCGATCCCTGACCCACATTTTTAACCGCGCCAAGCCCGAAACGAATACTGGCTTTGCCTTCGGTTTGCTCCTCAATGGTGAAATCATAGCCGCTGTGATTCACATCCGGCGGCAGTACTTCAATGCCCATGTTGTGGCATTCCGAAACATACGTGGAGCATTTATCGTTGTCGTTTTTCCACGCGGAGAGCAATGCCGTCATATACTCAACCGGATAGTGAACCTTGAGGTATCCGGTTTTGATCGCGATCATGCCATAGTTGGTGGCATGGCTTTTGTTAAAGCCGTAATGCGCGAAAGCTTCCCAGTGGGCAAAGATTTCTTCGGCGGTTTTTCGCTCAATGCCGTTCTTGACCGCGCCTTTAAGGAACTTTTCGCGGTGTTTTTTGACTTCTTTAACCTTCTTTTTCGAGATGGCGGAGCGCAAGTCATCCGATTCGCCCGGGCTGTAACCCGCCAGCTGCATGGCGGCGATCATGATCTGTTCCTGGTAAACCGCATGCCCGTAAGTCTCGCGCAGGATAGGTTCCAGTTTTTCGTGCTGATAGACCACCGGCTTCTCACCGTGCATGTTGGCGATATATTCAGGGATGCTTTCCATCGGACCCGGTCTAAAAAGCGCAACCATGGCAATCACATGATGGATCGTTTTGGGCTGCATCTGCACCAGGTAGCGGGTCATGCCGTTGCCTTCCAGTTGGAAAAGACCGACTGTGTGACCTTCGCTGATGAATTGATAAACTTCAGGATCATCTATGGGGATGCTGCCGAGAGTAAGTTGAATGCCGTGACGCTGGGCTATATACTCGCAGGCTTTGGACATGATCGTAAGCGTTACAAGGCCCAGGAAATCGACTTTGAGCAAGCCGAGGTAGTTGATGCCGTCCATGTCATACTGCGCCACGGATTTGATGGGCAGCTCAACGCCGCTGCTTGTCGGTCGGTGCAGCGGGAGATATTCTGTCAGCGGTTGATCGCTGATGATCACCCCAGCAGCGTGTGTGCCCACGTTGCGCAGGCTTCCTTCCATCCTTCCAGCAGTATCCAACAGCGTTTTCATCTGGTCAGAGGATTCATACACTGCCCGCAATTCGGGGGAAGATTTGAGCGATTCCTTAATGGGCACGTTTTTGCCCTGCACCGGACCCGGAACCAGCTTGGCGACCCGGTCCACGTCCGCCAGCGGGATAGCCATCACCCGCCCCACATCGCGCACAGCGCCGCGGGCTGCCATGGTGCCGAAGGTGATGATCTGAGCCACACGATCGGCGCCATATTTTTGATTGCAGTATTCCATCACCTCAGCGCGGCGATCGTCCTGGTAATCGAGGTCGATATCCGGCATGGTGACGCGATCCGGGTTCAGGAAGCGCTCAAACAGCAGGGCATGGCTGAGCGGCTCTACGGAAGTGATATCCAACGCGAACGCCACCAGTGAGCCGTTGCCTGATCCGCGCACGTTGTACCAGATCTTTTTCTCGCGGGAGAAGCGGCACAAATCCCACACTATCAGGAAGTACTCCGCAAAACCCATCTGATTTATGACTTTTAGCTCATAATCCAGGCGCTTTTGAAATTCCTCGCTGTCCGCCTGATCCGGGACGTTGCGCCTTAGACCCTCCTGGCAAAGCTCGCGCAGGAAGCTGGAGGCGGTCTGGCCGTCTGGCACCTCAAACTGGGGCAAATGATAGCCCTTGCGCGTCAGATCCACGTTACATCTTTCGGCAATTTCGAGGGTGTTGTTGATGGCTTCGGGCACCTGGGAGAAAAGATTTTGCATCTCTTCGGGGCTGCGCAGGTAGTAGGTGTCGTTGTTCATGCGCATGCGGTTGCGATCGCTGAGCAATTTTCCGGTCTGGACGCAAAGTAGGATATCCTGCAGTTCGGCTTCATCACGCCGTACATAGTGCACATCATTGGTCGCCACTAAGTGGGCGCCTGTTTTTTGCGAAAGCTCAATCAATCCGCGGTTGACGCGATAGAGTTCGGAAATATCGTGATCTTGCAGCTCAAGATAAAACCGGTCCTTGCCAAATACTTCAAGATACCAAGCAAGGCTGCGTTCAGCACGCTCCGGGTCGTTATCCAGCAGAGCACGGGGAAGCTCTCCGGACAGGCAGGCGGAGGAGGCAATCAGCCCCTCAGAATGAGCGGCAAGGTAAGGTTTGTCGATGCGGGGGTGGTAATAGAAGCCCTCAAGCTGCGAAGCTGACGCAATTGAAAGCAGATTACGGTAGCCAGTCATGTTCTCAGCCAGGAGAACGAGGTGAGAGGAATATTTATCGCGCGAGACGTCCTTATCGTGCATGCTGCGCGGAGCAAGGTACGTCTCGAGCCCGATGATCGGTTTGATGCCTTCAGCGGTAGCTGCCTGGAAAAAATCGAGCGTGCCAAACATGGTACCGTGGTCGGTAAGGGCGAGGGCGGGCATGCCCAGTTCTTTGGCGCGTTTGACTAATGCCGACGGGCTGCCAAAGCCGTCGAGCACGGAGTAAGCAGAGTGAACGTGAAGATGCACAAATGACATTTTGTTATCCCGGGCGCGTCAAAACACCGTGTGGAATATGAGTATAGCACAGCGATTTGGCTGACTGGGGAAATTTTAAAGATTTAAGATTGCTTTACTCTATAGATTCAAAAGCAGGGGGGTTGAATGACGAGTAAACTGGATGACCCTGAAACTCGCGCAGGTCCGCCGGCTCGGGAAGGCGCGCCTGATCCCGCTGGTTGATCATTGTTTCTTCTGCCACCTGACGATTAGCACGCATGGAATCTCCCAGGAAACCAAACATGATCAATGTGATACCTGCTGAAAGCAGCGTGCCGCCAATGGAAACCGACTGGATGTAACGCGAGCCAAGGTCGAGGAAGAGATAGCCGACCAGAAAGCGCCCCAAAAGGATCAAGCCTGCCAATAGGAACAGTGACCCCGTGCTGACGAAAGTGCGCAGGGGCTGGTAGAGCACGTATGAACGAATGATCGCGCCGCCCTGCCGCCAGATAAAGTTGAAAATGCCTTTATGCAGGCGCGACTCACGCAGGGCAGGGTTGGTGCGAATGGGCACGTTTACCAGTTTCATTTGCCCTTTGCCAGCTTGCACGAGCGTTTCAAGGGTGTAGGAGTAGGGGTTGTAAACCTGCAGGCGCAGGGCGGCATAGCGCGAGAATGCCCTGAAACCACTGACCGCGTCCGGCACATCAGTTTTCGAGACCCGGCGCATAATCGAACTTCCAAGATGCTCCATCATTCGCTTGCTTTTGGTAAAGTGTTCGTTAGCCAGCGTCTGACGGTCGCCAATGACCATGTCTGCCTGGTCGGCAAGGATGGGGGCGATCAGCTTGCTGATTTCGCTGCCTGGGTACTGGTTGTCCGCGTCGGTGTTGACGATGATGTCCGCCCCAAGCGCGAGCGCGAATTGCACACCGCTGATGAAAGCCCGCGAGAGACCGCGATTGCGGCGGTGCCTCAGGACGTAGTCCGCGCCGCTTTCCAGCGCTACCTGGGAAGTGTTGTCCGTGGAACCGTCATCTATCACCAGTATTATCACTTCGTCAACCCCAGGGAATTGCCGCGGGATATCAGAAATCATCACAGGCAAATGCCCGGCTTCGTTGTAGGCAGGGATCTGGACGACGAGTTTCATGATTATCAATTGTACGATAGATTTCGTAGGATGAACGGGCGTTTTCAATCGGTTTTTTTCGTAGGGAACGCGGCCTCGCCATATAACTGTCATCGCGAGCGAAGCAGCCTGTGCCCGCGAAGCAGGGTATGGCGATCTCTCCTTTTTGTGTCGACCCAACAGCAAAAGGATTTCGCAGGCAGGGTCATCGGGCTCAAAGAATATGCGATTTCCAGCCCGCAATGTCCACAGCGAACGCAGCCATGCCCTGGTAGCGAAGCGGATAGGGTGTCCCGTTCCGTGTGTAGGCAGGCTGCATATTTTGCGTCTCACAACACCTTGTCAACCAGGTTTTTCGTAGGGCGAGCTTGGAAGCACTACAACCATAAATAGTATGTGGCCTCTCCGTGCTTCCAATCCGCCGTACATAATCCCGCAAACAATCCGCACGGCGGATTGAGGACGGTCAAACGTTTACTTTCACATCGTCCACATCGTCCTCAATCTCGCCCACAATGATCCCCTCCGCCTTGCATCTTCTTCGTTAACTGGGCGCTCAAGACTGCCTTCCCAAATTTATGGTATATAAAACACATGCAAAAGCTGCGAAAATTCACCCTCATCTCCCTCTGCCTGCTGCTCCTGACGGTAAGCGCAACCAAGCCAATTTTTCCAACTGAGGCAAAGGACGCTCAAGCAACCATGCGGAGCGTGAGCGCTTACGAGCTGATTGCGGCGATGAACGTGCTGCGCATGTCCAACGGGCTGCCGGCGTTGATCGAACATCCCATCATCAACGCTGTGGCGCAGGGCACTGCCCAAATTATGGCGGATGGGTTGCTCTCGTGGCACATTGGCGATGTGAAAGGGCGCCTGGCAGCGGCAGGATATGGCGGGGGCGGGACCGTTTTCGCCACGGAGAACTTCGCGGTTGCCGGTGATAGCGCCACGATCGATCAGATCATGCTGATGTGGGCGGATTACGACCACATGCGCCCCGCCACCCAGCCTTACTACTGCCATGTTGGAGCGGGCACGGCAAGAGCCAGCAACGGCATGACTTATTTCATTTTGCAAGCCGCCTACGTCTCTGGCGTGTCTTGCGAAGCTGCCCCTCCCGGCGGATGGACCCCCATCCCAGGGCAAACCCCGATCGTCCCCGGCATTATTACCCCGGTCGAATTGGTGGAGCCTGACGAAAATGGCAATTATCTGCATGTCGTCATGCCGGGGCAGAGCTTTTGGTCGATTGCGGTGGCTTATGGGGTAACTATCAAGGACATCCTGCGCTGGAATAACCTGCCCGAAAGTTACGTGCTGCAAGCTGGAGACGAGCTGCTGATTGCCGGACCAAACTCGCGCGCACTTGTTACCCCAACGCCACTGGGAAATGTGATCATCGCCACACCAGATAGCGAAGGGCGGATCGTGCACGTCGTGGAGGCATATCAGAACCTGTCAAGAATTGGCGGGGCTTATGGGGTTTCGGTGAACAGGCTGGTGGAGCTCAACGGCATCACCGTGGAAACACCGCTTCAGGTCGGGCAAAGGCTGCTGATAAAAGGTCCGGATCAGACCTCCACCCCCACGCCCTTGCCGCTTAGCCCACTGCAGAAGCTCACCCCGGCTGCGGATGGCAAGTATTACCATACGGTCACTGAGGGACAAACCCTGGTATGGATCGCAGGTTTGTATGGCATCTCCGCGACCGATTTGATGACATGGAATAATCGTAATGCGTCCAGCGTGATTTATCCGGGAGAGCGGTTGCTGCTGCAGGTCACCCCGCCGGCAACCAACACGCCCACGCCCCTGCCGCCGACGGAGACCTCACTCCCAACCCTCACCCCTAGTCCAACCCTAAGCCCCACCGCAACCCGGCTTTTCTTGCCAACATCAACCACCAGCGAAACTTCGGCAGAATTGGGTGCGGCAGAAAAGTCAAACAACTGGCTCTTGCTCCTGGCCGCGGCAGCTGCTTTGGCAGCGGTTTATCTTGTTATCAGGTCTCACAAGTCGAAGTGAGACTTTTGTAGTTGGGTTTGAAACCTTGCCATATTTTAATAATTAGCAAGCAAAGTTGCCTGTCATCCATTTAGTTGCTATTCACCCAACACCTAATCGAGCCTAAACAAAAAGATTTTTATGGTATCTCGGGAATTAGGTTTTGGTCAAACTCAAAACCATCCTCGATCAATTTGTTTACCATGATTATTCTAATCTCGGCTTTGGATAAATAATCGTCCTCGGAGCATGCGCCGACATAGGACGAAACTTCGCCATAGGACCAGGCATATTTTTCAAGATTTAATCGATAGTATCGATCACAATCAATTACTGTCATATAGTCAAACTGGTAGAAAGGCGGTTTAAAATAATCCTCTCTTAATGTCCATTGACCCGTTCCGGATTTATCCTCAGCCCGATCAGTTCCCACAGATAATACCAAACCACCGGGATAGTCTTCAGCAAATATTGACCTTCCCGCATTCATCCAGGAGGGCTGAGGTTGCCCGAGGATGTCAAGAATTGTTGGTGCGATATCAACGTGTTGGGTGGTTTTTATTGTGAGGACCCGACTGATGCCAGCGGGCAGATGAATGATCATTGGCAACCGATCAACTGTGCTTAATTTTTTACCATGGTCGCTGCTGATGATTATCAAGGTGGAATCTAACTCGCCAGAGGCATTCAAACCATCAAACAAAATCTGAAGGGCCGAGTCGACATCAACGATCGCATCGTCATACAGATCTTCATTCCA
The DNA here is from genome assembly GCA_002432795.1 of Anaerolineaceae bacterium UBA5838. Classification (GTDB taxonomy): domain Bacteria; phylum Chloroflexota; class Anaerolineae; order Anaerolineales; family Anaerolineaceae; genus Mesolinea. The sequence continues at coordinate 9,829 of DJGU01000115.1, forward strand.
GGATTCTTGATTGTCACGGTCAATATGTGCGGAATACTTTGTAGATTCCGGATAAAACTTATCCCCATGCGTTCCCATCCAATGGATCTGCACGAATACTGGCTGGGCATTTTGATTTATGAGCTCCACCGCCTGGTACACCTTATCCAAATCCTTAAAATCCTTTTGGGTTTCCGTGATTTGTTCGAAAGTGTTCTGCATGGTCTCAATGAAAAAGATGTGTTTCAATCGACTGAACAAACGACCCTCAACTTCTTTCACAAACAAGACAGTATTACCTGGAACTCGTGTATTAAGAAAGTTGGTGATGCTATTTGATTCCAATGAAACACCATTTGACTCATTGAACCCGTTCTGAAGGTTTTGGTTTGAAGCATCAACGTAATGGCTGATCGTAAGTTGTGAGGAGTAGTAGCCCAGGTCGCGCAGTATAGCTACCACGTGTTCAAGACTATCACCTCCTTTTAGTAAATCGGGAGGAAACAGCACCCGGGTCTCAGACGGATATTTCCCGGTTAGGATTGATGTGATAGAACCGCTGGTATTTGCAGCATTGTTAAAGTGGTTGGTGCTGATGATAAGACTATCTTTGATCGAATCCAGGAAGGGGGTTGTTTCCCTCTCATATCCATAGACACTCATGTTTTTTGCGTTTACGCCATCGGCAGTAAACAACACGATGTTGGGCAAGCTTTTCTCTGTATCCAGCAAACTTAACTTACCGCTTGCGCCCGAAGGAACACGGATAAACAACATAACCAAGATGATCGGAGTAATTGTAAGCACTGTTGCCAGAATACCAGTTTGCTTGAAGCCGGTTTTCTTACTATTACGCATAATGAAATGCTTTGCCAGCCTAAGATTCGCCAGGACAAAGAGCCCAATCCAAATCAACAGGTAAATACCACTTGTAATTCCATGAGAATCAACTATTCCAAATTTTAGAACTGTGTAAGTGAAATTATCTATTAGCAGCAAAGCAAGTGAGGCTAGCACGGCTGCTGGAATAATGCCTAACAAGTGGGCAAACAGTTTTATCTGCTTCGGAAAAATGGAACAGATCAATAATGCAGGGATGGAAATGAGCAGCAATAAGGCTGCCAAAAGAAACGATGTGACCAATAAAACATTGATTTTTTCGACTAACGAAGACGCACTCAAGAAAGAAGGTTTGGTGGTTATGAACAGCCACTCCATAAACACAAACATAAAGCTGATTAAGACATTTATTACCAAGTTGGATCCCAACAAATTTGTCAGGATCTTCATATTTTTCTTTCCCCTGGTTTCTTCGTCTGAGTTATCCTCTTTTTTGTTAAATTGCATCAAATCTTTCATTTTTTCTTTAGTAAAAATAGTGTCCTTTCAGAACCGTGAACTTTCTCTTCAGCAATAATGTCATAAAGGAACGAAAAAGCATTCCGAAAACCTTCCGGGGAGTAATCCGGGAAAATATCCGACCTTGATGCTAATAACCGCTTTACCTGGGAATCGCTTTTTGGAACAAATTCAATGATCAGATATTCGCCCAAGTCCGCGAAGTAATCAGCCACATCAATCATAGGAACGTTATTCGATATTGCGAGGTGGTGTATCAACGCCAAAGCCATCACCAGATCAACTGGTCCGCGTGCCTGCATAGATTCGCGCTCAGCGTTATGCCATCCGAGATTCGGGGAAGGATTGGTCAGGTCCATGCGAAGAGGCAGCATGAACTTTTCTTTGTTTTGCTTAACTTTGTCATAATTTTGCTGAACCGCGCCCGGGTCAATGTCAAAACATACCGTCGATATCTGCAGATCGCTGGCCAACCGGCTGAATTCACCAGTGTTTCCACCCAGATCCCAAACCTTTTTTGGCTGAACTTTTTCAATAAATGTCCGTACGAGTTGGCATTTGGCTTCAAACGATGCCTGGGTATAGTTGTTATCCTGGTAGTAATCCGTCCACTCGGTTTGAACAGTTTTCACCTTCAAACTTCGCACGGTCGAAAGCAAGCTGTCAAGCAGTCCATAGATCGCTGCTTTACTGACGCGACCTTTTACCTGTTCTTCCGAGACTTCTTTGTCTGCATAGCGCTGCTGAGACTTGGCGTGAATGTGGATATGTGTCGTCAAACCAAAATTCATCCTCGTGTTTGCGGGCAACAATTTCGACGCCAGGTCAAGAGGGATCCCGTCTATGTAAAGGCGCAATTGCTGTGCCAGGCGAACATCTTTCTTTGCCATGAGTGCCAATGGTGCCAGGAAGTGTTGACAAAACTGTTTATAGGCTACCCAAGGCATGCCTTCTTCGTATTTCTCGAACGACAAGGTGTCAATAAATATCGGTCTTCCATGTTGGAACTGGATATTGTAAGCACTGGCATCCTTGAGGCTCATGCCAAACTCAAGCGCTCGGCGTGCAATTGCCAGGGTTAGAATGGCTGCGTCCTTCAGCTGGTTAAAACACCACTCGTAAGGATACGAAATAAAATCAATATTCTCGGGTTGAATGACTTTGTAAGCAATTTCGGGTCGTGGCGCAAGGGTAAGCTCAACTTCCTTATGGGCTACCAGGGTTCTCGACTTGTTTAGCTGATCATACAGACCGGAATTCATCAACAAGTCATATTCTTCCTGATATTTTTGGTTAACCTGACGATATAACTTGCCATCGTGCTTAAACATGAAACCGCTCGGATCTCTAAACGACCCGCTTACTTTATCAGGCATACAACATTCCTCTTGTATTGGATTTGGTAAAAAAACCAACAGTGTTATTCTCTGGCGGAAGTGGGATCCGATGGCAAGGACGTGGGATCATCATCCACAACCCCTGTTGGATCCTTTGACTCTCCCTCGCTTGCCTTTTTTCCAGTAAAGAATGCTTTTATGTTTCTCCAAAAAATTCGGATAGCAACACCCGCACCAAGAAGGGCAGCTAAAACGATCTGAATAAGCATACTCCCCGAACCGGGGTCAAGATAAGTCTGAGTGGAGCCCTGAATAAATTCGTTAATAGACAAAAAATTCATGTTTACCTTCCTTTAGCTATTATTTTACCATGACGTCCGGGCACTTTCCCTGTAATTATTTCCTCAGGCTTTGCTGTCAGAAAACTAGATGCACCCTGTTAGTAGCTCACTTTGGCTTCAATCGCCGACTTCAATTCGCCCACAGTCTTAAAACCAAACGCTTCCTGTTGAGTGAATTCAATCTCGAATTCAATTTCGAGAGATGTAATCAGGTTGATATGCGAGAAAGAATCCCAACCCACCACATCGCTTGCAGTCATCTCATCGAAAATCTCAATCTCCGGGTTGTCAAAAACTTCCCGAAAGACCTTATTCATCCGCTCAACCACATCATTTTCTGCCATTTATTCCTCCATCGTGGAGAGATCCCCCACGTCTTGTCCCAGGTATTGCTTCTTCAGCACCCGACGCATCACTTTTCCACTTTTTGTTTTGGGAATTTTATCAGTGAATACTACTTCTTTAGGCGAGGCCAGCGAAGCCACTTTCTTTGCCACGTAGAGCTTAATTTCCATATCCAATTTTCGCAGCGAAAGAGATCGCTCATCGTGGACCACAAATGCCACTACCTTTTCATAGAGAAGATCATCAGGCAGCCCCACCACCGCACAATCCAACACGTGAGGAACTTCCATTACAGCCGATTCAATCTCAAATGGACTGACCAAATGACCCGCGGTGTTTATGACATCATCACTTCTGCCAATGTACCAGTAGTAACCGTCCTCATCCCGATACGCAATATCACCGGAGCTATAGAAATCCCCCAGGAACTTGTTTTTGTAAACCATGGGGTTGCCAACGTATTCTCTGAACATTGAGTTCCAGGGTTTACGGACGCAAAGCAGCCCCTGGGTGTTATCCGGCAGGGGATTGTCCTGGCTTTCAAGGATTGCTGCTTCGATGTATGGCAGCGGCTTGCCCATCGAGCCCGGCTTAACTTCCAAACCCGGACGGTTGGCAATCATAATGCTGCCAGTTTCGGTTTGGAACCAGGTGTCGTAGATCTCGCAATGGAAAACTCTTCGTCCCCACAAGACCAGGTTGGGGTCAAGGGGTTCGCCAACGGTATAGACCCTTTTTAGTGAGCTTAGGTCGTATTGCTGGTAGAACGCGTCTGCTTGCTGCGCCATCATGCGAAAGACGGTGGGGGCAGTGTACAAGATTTGAACTTTGTGGCGCTCAATCACGCGCATCCAAAGTGCCGGATCGTAATTCGCATCCAGTTGAACTTGGGTCAGCCCCGAAGCCCATGGCGCTGTGATACCGTAGGTCGTGCCGGTTACCCAACCCGGGTCTGCCGTGCACCAAAAGAGCTCTTCTGGATTTGCCTGCATGACCGCCTCAAAACTGCGCAGGTGATCCACTATTGATCCATGACAGTGCTGAACCGCCTTGGGTTTGCCAGTGGATCCGGAAGTGAAATGGAAGTGGGAGTATTGTTCAGGGTCGGTTTCTGGAGTAACAAATTCAACCGGAGACTGTTCGAATTGATCGCGGATGCCAATAAACTGACCATCGGACTGTGACTCGTCAACTAAGAGCACCCGAAAGGATGTGTCCAATTTTTGTAAGACCTTAACGAGGCGGAAGTTCATCCGGGACGTTGAAATGATTGCCTTGGTGTCGGTGTCATTTATTCGCTCCACAATCGAGTCCTCACCGATACTGTTAAACAGGATGCTGCTGATCAATCCCAGTTTCAACCCACCCAGGAAAAAGACATACATCTCCACTGTTTTGGAAAGCAGCAGCATAATGTGGTCGCCCTTTTGAAATCCAAGTGACGAGAGTAGGTTGGCTGCCTGGTTGCTCAAGTCAGAGAGCTGCGCATAGCTAAACTCCGTTAAGTTTTCATCTTTGTCAATCAACTTAAGCGCTGTTTTTGTGCCAAGCCCTCGCTCCACTTGCCAGTCAGTACAGAGGTATCCGATGTTATTGTGAGGGAAAGTTTGTGTTGTCATAAGGTCCTGCCATTAATTATATGTTCAATTGCGGCGTGTTCACTTTACCACAATATCAACGCGCTCTTTCTCGCCGAAGTACTGGTGTCCTTCCTGCAGCATCTGGAATTCAAGGAAGGTGGTATCTCCAGCGGGCGCCCTCAAATTGTAGAGCACAAAGGTATACTCCTGTCCGGGTTCCAGTGTAAAGCCTTCTGGTAAATGAACGCGGTAGCCATGATCTTTACCGTCCTGAAAAATACACAGTCGGATCTGGTCATCCTCCGACCAAGATTGATCGCCAGTATTTCTAACCAGGATGTTGACATTATACGATTCTCCTCGCTCAATTGTTGCCGGCGTATCGTGCGAGATTATTTCAGCAGAAAGATTCTGAATAGATACTTGTGACAACGCCCAAACTGCGGGAAACCCCTGACCCGTCAGCATGATCACATCAGGCTCAACAACAGCAGCCAAACTATTCAGCTGATCTAAATCCAAATAATGAATAAAGACTAATTCCGAAAAGCTTTCCGCCATATTTTGGAGTAAAAACTGCCAGACATAAGAATCTCCCACAAGAATCGCCTTTGGCAAGGTGGTATCTGGATTTTGGAAGTACCTGTAGCTCTTCCATATATCCTTTGATACAAAATTAATCCTGTCAAAGAAACCAGCATCTTCTATAGCTGAGCGGGTAAATTTTGGTTCATAGTGAAGATCTGTTTCTCTTGAAGCAAAACCCCAGTCAGTTTTTAGTTCTCTCTCAACTTCAGTCACTGAGAAGTCCTCTTCTGTCAGAATTCGGAGAGCTGGAAAATGTTCTTTAACCGCTTCCATCAAGGCAGAGTAGCCAATGAAAGCTCCGTATTGATTCCAATGACCGACATCAACAGCCCGGGAATATGTTGGGAAGTTTGACTTGTTCGCTACTAATTCGTCAAACGGAGAGGCATAAGAAAAACCGCTTGCATTTTTTAATTCTTCATCAATTGCTTCAGCTGCAGAATAAGTGTTGACCAGTCGCAGATTCGAAGGTAATTCCTCCGGATAAACATCAAATTTTGGAGGCCACATGCCCACTACCAGTGCTGTATTTGAACCCTTCAACCCTTCGGCAATTCTTTCAAAACTGTTCTTAATGTTCATTTTTACAGCATCATCAGGAACAAAGGAATTGACAATGTATGGAATCTCGGGGTCGGGGGCGTAAAAAAGCCAGCCGTTGGGTCCATTTATGACCCTGTAACCAGAAAAACCTAGTTCGCCAAAGAAACGATAGTTTATTGTTTTAGATAGTTGGATGAGCTTCTGCCTACCGCCAAGGTTGTCGTTGAGCCATAGTTCAAACCCGGATTTGAACTCTGGGGAAAAATTGTAATTTTCAGTGAATAATGGGGGAAACTTTGCGAGGTAGCGGTTTTCGTTAGGGGAAAGTGCCCCGCCAATCTTATCTGACTCTAAAACTGGCAGAAGTAAAACCGCAAAAAACACGATGACAGTGAGCACTTTGAATAATGTGGATTTCATTCGCGCACCATCAAAACTTGAAATAAATGAATGAACTGTACGAGGAAGACATGACCATCATGATTGAAAAACCGAGCAGAATCAAGTATGCAACCAGTAAAACCGGATCATGGAGCTTTGAACCTGAAAGTTTGTCGAAAGGTTTGGTCAGCAATTGCTTCCAAGGGATGCAAGCCAGGATTGATAAGACCAGGATATATGCGATTTTTCCATTGAGATACCAGGTGAGGGTCAAGCCTGTATCAAGCGGTTTTATCAGCCCGAACATTACCCCAAGATATTGAACACCATATTGGAGACCCGGCGACCGGAATAAAACCCACCCCACCAGCACAATCAGCATGGTCACAAGATAGCGGACAATCGCCGGGGCTTTTGCTTTTACTTTTCTGGCACGCAAGAACACCTCAAAGCTGGCAAAAAGGCCGTGCCAAAGACCCCAAACAATAAAATGCCAGCCGGCTCCATGCCAAAATCCCGTCAAAAAGAAAACAATCAGCGTGTTGGTTTCTGTGCGAAAGACCTTTTGCTTTCTGCGCTTGAACTCGAGCGGATAGAAAACATAATCGCGGAACCAACTGCTCAGGGTGATATGCCAGCGGCGCCAAAAATCGGAAATATTGAGGGCAAGGTAAGGGAAGTTGAAGTTTTCGGGCAGATCAAACCCCAACATTTGCCCCAAGCCAATTGCCATATCGGTGTAACCCGAGAAGTCAAAAAAGATCTGCATGGCATAGCCAAATGCACCCAGCCAGGCAACAGAAACCCCATTGGCAGTTGCCGGATTGGCAAAGATCTGGTCAACCATCGCCCCAAGTTGATCGGCTATGATCACTTTCTTCGCCAACCCAACCGTAAAGCGATAAACACCTCTTGAGAGGTTATCAAGGTTCAATTTGTTGTTTGTGAGTTGCCCCGAAAACTCGCCAGCCCGCGTGATAGGACCCTGCAGAAGCTTCGGAAAGAAACTGAGGTAAAGCAGGAAATCAGCGATATTCTTCTGAGGAGCAATCTTGTTGTAATAGATATCGTACTGATACGAAATGGCGCTGAACACGAAGAAAGAAACCCCCAACAGTACCGGAAGTTCAATCTTTGGAAGTTCAGTTCCAGTGGAGCCAGTCACGATTTCCGTAAAAAAAGGTAGATACTTGAACGCCAGCAGAAATACCACGTTGGAAAGTATGGCGAGCCAATTGGCAATCTTCTTACCAGGTCCCCTATCATCACGAAGCCAGCCCTGCAACAAGCCCATGCCATAGTTTACTATCGCAAATACAACAAAGATCGCTAAGGGTCTTTTCCCTGTCCAGGCAAAAAATGCGAGCGAAGCAAGAATCAGGAAGTATTTTCGAAAATCAGGGCGTATTAAATAAGCTCCTATGATGCAAAGGGGCAAAAAAATAAAAAGAAATATTTGTGAAGAGAAAACCATAACGATTTCACAATGAATCCTCCCCGCAGCAAGCTGCGGGGTATCAACTTTGTTTTTTATCCTTACTAAAATAATTTAAGCTGTTCGT
>DJGU01000115.1:17950-28877 GCA_002432795.1 Anaerolineaceae bacterium UBA5838
GAAATGCCCTCCTTTGATTATAATCAAAAAAAAAGGCAGATTTTTTCCGATAGAGTCCGGGGGGCGATGGGCGCAAATGGTGCACTTTTTAAGAATTGTTCCTATGATAGAATTCACAAGGTAAGAACAGGTTAAGGTGTGAAAAGTGGCAAAAACGATCCTTGTTACAGGCGCGAACGGGTATATTGGTCAAAAAGTAGTTGAACAATTACTTGATCTTGGGCACAATGTCTTGGCTGCCGATCTGGTTATTGATGGAATTGATCCTCAGGCCGATCGTCTCCAGGTAAACCTCTTCAAGAATCCTGGAGAAATCACGAAAAGAATTGACCGGATTGACGCCTGCTTGCACCTTGCCTGGCGCAATGGCTTCAACCACTTTGCCAACAGCCACATCGATGATTTACCGGGTCATTTTGGCTTCATTTCAAGCCTATTGGAAGCAGGTTTAAAGCATATCGCGGTACAGGGCACCATGCATGAAATCGGGTATTGGGAAGGAATTATCGATGAAAACACCCCAACCAACCCCATCAGCTACTATGGCATTGCCAAAAACGCCTTGCGTCAGGCAACTGCTTTGATGGCAATGAAAAACAACGTAACTTTTCAGTGGCTGCGAGCTTATTACATTCTGGGTGACGACAAACGCAACCATTCTATCTTTACCAAGATCCTCGAAGCCGAAGAACGTGGGGATGCCACCTTCCCGGTGACCACCGGAAAAAACGCTTTTGACTTCATCGAAGTTGACCAACTCGCCTACCAAATCGCCCTGGCAATCACCCAATCCGAAGTGACTGGAATTATCAACACCTGCACCGGTAAAGCCACCACCCTACGTGAGAAGGTGGAAGAATTTATTTCAACAAGACATCTGAACATCAGACCACAATTTGGCGTTTTTCCAGACAGACCTTACGATTCACCAATCGTCTATGGAGATAACACCAAAATTCAAAGGATCATTGCTGCTGCTGGTCAAGAATAGCCATGAAACTGGATAAAACCAAGCCAATTCGACGAATTGCGATTTACTTTTTCTACGATAAAGACGGCATCGTAGACGATTACATCCCTTATCTTTTACGCGACCTGGTCAAGAACCTTGAAAAGCTGATTTTTATCAGTAACGGACCTTTGACCGCAGAGAGCAAGGAAAAGCTTTCTGAATTTAACCCCGTTATCCTCGAACGTGAAAATAAGGGGCTGGATGTTTGGGCGTATAAAGAAGCCTTGCTTTCCGTTGGTTGGAAGGAACTGGCGGGATACGATGAGGTCGTCCTGCTCAACTACACCCTGATGGGCCCAGTACATCCATTCAAAGAAGCATTCGACGAAATGGCGGATCGAAATGTCCATTTTTGGGGTCTCACCCGTCACTACGGTCTTCCTTTTGACCCATGGAACTCCTGCAAATATGGATATGTGCCAATGCACATCCAGTCCAGCTTTATGGTGTTTCGCTCGGATTTTATCCAATCCAAAGCGCTACAGCATTATTGGGAAAATGCGCCCCTGGTTCAAACCTACGCGGAATCCATTGGCTTGCATGAAGTGATTTTCACCGAAGACTTCACCCGCATGGGATTCAAATCGGATGTTTACGTCAACACGGACGACCTGAAAGAGTATCACGAATATCCCATGATGCTCTATCCACGGGAATTGGTGGAGAACCGCGGATGCCCCGTTTTTAAGCGCAAGGTTTTTTACAATATCTATAATGAATATATCGAGGTTAGCCCCGGTCAAGCCGCCCGGGATTTGTACCAATTCCTGGAACAGAAAACCGACTATGACCTGAACCTGATATGGGATGTGCTGCTCAGAACAGCTCACATGTCAGATATCAAAGAGCGGCTTCAGTTAAACTACATCCTGCCCGATCAAATCAAGCTTCCAGATGAAAAACCAGATCTGAAAGCGGCTCTCTTTCTTCACATCTACTATCCCGACCAAATTGAATATTGTCTGGGCTACGCAAAAAACACGCCGAAAGATATGGATATCTTTATTTCGACAGACAGTGAGGAAAAGAAAGCAGCCATCGAATCCGCATTCTCTGGCTTGCCGGATTACAACGTCAAAGTCGTGTTGATCGAAAACCGTGGTCGCGATGTCAGCGCTCTGTTGGTGGGATTCAGACCCTACATTATGGACTATGACGTGGTTTGCTCCGCGCATGACAAGAAAACTGACTATTTTAAACCATTCATCATTGGCGAATCCTTTGCTTATCATTGTTTTACAAACGTTTTGGGTTCAAGGGAATATGTTCACAACATCCTGAAAACATTCAAGGACAACCCAAGGCTTGGTCTTCTCACGCCTCCAACCCCAAATTTTGGTCCGTGGGCAAGCTTGCCTGGGAATGAGTGGTTGATCAATTACGACGCGGCTGAAAAGTATGCCCGGGACATGGGAATTACCGTTCCCATGTCAAATGCGAACGCGCCCATTGCCCCACTTGGCACTATTTTCTGGTTCAGAACAAAAGCCCTGGAATTGCTGTTTGATCAAAATTACACATATGAAGATTTTCCTGTCGAACCAACGCGCGTCACCGACGGCACGATCATGCACTCACTCGAACGCATTTACCCCTTCGCGGCACAGCAGGCTGGCTTCTACTCAGCCTGGGTGATGACCTTGAGCTACAGTCAGTTGGAAATCACAAATTATCATAAGATCACTAAGGACTACCATATCGCTTTCGCGGGTAAAATTGGATTTGAGGGTCGGGAATATTACCTGAACCTGATCAACCAGGGTGATCAGCTCAACCAGCAAATGTTAGCCGAAAGCGCTCTAAAAGAGAGAGCCAAAAAGCTGATCCTAAAAATCGCCGGTCTTCGCGGTTTGAACAAGGCTTCGAGTGCTTGGAGAAAGATTAAGTGATGAGCGGTAACGAGCCCTTGGTCAGCATTGTTATGTCCAATTTCAATGGCGAGCTTCTCATTAAGCAAACCATTGAAAGCGTGCTTGCCCAGACTTATCAGAATTGGGAATTCGTCATCTTTGATGACTGCTCCACAGACAGGTCACGGGAGATCATCCAGTCGTTCAACGATCCAAGGATTAAGTCTTTCTTTTCTCACACTCATGAGCACATGGTCTATGGATTCAATTACGGAATAACCCACTCTTCGGGGGAATTGATAGCGCGCATTGACAGCGACGACACCTGGGAACCGGAAAAACTGCAGAGGCAAGTTGATTTCTTTCACGATCATCCAGATTACGGAGCCTGTTTCACATTAGTCAATTTTGTTGATGAACATGGAAAGATCCTGACGGAGAAGGACACAGAACGTGTGCTCTGGTGGGACATCCGGAATAAAACCCAGGCTGAATGGCTGCGGTATTTCTACTACTACGGCTGCGGTGTTTCCCATCCAACCGCGATGTTCCCCCGCAGTGTGATCGAGAAGGTCGGCCTCTACAACCTGGGCTATGTACAGGTACAGGATTATGACTTGTGGATCAGGATCGTCAAACATTACCCGATTCACATTCTCCAGGAAAAACTGACCAATTACCGCTGGTTTACCACGGGCGCGAATTCAAGTGCCCCTTCAGAAAAGGGGATTCGACGGGCTAATTTCGAATTCTCGCAAATTTATTGCAGCTTTTTTGATGATATCCCCAACAAATTGTTTCTTGACGCCTTCGGAGCGGATTTTACACATAAGGGCACGACTGATCCGGACGAGTTGACTGTTGAACGCATGCTCTTGCTTTTCAAACCGGTATTCTGTGGCTCTGCTCCTCAACTCGGAGGGGCTCAAATGTTCCTGCGCCTGCTGCAGGATGAGAGAATGCGCGGGGTTTTACGAGACAATTACAATCTCACCCAAACGTCCTTCTACAAAATCGCCGCCAAACCTATTCTCTATGAGGAAACCGGTGATTCCACATCGCAGGAGCCTGTCATTGCCCCGGTCACGAAACAACGATCCCGGTTTTTGAGCTGGCTCCGCCGCCGATTTATTTAGCCGCTCGCCCTTCGCTCCGGCCGTAACAGATATAGTGGATCAAGGGATTGATACCTTGCTGCCGGACGTCCGCATATGTGTTGAGGTAAAACTTGGTATTGAACTTGTCGGAAGGGTTGCGCCCTTCTTTCCATCCGACTTTCATAAAGTGCTTGAGCGGGTCCATGTCTGCAATCCGTACATCAGGGTAGGTAAATAAGTAGTAGACGGGATCAAACAGTCCGCTTTTCTTGATTAAGTGTCGATCATTAAACGAAAAACCCATTATTTCCCCTTGAAGAACTTAATGAACTTGCGCATGGGTCGGGTCAGGCGCCAACTTCTGCTGAGCGCATAATCTACCGTTTCAAGTTTTGCTGCATCCAAACCCTCTCTGATAACACGATTTTCGGATTGCAGGGTTTGAATCTGCTTTGTATGATCCAACCATTGAACGGCAAGGCTATCCACCTGGGCTTTCAAGTCCCGGTTTTCTTCAACCTTTGCCGCCAATGCCTGGTTGGTTTGTTCAAGTTGCCAGATTAACTCTTCATAATTCGCTGTCAAGGACTGATTAGTGTTCCAATTCGTTTGATCCTGTTTTTTAAAGAAGGAATCGAGGTGGATATTGATGTCTTCAAAAACCGGTAAATATGCTGCTAGTGGAGCTTGATTCGCAGTTTTTAACTCAGCGATCTCAGCATAAGTTTCAGGCCAGAGGTGAGCGTGGTCTGACAGCAACCAATCCCGTCGAACAGTTTCCTGGGCTGCAAGTGCCACCGACTCGCGCAGATGTGGATTCTCAATCAATTGGCTGAGAGCGTCAATCCACTCACTGATTGTGGAAGCCATGAACCCGTTAATTCCATCTTCAACGACGAGGGCATAAGGTGTCACTCTCGAATAAACCCCCGGCAGCCCCATAGCAGAATATTCAAAGAACTTGATCGAGCTTTTACAGTGGTTATAGGGGATGTCTTCCACAGGGGCGATGGCGATGTTTGCCTTCTGAGAAAGCGCGACCTTAACATAATCCGCATAGACAAACGTTTCACTCTGGCAATTGGTGATGGTGGCAGGGATGTTTTCCGCAAACTCCAGATTAGCTCCATAAAACATAAACTCCAGGCGACCGGGATACTTCATCGCCAAGGCACGGAAAGCGGGTTTGAGCATCTCCAGATCCGGCACGTGGGTCACCGTACCCATGTAGAAAATGCGAATTTTATCTTCCACTGGCTCAACCTGTGGCGCATTAAATTGCCAGAGCGAGTCATCGAGAAAATTCGGCAGGACGAAGATGTTGGTGTTGTATTTCCTTAGCAAGTCAGCCAGGTATGGTGTGGTAACAGTCAGTGCTGTGGCTTGAAGCATGCCGGTCAAAATCGGAATTTGAGCCTTGGCATAATTGAGTTTCACCCGGTCAGGGTGGTGGATGGGAAGTGCCAGAAGATCGTCATCCAAATCCATCACAACCGGCTTGCCCAGGTTCGCAGCCTGGGACATCACTGCAAGGTAACTCGACAAATTGACGGGAAATTCACGTTGAAATACCACGACATCCGAGTTTTTGATTGGAGCAGTTAAAAACTCCCCATCAATAATCCCTCTGTTGATCTGCATATTCGCGCGCAACATTGGATTGAACAACCTGTAAGCTTCAAGGCTGGCGATGATTCGTTCATAGGTATAAACAGCAGCGGATTCTATCTTCATTGACAACTCAACAGTGAGAAATTAAGATCGTTGATAACCAGTTTCGACAGTTCAATTCTAAATCCTAACTTTATCCTTCCATTGCCAGTTCAAGGGCGTTCAGCCAATGTGGGATCTTCATCCCAAATATGGCCTCAAACTTTGATGAATCCAGGCAAGATCTAAGAGGTCTTTGTGCCGGGGTTGAGAATTCAGCTGTAGATGCAGGCAGCAATTTTTGAACATGTTTTCCGAGGGAATTTGGGTCAAGCCGCAACACCTCCTTCGCCCAGTCATAACGGCTGCAGCAACTACCACAGGCGCAGTGGTAAATTCCCTTACGCTCCAACATCCAGTTTTCATTAGTAGCTTCGATCTTGGAAATAAGGCTGGCAGTGATCTCAGCCATTAATCTCGCGGGAGTTGGGCTGCTGATTTGATCGTCCACGATCCGGATAATTTCCTGCGCACGCGCCCACTCCAACACCTTTTCCAGAAAGCCACCATGTTTTGAATAAATCCAGCTTGATCTTAATACCAGGTAAGCACACCCGGAAGCGGCGATCGCCTGCTCACCTTCCAATTTGGTCTGCCCATAAACGCTCAAAGGATTGGGTTGGTCTGTCTCCACATACGGGCCTCCCTTGGTGCCATCAAAGACGTAATCTGTTGAGTAATGCACCATTACCGCATCAATCTTCTTGGCTTCCTCCGCCAATACTCCCGGCCCTGTGGCGTTGATCGCCCTGGTCTTTTCCGGTTCGATCTCGGCTTTATCTACATTGGTATAAGCGGCAGCATTGATGATAATGTCGGGTTTGACGCTTCTCACAAGCTCGCGCAAACCGTCGCTATCAGAAAGATCCACATCCGGGTAATCGACAGCCACAACGTCGCCAAGCGGCGCGCAAGTACGCAGCAACTCCCACCCTACCTGGCCATTCGTACCAATCTGTAAGATTTTTTTCATTTGTGCAATCCATCCATAAATCGCAGTAAGTATTGACCATAGCCATTGCTTGCCAATTCTTCAGCATCTTTTCGCAGAGTTTGTTCGTCAATGTAACCCATGCGGTAGGCAATCTCCTCCACGCAGGAGATCATCATGCCCTGCCGGTCTTCAACTGCCTGAACAAACATCGAAGCCTGCAGCAAACTTTCATGCGTGCCGGCATCCAGCCATGCCACACCGCGCCCAAGCACCTTCACAGAGAGCTCGCCATCGCTCAGATAGCGTTTGTTAATATCGGTAATTTCGATCTCACCGCGCGGAGAGGGTTCGAGCTCTTCAGCATAGCGAACCACGCGCTTATCGTAGAAATAAATTCCCGGTACAGCGTAATTAGAACGCGGCTTAAGCGGTTTTTCTTCCAGACTGATGGCTTTGCCGTTCTCATCAAATTCGACCACACCATAACGCTCAGGGTCCTTGACCGGGTAGGCAAACACAACCGCGCCGCTTTCCTGCTCGGCGGCACTGCGCAAAACCTGCGGCAGCCCATGCCCAAAGAAAATATTGTCGCCCAAAATCAGGCAGACCGTATCGTCGCCGATGAATTCTTTGCCAACCAGAAAAGCATCTGCCAGCCCCCGCGGAATTGCCTGGACGGCATATTGGAAATTCATGCCGAGCCTGCTGCCATCGCCCAACAAACGCCGATACTGATCGCTGTCTTCGGGGGTGGTGATGACCAGAATGTCCCGAATACCGGCCAGCATCAACATGGAGAGCGGATAGTAGATCATGGGTTTGTCATAAACCGGCAGCAGTTGCTTGCTGATCGCCATGGTGAGTGGATAGAGCCTGGTGCCTTTGCCACCTGCGAGGATGATACCTTTCATGTTTACGCCTTTCTGCCCGAATAGTTCTTCTGGAGCCAACTGTCGTAATCTGACTGTTTTGTAATTGCTTCCACCCATGTGGAGTTGTCCAGATACCATTTTACCGTGTCCACCAAGCCCTGGCGCAAGTCGTGGCTTGGCTTCCAGCCAAGTTCGTGCTCGATTTTGGCAATGTTGATGTCATAACGGCGGTCGTGCCCTGGCCTGTCAGCCACGTAATTGATCAACTGATTGTGCGGAGCATAGGCGGAATCTGGCTGCAATTCGTCAAGAATATCGCAGATGGTCTTAACAATTTCGATATTGGGTGGCTGATTATCGCCGCCCACACAATAGGTTTCGCCTGTGCGTCCATCCTTCACGATGCGCATGATCGCCTCACAGTGATCGTCCACATAGAGCCAATCGCGGATCTGCATGCCATCCCCATAAACCGGCAGGGGTCTGCCATTGAGCGCGTTCAGTATCATCAGCGGGATCAATTTCTCGGGGAACTGACGCGGACCATAATTATTAGAGCAGTTGCTGATGCTGACGGGCAAGCCGAAGGTAATATGATAAGCGCGCACAAAGTGGTCGCTGGAGGCCTTTGCGGCGGCGTAAGGCGAACGCGGTGCATAGGGAGTATCTTCCTCAAAAGGGGGCTCTTCGCGCGTCAGGGTGCCAAAAACTTCATCCGTGGAGACGTGGTGGAAACGGGTTTGTTCAAGGGGAACGATCTTATCCACAATCCAGGCACGCCGGGCAGCTTCGAGCAGGGTGTAGGTGCCAACTACATTGGTATCCACGAAGACTCCGGGGTTAAGGATGGAACGGTCCACGTGCGATTCAGCGGCAAAATTGATGACCGTATCGATTTTATGCTCACTGAAAAGTTGGTCTACTAATGCACGGTCAGTGATACTTCCGTGCACAAACAGGTGCCTCTCGGGGTAAGGGAGATCTTTGAGGTTTTCCAGGCTGCCAGCATAAGTCAGCGCGTCGAGATTGACAATTTTTACATCCAGGCCCTGCTGCAACAAGTAGTGAATGAAGTTGGAGCCAATGAAGCCTGCCCCTCCGGTGACCAGCAAATTTTTCATTTTCACTCCTTGATCGTTTTATCTGCCGACCAGCCAAACGGAAAGACTTCCGCCTCGGCTAATGTTGGCGCGGTTGCGTCTTTTTCCGAAAGCGTGGGCGGTTTGCCTTCCACCAATGGCCATTCGATACCGATTACCGGGTCATTCCATAGCAGTCCGCGTTCCCATTCCGGGGCGTAATAATCGGTGGTTTTATAAATGAAGTCAGCCCACCCACTCAAGACATAGTAGCCATGCGCAAAACCAGCGGGCACCCAGAGTTGATGGCGGTTTTCGGCGGTCAGGACCGCGCCAACCCATTTTCCAAATGTTGGGGAGCTCTTTCGGAGGTCTACAGCGACGTCGAAAACTTCGCCTATAGCTGCCCGCACCAGCTTGCCCTGCGTTTGGTGGAGTTGAAAATGCAGCCCGCGCAGGATACCCTGGCTGGAACCGGAATGATTGTCCTGCACGAAATGGTGATGTCCGCAAAAAGCATCAAACTCGGACTGGCGGAAAGTCTCCAGGAAAAAACCGCGATGATCACCAAACACTTGGGGCTTGATCAAAACCACTTCGGGAATGGCGGTGCGAATGTATTCCATTACAGATTCTCTCCCCGATACGCTGCAATCACTTCCTGCGGTTCACCGATTTTTTGAGTCTTGCCGTGGTCGATCCAGGCGATGCGATTACACATACCTTCCAGCATGTCCAACGCGTGCGAGACCATCAACACCGTGGCGCCAGCCTGCTGAAAATTCTTCATGCGCAGGTTGCACTTTCGCTGGAAAGCTTCATCCCCAACGCTCAGGATCTCATCCAAAATCAGGATCTCGGGCATGTGAGCTGTCGCCACAGCAAAACCCAGCCGGGCAAACATCCCTGATGAATAGGTGCGAACGGGCGAATTGATGAACCGTTCCAACTCTGAAAACTCGACAATCTCATCAAAAACCGATTCCATCTCAGACCGGCTGTATCCGAGCAAAGCCCCGTTAAGGAAGATGTTCTCCCTTCCCGAAAGCTCAGGGTGAAAACCTGCACCGAGCTCGAGCAAGGGAGCAATTTTGCCATAAACCACCACCCTGCCTTTGGTTGGCTTTAGTACCTTCGAAATCACCTTGAGCATGGTGCTTTTTCCGGCGCCGTTGTTGCCGATCAGCCCAAAGACCTCGCCCTTGTTAACCTGCAAGCTGATATCTGTCAGCGCCCAGAATTTGGTAATTTTAATCTTTCGCTGCAGCTTGCGGATGGCATATTCCTTGAAAGTGCCAATGCGCTCTGAAGGCAAACGATAGCTGACCGAGAGATTTTCAAGTTGGATGATCGGTTCAGGGGTCGATGCCTGGATGCTCTCTTCTTTAACCTCAGACACGGTAGGCATACTCCTCCGTCTTTGAAGTGAAATAGATCCAGCCAACCAGCAACATGCCAACTGCCCAGCCAAAAGCCGGCAGGAATTCCTGCCAGTTAGGCAAGCGCCCTTCAAAAATAGGCAGCCTAAACATTTTTACCATCCAATACATGGGGTTGATTTTGTAAAAAGGCAGCCATCTCGCGGAAATCAAGCTCTCCGGGTAGATGATAGGGGTCAAGTAAAGCCAGGCCGTTAGCAAGACCTGGTACATTTCCGCCACATCTGGGAAAAAGACCGCCATCGAGGAGATAAACAATCCAAAACCAAGCGTGAAGGCGGTCACCAGCAGGATTGAAACAGGTAAAAAAAGCATGGACAGATAAAACGGGGCTCCATCCACCAGCATCACGATCACCAGCGGCACAAGTGAGAGCACAAGGTTAACCAACGCAGTCCCAATTGCCGAAACGCCAAAGACGCTGCTGGGGATGTAGATGCGTTTGAGCAGGCTGCCTCCCCAAACCAGACCGCTGATTGCGGCATTCGTGCCCTGCGAGAAGAAGTTCCACACCAGCAAGCCACTTAGTATGTAGACGGGGTAGTGGGGCACCTCTGACTTGAAAAAATTCGAGAAAACAAAGGTCAGGATCAGCATAGTGCCCAATGGGTTGAGCATGGTCCATGCCACGCCCAGAACTGAGCGCTTATACCGCGTCAGAATGTCCCGCCGAATTAACTGCCCGAGCAGGTAGCGATATTTCCCTAATTCTTTCAATTCGGAAATCGCAGATACCCGGTAGCTTGCTGAGTCGTAGACAGGTTTAGAAGTACTGGCCAATTGTGTCACCTTTTTTGCATCAGACAGCTTCTATCTTACCATAGGAAAGGGTCAGGCATGCCAATCGATAGGCCAGGCAAGGCTGCGAGTGTGAGGTTTTTCAGTTGTGGGGGTACTGGAACCGGAGTCTCTCATTTTAGTGCCCTGAAAACAG
>DJGU01000094.1:0-7679 GCA_002432795.1 Anaerolineaceae bacterium UBA5838
GGATAACCAGTCGATTGGTCACCATTTCAGCGCGGTGGGAGCAAGCCCCCACCAAACAGAGTAAATCCCATCGTACGGATGGGCTTCAGTCCATCCGCATAGTTCTCATTGTCAATCTTGTATTGGGATACGCGGGGTTTTGCCTCTACATCCACCTGGCGTTTTGCCGGTAGACCATCCCCTGCTCCCGCACCACCAGGCCCTTCAACTCCATCATGGTCAAAGTCACGGTCAACTTTTCAACGCTCATATCCATCCTGACGCAGATTTCATCGATATGTAAAGAATCCTGACCCAAAATCCGCAGAACCGTGCGTTCAACATCGCTCATTTCTGGTTCCCGCGGCTTTTCCACCCTGCTGCCCTCTTCAATCCGGAGCGCTTCCAAAACCGATTTCGGATTCGTCATCGGCATCGCCCCCTCACCGATCAAATCATTCGTCCCTCGGCTCATGGGCGAAAGAACCGATCCAGGCACCGCAAATACTTCGCGGTTCTGTTCCACTGCAAATTTTGCCGTAATCAAGGCACCACTTTTGTCGCCCGCCTCAATTACAATCGTGGCGCGGCTCAACCCGGAAATAATCCGATTGCGTGGGGGAAAGTTGATCCCATCAGGTTTAGTCCCGGGCGCATAATCACTCACAATCGCTCCTTGTTTTAGGATCTGTTCCGCCAGCCTGCGGTGCTCAGGAGGATAAATGATGTCCACACCGCTGCCCAAGACGGCAATCGTTCTGCCCCCCGCCTCGATCGCTGCATGATGTGCCAATCCATCCACACCTCTCGCCAGTCCGCTCACAATTGTCACCCCGTTTTGCGCCAGGTATTCGGCGGTATCCCGAGCGATCTGTTTGCCATAGGTGGTCACTTTTCGCGTTCCCACAATCGCAACCGCAAGGTTATCTGCTGCGGTAATGCTGCCTTTGTAAAATAAAACGGGTGGTGGTTGAGCGATTTCCTTCAGGTAGCGTGGGTATTCACTATCCTGCCAGGTTAAAAAAGAAATCCCCTTGGCTTTCAACTGTTCAGGTAGGTCAAGAGGCTCCAGATTTTTCCGTTTTTCAAGTATTTCGGCGATGTTCTTCTCGGATAAACCTGCCGCAAGCAGCTCAGCTGACCCTGCCTGCCATGCCCGGCTCAAATCGCCAAAAAAAGATAACAGTTTTCGAAATCTGACTGCCCCGATGCCCCTGACGTAACTGAACGCCAGCCAATACCCGGCATCCCCCATTACCCCCTCAGCCCTTCCAGCAAATGCACGTCCATGCGTTTCTGCGCGAGATCGATCTTCAGGATCACATCCGGGATTGCCGGCAGCAAAAGTTCGCTGCCATCTGCCTGATCAATGATGTACACTTCGTTCGCGCCGGTTTCCATGATGGCAGCCAGCACGCCAAGGTCCTCGTTGCCTTCCCAAACATGCATACCAATCAACTGGTGATGGTAATACCTGCCTTCAGGTAAGGGCGGCAGATCCTTCACTGCGGAGAACACTTCTTTTCCTACCAGCTCACGCACGGTTTCAGGGTTATCAAAGCCTTCCAACTTGAGTAATAACAAATCATGCGTCCAACGAGTTTCGGTGATTTTATTAGCTTGAAAATCAGAGCCAATGTAGACGGTTTTCCCTCTCCGGATCCTCTCCGGAAAATCTGAAAACACCCGCATGCTGATTTCCCCGCGCACGCCGTGAGATTTTTGGAGCCTGCCGATTAATACGTAAGCAGGCTCAACCGGATCGATCGAGCCTGCTGTGTCTTGATATTGATTTGCCATCTCAGGCATTAACCCAAATCTACCACATCCATGGTGACGTGCTTGCCAGAGCGTGCGGCAACAACCTTGAGGATAGCCCTTAATGAGTTTGCCACCCGTCCGTGTTTGCCAATCACCCTGCCAATGTCAGCTTTGCCGACCTGCAAGTCCAGCTGAATGGTGTTCCCCTGCCGATACTCGTCGACAAAAACCTGCTTTGGGTCATCCACGATTGATTGTGCCAGGAACTCAAGCAGCTCTTGTAGT
Organism: Anaerolineaceae bacterium UBA5838; assembly: GCA_002432795.1. GTDB lineage: Bacteria > Chloroflexota > Anaerolineae > Anaerolineales > Anaerolineaceae > Mesolinea. The sequence continues at coordinate 2,026 of DJGU01000094.1, forward strand.
TTGGATTCTTTCATGACATGCCCCGTTATGCCTGTGGAGTGTGGGTGGTTTTAGGATTCTGAGTCAGAGCGCTGTAAACTTCCTTAGCCTCAGCTAACAAAGTTTCTTTCTCTTCCCCAGCCTTAAACCGATTGAAGCGATCATCCAATTTGACGATTTTGAACAGTTTCTGCACAGATTCAGAAGGTTGGGCGCCAACGCTCAACCAGTGATAAATGCGCTCTTCGTCAAAAACGATTGTCCCGGGTTGTGTACGGGGATTGTAATGACCAACATTTTCAATGAAACGCCCATCACGAGGGCTTTCCTTGTCTGCTACTACCACACGATACTGAGGTTGGTGAGCTGAACCCACCCGACGTAAACGAATACGTACCATTTTTTACTAATACTCCTTGACCTATAATCTATTTCTTCCTGGCTCCGATAAAGGCTGAGAGAATGCTGAAGGGGCATTTCCTTCTTCTATGCTCAGGATTAACCAAATAACCTATTAATATTACCACGTCCACCGGATTTTTGGAACTTTTTCATTAAAGTCTGTATGTCCCGGAATTGTTTCATCAGTTTGTTCACATCCTGCACATCTTTACCACAGCCAGCCGCAATTCTTCGCCTCCGGCTTGCGTTCAGAATGCGAGGATCCTGTCTTTCTTTTGGCGTCATCGAGTTGATGATCGCCTCCACCGTTTTGAGCTGATCCTCAGCCTCGTGAGGGTCCACCGACTTTGCCACGGTGCTCAACTGCCCGGGCAGCATCCCCAACACCTGCGAGATCGGCCCCATTTTCTTGATCTGACGTAATTGATTAGCGAAATCCTGCAGGGTAAACTGCCCGGTCAGCATTCGCTCGGCTTCCTTGACGTCCACCTGTCCATCATAGGCTGCCTCTGCCTTCTCGATCAGACCGAGCATGTCGCCCATACCCAAAATCCGGGATGAAATCCGGGTGGGATCGAACACTTCCAGCGCGTCCAAACCCTCACCTGTTCCCAGGAATTTGATCGGGATGCCTGTCACCTCACGAATGGAGATTGCAGCACCCCCACGGGCATCACCGTCAATCTTGGTGAAGATCAGACCGCTTATTGGGATCACGCCATAGAAGCCTTTCGCTACATTCAGCGCTTCCTGACCGATCATCGAGTCCACCACCAAAAGGATCTCCTTCACCGGCACGGCTTCATTGAGGGCCTTCAGTTCATCCATCAGGGCATCATCTAATTGCGACCGCCCGGCGGTATCCAGAATTACAATGGAATAAGCGCCTTTCCTTGCCATCTCAAAAGCGCTTTTTGCGATTTGCACCGGCTTTGCGCCCTCAACACTGTGCACTGGCACATCAATCCGCTCCCCCAAAGTCTGAAGCTGCTTGATAGCTGCCGGACGGTAGATATCAGCCGCCACCAGCATAACCCTCTCGCCTTTTTGGCGGAGTTGTTTTGCCAGTTTTGCTGCTGCTGTCGTTTTACCAGAGCCTTGCAAGCCCACCAGCATGATCACATGCGGCTTCTCACCCCGCAGATTGAGCGGAGCAGGCTGCCCGAGCGTTTTGATAAGCTCTTCGTTGACAATTTTGATCACCATCTGGGCTGGGTTGAGCGCTTTTGAGACTTCCGCCCCGATCGATCGCTCTTTCACGCGGTTGGTAAACGCCTTAACCACGGCATAATTCACATCTGCCTCAAGCAGTGCCAGCCGCACCTCGCGCATCGCCTTTTCAACATCCTCTTCACTCAGCTTTCCGTGCCGGCGGAGGTTATCGAAAACAGCTGTCAGTTTGTCAGTCAAATTCTCAAACATGGCAAATTCCTGTCCAAATACTCTTGTAATATCAAACCCCTATCATACCGCAAACCGCCCCGCTTTCAAAACGACTCAGACTGAGTATACACATTTACTTTTCTTGCAGATTGAACATTCGAATGATTCCCGAGAGGAACGAAATAGATGACAATCTATCCCCTCCAGCGAAGCGATGGTCGAAGATCCGTGTTGCGCAGCAACAGGGAGAAGGGGGACGAAGGGGGTGGGTCAGTGCAGTGAGATTTTGCTTTATATCTTCAGCAGGACCTGATACGTCAACTTCAAATTAGCTGAAACCAATCTGCAAACTCCCCGTAAAAAAAACAGATAGACAGTAGAAATATTTTGATTGCGAAACTTAATTGGTAAGTCCGTGTTTTTATCATCAGTAAATATAGACGGAGAATAAACATGAACAAAGTAGCAGTCATCACTGATAGCACCGCAGCCATCCCCGACTCAATTGCCCGTGAGCACAACCTCACAGTTGTGCCGCTTAACCTCGTGTGGGATGGTGAATCTTACCTTGATGGAATTGAGATCACTCCCGTGGAATTTTACGAGCGCCTGGTCAAGTCCGACACTATACCCACCACTTCGCAGCCTTCCGTCGGAATGTTTGCTAAAATCTTCAAAAACCTGATCGATCAAGGTTACGACATTCTTACAATTGTCATTTCCTCCAAACTTTCCGGCACCTATCAATCGGCTATCCAGGCTGCGGCTGACTTCCCCAAAAACCGCATCACCGTTATCGATAGTCTCCAGGCGTCCATGCCGCTTACTCTCGCCGTCCTCATGACCGCCCAGGCAGCCCAGCGCGGCGCCACACTGCTCGAGTGTACCAATCTTGCGAAAGATCTCTGCCAGCGGGTGCGTATCCTTTTCATAGTCGATACGCTCGAATATCTCCACAAAGGTGGACGGATTGGCGGCGCTGCCCGTTTGATTGGCACGGCTCTCAAGATGAAACCAATTCTCGAGCTCAAAAACGGCGAAATTGATTCACTTGAAAATGTCCGCACTTTCAAGAAAGCAACAGAGCGCGTATTTCAAATCGCTGAAACTGAGCTTGGGAAACAGGGCACAATCGAGTACCTGGGTATCGCCACTGCGAATGTTCCGCAAATTGTAGGTGAATTTACGAACATGGCGCACCAGCGGTTCCATGTCCGCAACGAGTTTGTCGGATTGATCAGCCCGGTTATTGGCACTCATGTCGGTCCTGGCACTGTGGGCGTCGCCTATATTCCTGCCAAAAAAGCCTAACTCTCCTAAATCATCATCAAAGCCTGGTCTTCCAGGCTTTTTATTTACTCCGTCCTGTCCTGGCACCCATCACCTGCCACCCATCACCCCCCTATCATCTATCCTTTGATACAATAATGCCAACTCACCTAAAGAAAAGGACCTTAGTCATGTCAATTGCAGAAAAAATTGGTGTCCATGTTCCTGAAGTTCTCCTGCCAGTTAAGGAGATCGATCCTCATAAGTGGGCGGTGATCGCCTGTGATCAATTTACTTCGCAGCCGGAATATTGGGACAAAGTCGCTCAAACCGTTGGAGATGCTCCTTCAACCTTCCACCTAATCCTCCCCGAAGCCTGGCTGCATGCCCCGGACGTGAAGGAGCGCATTCGCAAGAGCCAGCAAGCCATGCAGGATTACCTCGACGATGGAATTCTGGAACCCCACAAGGGTTTTGTTTTTGTTGAACGCCAGGTTGCGGACAAAGTTCAGTCAGGGCTGGTCGTCGCGCTAGACCTGGAATGTTATGACTACAACAAGGGCTCCCAAACACTCATCCGCGCCACTGAAGGCACTATCCTCGACCGCCTTCCTCCCCGTATGGAAGTCCGCCGCGACGCTCTGCTCGAATCCCCGCATATTCTTGTGCTCTACGATGACCCACAAGGTGTTGTGCTTTCTGAAATTCTCGCGCGAAAGCAGGAACTCCCCCTCGCCTACGACTTTGATCTGATGGCTGGCAGCGGTCATCTTACCGGACGGCTCATTGAAGATCCTGCTCTGATCGATAGCGTCTTAGAAGGACTGAACTCTCTCATCGAACCCACAAACTACGCGCAAAAATATGACCTGACAGATGCAGAATCCCCCCTGCTCTTTGCCATGGGCGATGGAAACCACTCCCTCGCAACTGCCAAAGCCATCTGGGAGGAACTCAAACCCCACGCAAGTCCGGACCATCCTTCACGTTACGCGCTAGTCGAGCTGGTCAACCTGCACGATCCTTCCTTAAATTTTGAGCCCATCCACCGCGTGCTGTTCAATCCTGGGGAAGATTTTGAGACAAGCCTGCAGTTGTTTTTTGCTGAAAAGCTCACCCTTGAATCCATCGCGGACATGCCCACCCTTATCTCTGAAGTCTCAAAATCCACCTCCACCCAGCAGCGGTTTGGCATGATCCAGCCCGACTCGTACATCCTGATTACTCTTGATCACCCGATCCACAACCTCCCCGCCGGCAGTTTGCAGCAGTTCCTTGACCTCTACCTCAAAAGCCATCCCGACACTAAGATCGATTATGTCCATGGAGATGATACGGTAGATGAACTGGGACGCAAGCCCGGAAATATTGGCTTCTTCCTGCCCCCCATCAGCAAGGACTCATTCTTCCGGTCGGTCATCGTAGATGGTGCCCTTCCGCGAAAGACCTTCTCAATGAACCATGCCAAGGACAAGCGCTTCTACATGGAATGCCGGAAAATTAAACCTTGACGCCTCGAACAAGTGTGCTATATTTAACCTATCCAAACTAATAGATCTGGGAGAAACAATGGCTGCCCGAAAAGCATCAACAACAAGCAAACAACAGGCTACTGACCAAAACATGGAAGAAGCAAAAAAGGTCGTGCTCGATCGCGCCTTAAACGATATCGTCAAAAAATATGGCGAGGGCAGCATCATGCGCCTCGGCGAGGCTCATCAAATGCAAGTGGAAGTCATTCCCACCGGCTCTCTTTCGCTGGATGTCGCGCTGGGCGTTGGGGGCATCCCAAAAGCTCGCATTACTGAGATTTACGGTCCTGAGTCCTCCGGTAAGACCACCCTCTGCCAGCACATCGTCGCAGAGTGCCAGGCACGCGGCGGCACTGCGGCTTTCATCGACATGGAACACGCTCTCGACCCTGTTTATGCTGCCAAATGCGGTGTCAAGATCGATGAGCTTCTCATCTCCCAGCCAGACACCGGTGAACAGGCACTGGAAATTACCGAGACCTTGGTGCGGTCAGGGGCTGTAGACCTGGTGGTCATTGATTCCGTTGCCGCCCTCGTGCCGCGCTCAGAAATCGAAGGGGATATGGGCGACCCCACAATGGGCGTCCAGGCGCGCCTGATGTCCCAGGCGCTGCGCAAGCTTTCAGGTGCTATTAACCAAACCAAAACCGCTGTAGTCTTCACCAACCAACTGCGCCAGAAAATTGGTGTGATGTTCGGCAACCCTGAAACCACCACCGGCGGTATGGCGCTGAAATTTTACGCCTCTGTCCGGCTCGACGTCCGCCGTGTTCAGTCCATCAAAGTCGGCGCCGAAATTGTGGGCAACCGAGTGCGTGTGCGCGTGGTGAAAAACAAAGTTTCAGCCCCCTTCCGATCTGCAGAATTCGATATCATGTACAACGAAGGCATCTCCAAGTCTGGTGACATTCTTGACCTGGCTACCTCCCTTGAGGTTATTGACAAGCGTGGCTCCTTCTATTCCTATAAGGATCAGCGCCTCGGACAAGGACGCGAAGCATCCAAGAATTACCTGGTTCAGAACCCGGAGATCATGCAGGAGATCGAGGATTCCGTCCGTGCCCTGGCCAATACTGAGGTGCTCAGCGG
>DJGU01000094.1:7765-14236 GCA_002432795.1 Anaerolineaceae bacterium UBA5838
AAATTGAGGTCAAAACCGCAAAACCTCTTTTTATTTGCAAGGGTGGGTTGGCGTCAGATGCTCTTAACCTACCTGACCGTATAAATAGCCAATCGTCCACTAACATTTATTCCATTGCGAGCACAGCAGTATGTGCCCGCATGAAAGGGTATGGCGATTTGCTTGAAAATCTGTCATCGCGAACCTCATTTGTGAAGCGATCTAAACTGATACCCGATCACACTGATAAAGTTTCACAAGCCACCCTTTTTCGTTAGTTTGCAAATATTTCAGATTGCCACGACCTTTGCCAATTCATTGCGTGGTACCAAAACAATATCTTCCTGGCAAAGGTCTCGCAATGACAGGTGGCTGGTCGTCACAAGCGAATCAGCCTGTGCCCGCGTAGCAGGGTATGGCGATTTGCTTGAAAATTTGTCATCGCGAACCTCTTTTGTGAAGCGATCTAAACTGATACCCGATCATACTGATAAAGTTTCAACAGCCCCCTTTTCGCCAGTTGCAAATATTTCAGATTACAAAGCGTAAGAGATCCAAAGCCGGATTGAAAATCGCAATCCGGCCTACAATTGACATAGGGAACGAGACTCTCCGTACGGATGGGCCTTGGTCCATCCGTTTCAGATTTGATCGCGCCATTTTCCACAGTTTTTCCGTTTGGAAATTCAAAATTAAAGCCGGATTGAAAATCGTAATCCGGCCTATGGTAAACAAAAAAAATAGGAGCTGGCTTTCACCAACTCCTTCCACCTTCAAGACAAAAATCCTACGTTCCCTCTTCCCAGGAACCGAGGTATTTCACCTGCTCGTCGGTCAGCTTGTCGATCTTCACACCCATCGCAATCAGTTTGAGGCGCGCGATCTCGCGGTCGATCTCTTCAGGAACATCGTAAACCTTCTTTTCAAGCTCGTCCGCATGTTTGATCATGTACTCTGCGCCGAGTGCCTGGTTGGCAAATGACATATCCATCACCGACGCGGGGTGCCCTTCGGCAGCTGCCAGGTTGATCAACCGGCCTTCGCCGAGGATGTTGATCACCCGCCCGTCCTTAAGTTCGTAGCTTTCCACAAACGGTCTCACCAGCCGCTTGGCTACTGCCATCTCTTCGAGGGCGGGGATGTTGATTTCCACATTGAAGTGACCAGAATTGCCGACCAAAGCGCCGTCCTTCATCACCTCAAAGTGGTGCTTATCCACCACATTCAGGTCGCCAGTCAGCGTGATGAAAATATCGCCAATCGGCGCGGCTTCCATCATGGGCATCACCCGGAACCCGTCCATAACGGCTTCGAGTGCCACCATCGGGTCCACTTCGGTTACGACCACATTCGCGCCCATACCCCTCGCGCGCATCGCCAGACCGCGTCCGCACCAGCCATAACCAGCCACCACGAAAGTCTTGCCAGCCAGGAGCACGTTCGTCGCCCGCAGGATGCCATCGATTGTGGACTGCCCTGTGCCGTAGCGGTTATCGAAGAAGTGCTTGGTCATGGCGTCGTTAACCGCCATCACTGGGAACTCCAGCATCTTATCCGCTGCCATTGCGCGCAGCCGGATCACACCGGTGGTTGTCTCTTCCGTGCCGCCAATGATATTCGGGAGCAGATCACGCCGCTCTTTGTGGATCGTGCTCACCAGATCCGCGCCATCATCCATGGTAATATGCGGGGCGTGGTCAAGTGCGGCGCGCAGATTCTTGTAGTAGGTCTTGTCGTCTTCGCCTTTGATCGCGTAAACCGGGATCTCGTACTGCGATACCAAGGCGGCAGCCACGTCATCCTGCGTTGAAAGTGGGTTCGAAGCCGTAAGCACGATATCCGCGCCGCCAGCCTGCATCGTCCGCATCAGGTTCGCAGTTTCTGTCGTAACGTGCATACAGCACGACATGCGAATGCCCTCAAAAGGTCGTTCGCGGCGGAAGCGTTCTTCCAAAATCGCCAGCACGGGCATCTCGCGTGCCGCCCAATCCATCCGGCGGCGTCCGCCTTCTGCCAGGTTTAAATCTCTAATGTTGTAATTCTCCATTGCCTCTCCAATAATTTAGTTTTTAAATCTCATCCAGCAAGCCTTCATCATCGAAGTGCTCACGGTAAAATGCTACAAACTCAGCCCAGGTGTAGCAGTGACACTGGGGTCCTACTTCCTTTATACAATACGCCGCGGCTGTATTGCCGATCTCAACGCAGACCTTCAGCGACAGTCCTGCCATGTAACCCCGCAAAAAGCCGCCCCTAAAAGCGTCCCCCACTCCGGTCGGGTCCTTTACGTCCAACCCGCCAATCGCCGGCACCACGCAGTCCACCCCTTCTGCCACGACGCGCGCACCGTGTTCGGCTAATGTTACCACTGTAAATGCCGGTTTTGCCAGGATCTCCTTAGCGCTCCAGCCAGTATGCTTCTGCAGCAGTTCAAATTCATACTCATTGATGAACATTCCGTGCGCGTGTTCCACTCCGTCCCGCATCACGTCAGCGTCCAGGCTGACAATCTGCTGACCCGGGTCAAACAGCATCCTTAGCCCCAGCTCAGGGGCTTCGCGGATGTAGCGCTGCATTGTCCGCGGATCTGTAGGAGAGACCATCACAAAATCATCCGCCTCAAAATTCGCTTCCGCCAGGGGTAAATCAGCCGAGTCTGCCATCGCGCCGGTATAAAAAGTGGAGATCTGCGCGTTCGAGCGATCGGTCGTGGCAAAAAACGAAGCCGTAAATTTTTCAGGGATGATCTTCACGCCGCTGGTATCCACTCCCAACTGCTCCAGCCGTCGGGCGTAGTCCCCAAAATCCTGCCCGGCAGTCGAGAACAAATAGGCATTACCGCCCAGCATCGCCAGGGTGTAGGCAATATTCGGACCCACTCCTCCATCCTGCTTGATCATATCGTGCACCAAAAATGACAGTGAAACTTTGTCCAGGTGTTCAGCAATCAGGTGATCCTTAAATAAACCAGGGAATCGCATTAAATAATCAAAGGCAATCGATCCGGTCAATATTACTTTCATGCTTACCTCTCCCTTGCAATCCGGGTCACACCCCGGAAAGTTGGTTTGAACAGTATGCCGTCTGCCGGCTCTCTCCGATCGATCAAACGGGTCGGCTGGGAGCAGTTTACGGTAAATAATCTCATTTTACTGGGGATGAGCGCTTGTTGGCGAACGAATTTTGAGCGGTGTGCTGCTTGCCACTCAGGGGCTGTCATATTTCCTCACAAAAAGACGCCATCCGGCGCCTGTCAATGGCAATAGTTTATCACGGCTTGGGGTAAGTGTCAAAAAAAATAGAGAGCCAATACTTCTGCCCGCTCGTCGGAAAAGGATATTTTCGCGACGATCTTAGCATGCCCAGTTTCAGTCTACCCCGATGTCCAAATATCTTAACAACCTTAACACATCTGCGTAAACGTTAATATTTCAAAACCAAATTTTTTGAAAGACTTTACAATTTCTTAACTAATGTTGTTGTGTGTTGATACTACACTTAAACAATGACCAAAGGTGCTATTAAACACCAAACACAAAGGAGATGCGATGATGCAAAAAGTACTATTTGTCTGCACCCATAATTCAGCCAGAAGTCAAATGGCAGAGACCTTTTTGAATGATCTTGGTGAAGGCAGGTTCGTGGCTGAGAGTGCCGGACTGGAAAAGGGTATCCTTAATCCTATCGTGGTGGAGGCTATGGCTGAGTTGGGATACGACATCTCCCACAACCAAACCGATTCGGTTTTCGATTTTTTTAAAGAAGGACGCAAATATGACTACGTGATCAAAGTCTGTGATCAGTCCAACGCCCAGCAGTGCCCGATCTTTCCTGGAGCAAAGGTGAGTTGGAACTGGGACTTTCGTGATCCAGCCTCCTTCACTGGCAGTCATGATGAGCGTTTGGAACAAACGCGAGCCATACGCGATGCGATCAAGGTCAGGATTGAGGAGTTTCTTCGCGTCGTTATCCCTGGCTGATATCAAGCAGAGTTTTCTCAAACAAATAATGGGGGATTTGGTGAGGTGATAGCTCACCCATAATTCAGCACTCCAGGTCAAGAAATCTTTTAGAATTGTCCTTATAATCTCCTCCAGAAAGGCGAAAAAGTGACACACGAGAAAAAAAGTGAAGGATCAGCGGCGGTTGAGCGGATGAAAAAGTTCATCTCGGAACATCTTCACCAGCCCATCACCGCCAGCGATGTGGCCAAAGCCGCGGGCTACTCGCAGTATCACGCTGCCAGGGTCTTCAAAGCCGAAACCGGCCTGGCGCCCTTTGAGTACATCCGGCGGCAAAGGCTCACCGCTTCCGCCCGCGTCTTACGCTCAGGCAAGTACAAGGTGCTCGACGTTGCGCTGGATTTCGTCTTCGATACGCACGAAGGGTTCACACGCGCCTTCACCAAGGGGTTCGGCATCTCCCCAAAAAGGTATGCCACCCGCCCCACACCCGAAGGATGGCTGATCCCAACCAGCTATCTCGACCGATCCAATACCAATTCGGAGGAATGGAATATGAACAAAGCATCTGTCATTTTTACCCAAATCGTCGACCGTCCGGTACGCAAGCTGATCCTCAGGCGCGGCAAAGCAGCGGATAACTACTTCGATTATTGCAACGAGATCGGCTGCGGTGAGCACAACGCTTCGGCAGCCTGGGACGTGTTGACTGAGATCAAGGAAGCCTTATACGAGCCGGTGGGCGTTTGGCTGCCGGAGAATATGCGCCCGGCTGGGACAGGCGTCTACGCGCATGGCGTGGAAGTGGCGGAAGATTTCAGCGGCGAAATACCCGAGGAATTTGAAGTGATGGAGCTGCCTGCCTGTCAGATGATGGTCTTCCAGGGCGAACCTTATGACGACGAAGTATTTGAAGAGGCGGTGGGAATGTGCATGGAGCAGATCAAGCGCTTCAACCCGGAAGTCTATGGCTATGAGTGGGCACCGGAGCTCGCTCCGCGTATGCAGCTCGCTCCGGAAGGCTGGCGCGGGTATATCGAGATGCTGCCGGTGAGGCGTGTAAGGTGATGGTTTGTCATTCTGAATAGTTTTTATTGTCATTCTAGTATAAATAAGACATAACCCGAACGGTTATACAATACTCGTAGAAGTCAAGGTCAACGGACACGTCATTCTGAGGGAAAGCCTCGCAGCTCAGACTGTTGCCTTGGCTCTACGAGAGGGTTCGGATAAGCAGGTTGTAGGAAAGCTACGGATCACACACTAGGCTGAATGCTCGTAGACAACCAAGGTCACCTGACTTCCCTGAAGAAAGGAGATTGTAATGTATTACTGTGGGATTGATGTAGCAAAAAGGGGGCATGTCGTATCAGTGATTGATGACACCGGTAAAGTGCTGAACCACGGTGTGCCCATCAGCAATGATCGCATTGGTTTTCAACAACTAGCAGACTTATTAGAGCCATATCGTGGGGGAATAAGAATTGGATTGGAGGCAACCGGGCATTATTGGCTGGCCTTGTATGATTACCTCTGTCATTTGGAGTATGACTTGGCGGTGATCAATCCCCTTCAAGTCAAGGCGTTTCGAAAGATGGATATTCGCAAGCGAAAAACGGATCGTCTGGATTCGGTAGCCATCAGTGAGTTTATGCGTTTTGCAAATCCTGGCAGCACCCCGGCTGATTTGCCAGTAATCATTCAGTTAAAAGAACTTACCCGATTTCGCTTCCACCTGGTACAACAAATTGGGGATTGCAAACGCAAGATCATCTCAATTCTCGATCGGGTATTTCCAGAATACGAACAACTCTTTTCGAATGTTTTTCTGGTCAGCTCACGGCAACTTTTACACCATGCAGTCACAGCGGATGAATTTGCTGCCTTTGACCTGAATGAATTGGCGCAGATCTTACATACCGCCAGTCGCCACCGATTGGGTATTGATAAAGCCAGGGAGATCCATCTAAAAGCCAGCCAATCTGTTGGAGTTTCCTTCCTTACTGATGCCATCCACACCGAAATTCAGTGCTTGCTCCAACTTATTGAGTTACTGGAGCAACAAAGTTCCCAGGTGGATGCTAAAGTAGAGCAGTTGATGAACTCAATCCCTCACCACATCATTACCATCCCAGGCATTGGGCAGGTAACTGGCGCCATGCTCCTGGCTGAAATTGGCAACATCAATCGTTTTTCTGCTCTTGAACAACTGGTTGCCTATGCTGGAATTGATGCCTCTGTCTTCAAAACCGGCCAGTTTGAGGGCGATGAGGCGCATATGAGCAAACGTGGCTCGCATTACTTGCGTTATGCCTTGTGGCAAGCATCCACTGCCTCTTTGTTGCATAACCCTGAATTGAAGCAGTATTACGATAAGAAACGCGCTGAAGGCAAGCAACATGGTGTTGCTATGGGAGCAGTTTGCCATAAACTCCTCAGCCGCATTTTTGTCATCATGAAGGAGCAAAGACCCTATGTAACCCATTAACTTATTTATTTTCCCCCTTGACTTCTAATAGCAGGTCTGAGC
>DJGU01000088.1 GCA_002432795.1 Anaerolineaceae bacterium UBA5838
GGAGGGGGTTGGGAAAGGCCTGTCATTCTGAGCCTCTTTTGCGAAGAATCTAATAAGTAGAGAGCCAAATCCCCCGCAGATTCAAGCGGAAAAGACCCACCCCCTTTGCCCCCCTCCTCGGAGGGGGTTGGGAAAGGCCTGTCATTCTAAGCATTTTTTGCGAAGAATCTAAATGGCAGCTGTAGGGTGGGTTGGCGTCACAGAGTCTGTACCAATCCCAGCCTTTTTTTAGCCAACCCACCGCACAGTAGTGTTGCATGCGTTAATGGTGGGTTGGCTTTTTGAGTTGTTTCAAAAGTCAACTTTGTTTTACGCCAACCCACCCTACTTTTGCAAAAAAACTACCTTTTGCGTGCAGATCCTTTGTATCGTTCATGATAACAAAAGTGGAATCCGACCAATGGTCACATATTTACCGGATAGGCGATCAGTCCTATGACAAAAATTTACCAATTTGATTAACTGAATGACTCCAGTGTGTCGGTCACGACCGCATTAAACTCCGCGATTCTCCCCTGCATCCAGGTGATTACATCAAGGGAATCGTCTTCGATTAACGGTGTGAGGTCGAGAGCATATGCCAGGCGGGTAGCCTTATCGGTCGCGTGAGAGGCGAAGAAAGTGGCGTTCGCGATGCGCCGTCCAACAATAGCCTCTGTGTAATTTTTTCCACCTTCAACCTGCGACTCAAAAACGTCAATAAGAGCAGCTTGCAGATCAGGTTCTCCAGAAACATCAAAGACCGTTTTTATTTCATCGGGCAGCCAATCGAGATTGCACCAGACCTCGCAGCCGTAGACTTTCTTTGGGCGAATTTCTTTCGGAAGGCGGCGCAGAGCCTCGATAACGCGCAGGAACACCGCCACGTGTGTGGTATGTTTGTCGGCAGGATTATGCGTATAGAGAATTTCTGGCTGTGCGACCTGGAGTAAGGTTATGAGGTCATCAACCAGAGCAGAGTCTGAGGGGTCTTTTACCCTTGCGCTGGTATACCCAAGAAAGACCTGGGCGGAGAATGCCCCAGGCGGGCGGCGGCTTTTTGTTCTTCTATCCGGATCTGAGCCATTTCATCATCACTGACGTGGCCAAACTTGCCAGCCCGGGGTGAACCGTGACCATCAGTGATAACACAGCCGCTAAAGTGGGCATCGGTGTTCTTGAGCCCCTGGAGAATGCCATCGATCGCCATGATTTCAATGTCATCCTGGTGCGCTGCTATGGCAAGATGGGTAGTACGTCTGAGAGCGTCTTCGGGCTCGGTCCCATCGGGCACATAAACTTCCTGATTTGCTTTGGTGAACATATTCTCCTCCATTTTTGTGATGATTATAAACTTCAGGCAAAGGGAATTCCACTTTGAGGTGATATTTGTCCCAGTTAATTTAAAAGGGATTAAGCAGAAGCAAAAGTAATGAATTTTCTCCAAATCTGACGCTTTGTTGTACAATTAGGTAATGCCGTTCAAAGGAGTAGAGAGGAAAGCCGTGCTAATAAAACTCCCCAAAGACACCAAACTCACCCAAACAGGAGAAAAGATGAATAAAAAGTTATTAACGTTGGTCAGTATTTTCTTAGTCTTAAGTATGTTCCTGGCAGCTTGTCAGACAGCCGCCCCCGTAGTTGAAGAACCTGTCGCAGTTGACTGCAAAGCAGAATCTGCTTTGGAAGCTGAAGGTGCCTACCAGGTGCCTGCTCCGATCAAAGGCTGCTTCAACGTCGCTTTTGTCTATGTTGGGCCCCACGATGATGGTGGCTGGTCTCAGTCTCACGATGTCGGTCGGCTCTATGTTCAGGATAATGTGCCTGGTGTCCACACTGCCTATGTTGAGAACGTTGCAGAAGGTGTCGATTCCGAGCAGGTTACCCGCTCTTTGGCCCGAAAAGGTTTCGATATGGTTATCACAACCTCCTTCGGGTTCATGGATGCCACTGAAACTGTCGCCGGCGAATTCCCGGACAAGGATTTTATCCATGTTTCTGGCTACAAATCCAATGGTTCCAACTTTGGCAACATCATGGGCGCCATGGAAGATATCAAGTACCTCGCAGGTATGCTGGCTGGTTCCCGTGCCAAAGTTGACGGAAACACCAATGTCGGTTACATGGCGACCTTCCCTATCCCGGAAGAGCTGCGCCTTGGCAACGCTTTTGCGCTCGGTATGGCAAAGACCTGCCCTGAATGCACCCTGGATGTCCGCTTCATTTACACCTGGCATGATCCCACTGTCGAACAGGAAGCAGCGAAGTCCCTCTTTGATGCTGGCGCCCAGGTCGTGATGACTGGTGCGGACACTCCCGCCCCCGCGATTGCAGCCCCTGGCGGCAAATGGGGTATCACCTATGACTACATTAACAACTGCACGCTCGACACCTGCCTTACTACCATGTACTGGAACTGGGGTCCTCTCTATGCTATTGAGGTTCAAAAATCCATGGATGGCACTTTCGCTGGTGAATCTGTCTACTTTGATGCTGATTCTGGCGGTCTCGGTCTCTATGGCTTCATGGAAGGCCAGGAACTGATGCCCGGTGCCAAAGATCTACCCGCAGAAGACCTGCAGCTTGTCCGCGATGAACTTGCCATGTTCCTTTCTGGCACAATGACCCGCTTCGACGTATTCAAAGGTCCCATCACCGACAACCAGGGCAACCTCGTTCTGGCTGAAGGCGAAAGCCTGCGCCAGGTGGACCTGGACTGCTTTGCCGGTCCAGATGCTCCCTGTGCCGACGGCGTAGGTATATATTGGTGGAACCAGAACGTTACGGCTGAACTCCCTTAGCCTAAGCTAAACCTTTCGGAGAGATGGCTCGAACAGAGCCATCTCTCTATCGATAAAAGAAGACCATGACCTTTCCTGAAGAAACAAATACAGTTCCCGCTGTTGAAATGCAGGATATTGTCCTGCGTTTTCCCGGCGTTTTAGCTAACGATCATGTCAACTTTACCCTCTACCCCGGTGAGATTCATGCCCTGCTTGGGGAAAACGGCGCTGGCAAAAGCACCCTGATGAACGTACTCACCGGTCTCTATAAACCCCAGTCCGGCGAAATCCGCATACATGGTAAAAAGGTTAGTTTCAATTCACCACGGGATGCGATTGCCAATGGGATTGGTATGGTCCATCAACATTTCATGTTGGTCGAAAATCAAACTGTGACTGAAAATATTCTCATCGGTCTTGACACACCCCGCTTTGCTCTTAATCTCAAAAAGTATGACCAGGAAATCAGCAATCTGGCAGAACAATTTGGCATCCACATTGATCCAACTGCCAAGATCTGGCAACTTTCGGTTGGTGAGCAGCAGCGTGTCGAGATCCTCAAAATTCTTTATCGGGGCGCAAACATTCTCATCATGGACGAGCCAACAGCCGTCCTCGCTCCACAGGAAGCCGATGAGTTGATAGAAACGCTTAAGGGAATGGCTGCGCAGGGCAAATCCATCGCCTTCATCAGCCATAAGCTCACCGAGGTGAAGCAGGTTGCTGATAAATTGACAGTTTTGCGGCGCGGGCGCGTGACCGCAGAACGCGTGAACTTGCAGGATTTTACCCGTGAAAGCCTTGCCTCGCTGATGGTCGGTCGCGAAGTGATTTTTAATCTGCATAAATGTGAACAAACAGCTGGGCGTGAGGTCTTGCGGCTGGAAGATATTTCCGCCCTGAATAACAAGAACCTGCCTGCTCTGCGTAATGTGGACCTGGCACTGCACGAAGGTGAAATTCTTGGCATCGCTGGCGTCGCCGGCAATGGCCAGAGCGAACTGGTTGAAGTTATCACCGGTCTGCGTCCCTGCACGGGACGGATTTGGCTGGAAGGCAAGGATATTGCCAATAAACCGCCTTCCTTCTCCATTAACCAGGGTCTTGCCCACATCCCGGAGGATCGTATCGGGGTCGGCAGTGCTCCAAACCTTTCGCTTACCAGCAACATCATTATGAAGCGCTACGACCAGCAGCCTGTCAGTCAAAAATGGCAGTTGGACTATGTGGCAGCGGATGAACTTGCCGATGGCCTCAAAACCGAATATGACATCCAGGCACCCAGCGTGCAAACCCAGGCGCGCAAACTCTCTGGCGGTAACCTGCAAAAGCTGATTCTCGCCCGTGAGCTTTCCAGTACCCCACGTATGGTCGTTGCAATGCAGCCCACCCGTGGGTTGGACGTTGGCGCTATTGAAAGCGTTCAGCAGATGCTTCTCAACCAGCGTGAACAAGGCTGCGCCATCCTGCTTGTATCAGAAGATCTGGACGAGCTCCTCTCCCTTTCCGACCGCATCGCCGTCATGTACGAAGGGCAAATTGTTGGGGTCCTTGGTAGTGAGGACTTTTACATCACCCAGATCGGGCTGATGATGACCGGCACTCTCCCAGAGGAATTGCCTGAAAAAGCGCAAGCAGAGGAAGACCTCACCGAGGGCAATTACTCAAGCTTTGATGAGGTTCTCGATAATCTTCATAATTATGAAGAATCTTCCCAAGCCAAACGGCCTGCAGAAATCGAGCCATCCTCTGAAAGTGCGGAGCCGATAGAAGAAATTCCACAGCCTGAGCCCCCTGCGCCACCTGAAGACCTCCCCCTAAATCTCACCGAAAAGGAACGCGTGTTGCGAAAAGTTCTGGGCGAAAATTACAAACAGGGAGATGAAGAATGAAAATTCCCTATCCTGTTCTTCTAAAACGCACTGAAGATAGCCCTAAGTGGTTACCTGTTGTAACTTCCGTCGGTGCGGTCCTGCTTGCCTTCATTATCTCTGGCGTTATCCTTGCTGTCACTGGTGCTGATCCGTTCAAAGTTTATTCTTATTTATTTAAAGCCTCGTTTGGCTCGTGGGGCGCTTTTTCTGATGTGGTCGTTAAAGCCACTCCTCTGCTGTTGATTGGTCTGGGCTGCTCATTGGCCTTCAGGATGCGCCTCTGGAACATTGGTGCCGAAGGGCAATTCTTTGTTGGCGCATTCATGGCAAGCGCGGTCGTGATGGTTCCCTTGGTGAACCTCGACACCACCCCCCGTTGGGCTATTATCTCACTCATGGCAGCCCTCGGCATGCTGGGTGGGTCGCTTTATGCCTTTATTGCCGGCTTCCTCAAGGCAAAACTTAACATCAATGAGATCATCATAACCCTGATGCTCAACTACATTGCCGTACTCTGGAACAACTACTGGATTTTTGGCAAATGGAGTGAATCAGGTTTCCAGATGACCAAGACTTTCCCCAAATCAGCCTGGCTGCCGCGCCTGGCGGATTATGCCAAGCAGGTACCCGCCTTCTCGGGTATGACCCTGCACTTGGGCATCCTATTCGGGCTGATCGCGGCAGTGATTGTCTATCTAATCATCTATCGCAGCAAATGGGGCTATAAAATCACCCTGATTGGTGATAACCCCCGCGCTGCCCGCTATGCCGGCATCAATATCACTGCCAATACCATCCTGGTGTTTATGGTTTCCGGCGCTCTGGCAGGGCTGGCAGGCATGACCGAGGTCTCCGGCGTGGTCCACCGTTTGCAGGAGCGCATCTCCACTTCGTACGGCTTTTCTGGTGTAATTGTTGCCTGGCTTGCCAAGCTCAACCCCTTTGCTGTGATCGTCGTCTCGATCTTGTTTGGTGCTCTGCTGGTTGCCAGCCGCGAAATTCAACCCTCGGGCATCTCATTTCTCATCCAGGGCATCACTCTTTTCCTTGTAATCAGCAGTGATGTCTTCCTCAAATACGAAATTAAGTGGGTTCGCCCTGCACAGGAGACTGCCCAATGAACTGGATTGAAATCTTCCGCTCCGGAATCTCCACTGGCACTGTTTTGCTCATTGCTGCCATTGGCGAGATCCTGACCGAACGCGCGGGCATCCAAAACCTGGGTGTTGAGGGCATGATGCTTGTGGGTGCTATGGCAGGTTTCAAGGTCGCCTTCAGCACCGGCAATGTCTGGTTGGGCTTGCTGGCTGCCATCGCCGCTGGCGGGCTGCTCAGCCTTGCCCATGCTCTCGTCACCATCCATTTTCAAGCTGACCAAACCGTTAGCGGTCTTTCACTTACTTTTCTGGGTACAGGTCTGGCATTGGTGCTGGGCGATGGGCTCACTGGTCAGACCGGGCCTGTCATTCCCCGCGCCAGCATCCCCCTGCTCTCGCAGATCCCTTACCTGGGTCAGATAGCCTTTGCCGATCACAATCTATTGGTCTATTTTGGCTACCTGCTCTTGCCAATTGTCACGTATTTCATCAACAAGACTCGTCCGGGTCTCCATCTGCGTGCGGTGGGGGAGAACCCAGCTGCCGCTGACACCCTGGGTGTCAATATCTACCGCACCCGCTACCTTTACACCTTCATCGGGGGGTGTTTTGCCGGATTGGCGGGGGCTGCCATCAGCGTCGCCATTGCCCCGGGATGGTACTCGAACCTGACTGTCAACGGACAGGGCTGGATTGCAGTGGCACTAGTGATTTTTGCCCATTGGAATCCCTGGCGGGCAGCATTGGGCGGCTATTTGTTTGGCATTTTACGCCGCTTCACGCTCGACCTGCAGGGTCCGCGCATTTTGTTTGGGCTGGCGAACCCGTTTTTCTATAACACGAACCTGGTCTTCTTTCTGCAGATGACGCCTTATATCCTGACGATAATCGCCCTGATTTGGGGCAGCTCAGCGGCACGCAAGAAGCGCATTGGCGCTCCTGCCGCGCTGGGTACACCATACCAGCGAGGAGAACGAGGGCTCTAGATTCATCTCTCATGCTTATAGTTTCTCACTCTCGAAGCCAGATTGGGCTTTTATATCTGGTTATTTAACAGTGCCCGCTCCCTTTAGCTTGGGGGAATGATAAAACCTGAGTTTCTCTTTTTTCGATATTTTTTGAACATTCTCTCGTTGGGAAGCTGTTTTCAGGGCACTAAAATGAGAAACTCCGGTAAAATAGAATTCTGATGACTCACCAAAACCAAATCATTCTGAGTCAGCTCACACCGCCGGCGCAGAAAAGCTCCATTCTTGACCGTCCGAGGGTGCTTCACCTGATGAAGCAGAGCCTTGACTATCCTCTGACCATCCTGGTTGCAGAAACAGGTTATGGCAAGACGACTTCGGCGCTCAGCCTGATCAAGTCTGTCAAACTCCCATTTTTCTGGTATACCATCTCGCGCAATGAACGCGATCCGCGTTTGTTTTTGACATATCTCTGCTCCGCCTTCAATCAGCAAGGCTACAAGATCGGTCTCCCGGCTCTGCGGGTGTTGGAAGACAGCGATCTTGACCTGCAAGAATGCCTCATCACGCTAATAAACTCAATCACTTCCTTATTTAACGAAGATGCCCTGTTTGTGATGGACGATTTCCAGAGTTTGAACGATTCGGATGAGATCCTGGGCATGATGAATTGGTTCATTGAGCATCTGCCAGCCAACCTGCACGTGATGATCCTGAGCCGAACGCAGCCGGAATTTCCATCGATCAACAAGTGGCGAGTTAAGGGCAGGCTGCTTGAGATAGATAAGGACTCCCTCAGCTTTTCTGCGGAAGAAACCGACCAGCTTTATCGGTCAACCTACCAACTGAACCTGCCCAAAGATGATCTCGCCAGGCTGCATCAACGCACCGAAGGCTGGGCGATTGGGCTGCAGGTGGTTTGGCAGTCGATCAGAGCCTTGCCAGGCATACCGCTGGGCAGCCTGCTGGAAGAAGAAAACGACAGCTCGTTGGGGAACCTGTTTGAATACCTTGCGGATGAAGTGCTGGATATGCAATCAGAGGAGCAGCAGGATTTCCTGGTCAGAACTTCGGTCCTGCAATTTTTGGACAGCGACACCTGCGACTTTTTACTTGACCGCCAAAACAGCGCTGATACTTTATGCGAGCTATACCGCTCAGGTTTGTTCATCGAGCAACTGAAGCCAGACGTCTTCCGATACCATCACATTTTCCGTGAGTTTCTACTTAGTCGCCTTTCAAAGGACGAGGAGCTCAAGAAAGGGCTGCATCGGAAGCTGGCAAGTTATTTTAGCGCGCATCATTACTGGGAGCAGGCGATTTCGCATTTGATCTATGCCGGCGATTTTGCCAGACTGCGCCAGATCTTGGATGAGGTTGGTGATCGTTTGCTGCAGTCCGGGCTCAAGCAGAGCGTCCGTTATTGGTTGGGGAAGTTGCCAGCAGAGGAAATGAGCCATTACCCCTACGGAAATTATCTTTTAGGAGAAGTGGAACGCACTGAGGCAAATTTCAATCTGGCACTTGAGTACTATCGCACAGCACAGCGTTTATACCAGAATCTCGGAAATGTTTGGGGGGTGAGCCTGGCACTGCGCGGACAAGCTCAGGTGTACCTAGATACTCTGCGCCCGGTGAATGCTGATCAGCTGCTCGATCGAGCACTTGAGCTGCTGGATCCAGTGGAGTATCCATTGGAAGTTTCGGGTTTGTTGACTCAGATTGCCGAGAACCAGGTCAACCAAGGGGCAACCACCGAGGCGGAAAAGAGCCTGCAGAAGGCGCGACAGCTTTCTCCGAAGTATGCAGAGGCGCAGGCCTACATTGAAGCTCGTCTGCTCTTGCGCACCGGGCGGCTGGAAGAAGGGCTGCAGTTGCTGGGAAAACTTGAGCTTGGAACTGCTGATCAAAGATTGGCAAGACCACAACGCTTCCACCGCGAAGCCACTCTTCTGCTATCACTTTACTATTCGTTAATGGGGGAATACGTCAGCGCGCGGCAGTATGCCCAAAAGGGGCTGCAGGTATCACGGCAGTTGCAGGCAAAATATGTGGAAGCAGTCGCAAAGATTCGCTTGGGGCATGCGCTGCAGCTGGACTTGACCCAGGGACTTGACGCACACGGAGTGCTTGAAATTCGGAGCTTGTACGAATTTGCGATTGAAAATGTGGACATCGTGCGCATTCACGTGGAGCCGCTGTGGGGCTTGTGCCGCTTGGTTGGGTATGCCGGAAACCTGGAGGAGGCAAAACGCATTGGTGATCAGGCTTTGTTGATCGCCGGCAATGCTGGAGACGAATGGAAAGGGTTGTTGGTGAGGATTTCACTAGGCGCCGGTCTGGCGCTCGGTGGTGAGTTTGAAGCTGCGGGAAATATCCTTTCAGTGGCCGAATCGCTCGCAAAGAAACTGAATGACGATTTGGCGAGTGCGGCAGCATTGCTTTGGGAAGCTTACACAGCCGATAAGCAGGGGTACAAAAGTTCCGCATTATTATTCCTCGAGCAGGGTCTGGAACTGGTGCAGAGACATCAATACCAATTTCTTCTGACACGTAATACTTTGCTGGGACCGGATGACCCCTTCACTTTTTATCCATTGGTGCTGCGCGCGCGCGAGATGGGGCTGCAGCCTGAGTTGATCAGCCAGATTCTCAGCGATCTTCCACATAGCGTGAGCAATTATCATCCTGGTTACACCTTAAGTCTGAACCTTTTTGGCGGGTTTGAAGCGCGAAAGGGTAAGCATCTGATACCGGCAGAGCAATGGAAGCGGGATAAAGCCCGCCAACTACTGCAGGCTCTGACTGTAAACTTTGAAAAGGGGATGAATAAAGAGCAGTTGGCGGTACTTTTTTGGCCGGATGCTGATGAGTCTACCGCCGCTAACAATTTTAAGGTGACTCTCAACGCGCTGAACCAGACCCTCGAACCACACCGACCCCCCAGGGAAACCGCGCAGTTTGTGATCCGCAATGGCGAGCAATACCAGCTTAACCAGCAGATGAAAATCAACCTGGATACTGATCAATTTGAAAAGTTAGCCTTGAGCCCGCAGATAAAAGATAAAGAGCGGGCGCTGGTTCTTTACAGAGGCAAATTACTGGAAGGCGAGCAGTTGCAGGAAGCTTTCATGCCTGAGATGCAGTATTATCATCGCCTTTACCTGGACTGCCTCAGTCAGGTAATAGAAGCAGCGATCGCGGATAGTGATTTCGGGAAAGGGCTTGAATTTAGCAACCGCCTGGTCAGGCAGGAGCCGCTTTTGGAAGTGGGATATCAGTACCAGATGCGGATCTATCATGCCCTGGGGAATATCAGCATGGTGCGCAAAGTCTATAACCAGGCAGTGGATGTTGGTCGCAAAATGTATGGTGCAGAGTCAGATGATCTGCGCACCCTGTTTCTTGAGCTTACAGGCTAATGGGGTGACCTTGATCAAATTTTCCATTTACCCTGTAGATCCCAAAAAAACTTTACTTTGACTTGTTTTGTTACCGATTTGTAACCCCGAATCAGTAAACTAAGAACACTGGGTATTTCCGTTATTATTTCTGCTTAAAAATTGAATAAAGGAGACTGGAATGCGTTTGCAAGATAAAGTTTGTATCATCACCGGTGGTGCCGCTGGAATAGGCAAAGCGACAGCTGAAAAATTTGCTGCCGAAGGCGCAAAAGTATTGATCTGCGATGTGAATGAGGAAGCTGGCAAAGCATTGGCTGAGCAACTGGGCAATGACGCCAGCTTTTGGAAAGTCAATGTGGTCAATCGCCAGGAAGTCCAGGTGTGGATTGATGAAGTTGCCGCGAAGTATGGCAGGATTGATGTTTTGATCAACAATGCCGGCATCACGCGCGACAGCCAGTTCGTCAAGTTTAAGCAGGGTGAAGTGGTTGGACAGATGGGTGAGGATGCCTTTGATGCTGTGATAGCGGTCAATCTGAAGGGTGTTTTCAACTGCACCCAGGCTGTGGTGCCCTATATGATCAAGCAGGGCGGTGGTGCAATCGTGAGTGCCTCCAGCGTGGTGGGCTTATATGGAAATTTCGGTCAGACCAATTACGCCGCCACCAAGTTTGCGGTTATCGGCATGACCAAAACCTGGGCAAGAGAACTGGGAAAATACCAGATCCGCGTCAACGCGGTTGCTCCCGGCTTCATCCTGACGGAAATGGTTCAGAAGATGCCCGAGAATGTGCTCGCCGGAATGGCATCAAACACCCCCTTGAAACGGCTTGGAAAACCCGAAGAGGTAGCCAATGTTTACGCTTGGTTGGCAAGTGACGAGGCGTCTTATATTCACGGAGCGGTTATCAGCGTGGATGGCGGTATTGTTTTGGGTACATAGTTGCCCCTTCTTCTATATGGATGAGCAATTATTTACTGAAAGGAAATAAAACATGACACGTTACGCGACAATTTTAGGAACCGGGATGTACATTCCCGAAAACGAAATCAGCAATGAAACTTTCGCTCAATGGATGGGTGAGGTCAGCCCAAAACTGGCTGAGGTTGTTGGCAAATTTGAACTCAGCAGCGGTATCAAAACACGCTTTTATGCCCCGGATGACTGGGCTACTTCTGACCTGGCTACAGAAGCAGGGAAAGCAGCCATTGCTGATGCCGGTTTGACACCCGAGGATATCGACCTGGTAATTGTGGGTACGGACAGTCCGGATTACATCACCCCTGCAACATCGGTTGTGACTCAATACAAGCTTGGTTGTGTCAACGCCGGCACATGGGATGTTGGATGCGCCTGCGCCTCCTTCCCAACGGCTTTGACTCAGGCAGCAGGTTTGATTTCCACTAACCCGCATCTGAAATACATTCTTGTGATCGGCGCCTACATGATGCATAAACTCTCCGACTACAAACACGACGTGTCTGCGTTCTTTTATGGCGATGGTGCTGGTGCAGCGATTGTTGGCGCGTCCGACAAGCCTGGTTTTGTGTCCTCCTCGATCAAAGCTGACGGGTCGTATCATAAGAACTGGGGAATTTACTCTGGTGGAACCTATGAACCAGCCACGGTCGAGAGTGTTGAAGCCGGGCGCACCAAGGTAAAACTGGTCACACCCTTCCCTGCATCTGTAAATCACGAAGGCTGGCCTGCCCGCGTGCGCGAATGCGCTGCCAATGGTGGGTTTGAGGTGAGCGAGATTGATCATATCATCTTCACCCAGGTGAACGTGAACAGCATCAAGCTGGTCATGGAAAATCTTGGTTTGCCGGTTGAAAAAGCGCATTATGTGATGGACAAGTGGGGCTACATGGGTTCTGCCTGTTTGCCGATTGCTTTCCATGACGCCGTGAAGTTGGGCAAGATCACTTCCGGTATGCGCGTAGTCTTTTGCGGATCTGGTGTAGGCTACAACCAGGCAGCTACCTGTTTTATCATGCCTTAATGGAGGCTGGGTCGTGAGCTGGCAAGAGGAATATAAAAGTAAATTGATCAGCATGACCGAGGCGATGGCTTTGGTCCAATCGGGCATGACGCTTTCGATCGGCATTGCTGCCTCTGAGCCAGTGGGCATGCTCGAGGAATTAGCCAGGCAGGCTGACCGACTGCAAGATATTACCACTTGGACCTGTTTACCCATGCGCCCCTATGACATTTTCATGAAACCGGAGATGGAGGGGCGCTTTTTCAATGAAAACTGGTTTTACGGTGCGCCGGATCGTGCTGTGCATGGGGAAGGGCGGGTTTCGTACACACCCAACAACCTGCATCAAGCCGGGATCGATAAACTGTTGGGGCGGGGCGGTCGGCTCGACATGATGCTGGGTGTCTGCACACCTCCCAATGCGGAAGGCTTAGTTTCGCTATCGATGGGTGCTGTGGTGGAACGGGAAATGATCGATGCCGCAGATATGGTTATCCTGGAAGTCAACCGCAACCTGCCCTGGACTGATGGCGATGTGGTCATACCGATTTCGTTGGTGGATCACTTTGTCGAACATGACAGCCCTCTCGTGCAGGTGCCCCAGGCGGAACCCAATGAGATCGATCAGCAAATTGGCGCGTATGTGGCCGAATTTATCGATGACGGCTGTACCGTCCAATTGGGAATTGGTGGCACGCCAACTGCCATTGCAAATTTCATCTCCGATCGCAAACATCTCGGGATCCACTCCGAACTTTTTGTTGATGGTGTTTATACCTTATGGAAGGCTGGGGCAGCCGACAACAGTCGGAAAACGTTGCACCCGGGCAAGTTTGTGGCGACCTTCGCCATCGGCACACAACCTTTGTACGATTGGATGAACGAAAGCCCGGACGTGCTTTTGATGCGCGGGAGTTACGTGAATAATCCTTACGTCATCGCCCAAAACTACAAGATGATCAGCATCAACACAGCCATCCAGGTGGATATACTGGGGCAGGTTTGTTCCCAGAGCCTTGGCACGCGCCAGTTCAGCGGCACCGGTGGTCAGCTCGATACGCACCGCGGGGCGCAAATGTCGCAAGGCGGAAAGGGCATCATTGCTCTGCGTTCGACGGCGAAGAATGGCACCATTTCGACGATAGTGCCGACGTTGGCACCAGGCGCAGGGGTAACCGTCCCCAGCCAGGATGTCGACACAATCGTGACTGAGTACGGCAGTGCCCAATTGCGCGGTTTGTCGGTCAAGAAGCGCATGGAAGCCCTGATCAGGATCGCGCATCCAGATTTCAGGGAGTCAATCCGGGAAGAGTGCCACCGACTGGGCATCGTTCCCGATAAACAGTTCTTTTAACAGGAGTAAAGATGGATAAATCAATACTTGGCAAGTGGACCCAGACTGAAGATCAGTCTTACCCCGGTTTGTTCTTCCTGTTTCTCGAGGATGGCAGTTTTGAAGCACGTTATGACGCCCTGGGGATTGTATCGAGCGGCACCTGGCAGGCAGATAAAGGTCTGATTGACATGGACCAGCAGAAACACACCTTTGGTTTGGTCGGGAAGTATGAAGGCCGCTACGAGATAGATGGCAATCTGCTCAGAATGAATTTGGTAGCTGCTGGTGGGCATGCCAGACCAACAGACCTCCAGGGAGCCGTCACCTATTTAAAGGAAGAAGCGTAATCTATGGCGAAGAAATTATCGCGCGGCGTAGCTGTGGTTGGAGTGGGGATGAGCAAGTTTGGGGTATTCCCTGAGAAAACCTCCCGTGATTTATTTGTGGAGGCTTTTCAGGAACTGCGGCAGAGCGTTCAGAAGGGTTTTGACCCAAAAGATATCGAAGCATTCTACATGGGAAACTTTAGCTCTGACCATTTTGAGAATCAAGCGCACCTGGCACCGATTGTGGCAAGTTGGGTTGGGATTTCACCGGTAGAAAGTACCCGAATTGAAGATGCCTGCGCCAGCAGTGGTGTAGCTTTGCGGCAGGGCGTGCTGGCAATTGCTTCGGGGAATGTTGATGTAGTACTGGTGGGAGGCTTGGAAAAGATGACCGACCTGCCAGGGGCAAAGGTTACAGACACATTAGCTCTGGCAGCTGACTCAATGTTTGAGATCCCAGCCGGTTTCACCTTCCCGGGTTTTTATGCCGCGATGGCAACCGCCTATCTTGACAAGTACAATGCTGATCCTGACGCTCTCTTGCGTGTTGGCATTAAGAACCACGAAAACGGAGCTTTGAATGAGAAAGCTCAGTTTAATCAATCAATCAAAGATGTCATGCTCGGCAAGCAGCGCAAAGCTGAGCAGAAAGGTTTGCCAATTCCCCAATGGGACGACGAAATGGCTTTCCTCAAGGATCCAAAAGCAAACCTGATGATCGCCTGGCCGCTTCGTCTTTTTGATTGTTCTCCGGTATCGGATGGAGCAGCGGCTGTGCTGCTGGTGAGCGAGGAGCTGGCTGAAAAATTTACGGATGAGCCGATCTTTGTGGTGGGCTCAGGTCAGGCAAGCGATGGCGCATTGGCTGAGAGAGCCTCTCTAAGTGACATCCCCGCCGCAGCGAAAGCCTCAAAGCGTGCTTATGAGATGGCAGGCTTGACCCCGGATGACATCGACTTCGCGGAAGTTCACGACTGCTTTACGATCGCTGAAATCATGGCAACTGAAGATCTGGGCTTCTTCCCCCGAGGAGAAGGTTGGAAAGCAGCCATGCAGGGTCAAACCGCGCGTGATGGAAGCCACCCGATCAACACCAGTGGTGGATTGAAATCCAAGGGTCATCCTGTGGGCGCCTCTGGAGTAGGGCAGGTGGTGGAAGTTTGGAAGCAGATGCACGGTCTGGCGGGTGAACGCCAGTTGCGCGGCAAACTCCGACATGCCCTGACCCACAACGTGGGCGGAACCGGGCAGACCTGCGTGGTGCACATTTTCGAAAAGAGGAACTAAGATGACAAACCAGGCCTTGCACGCTAAAGCTTTCAACCAGGCAATTGCGGAAGACCAACTTATCGGTTCTCATTGCCTTGTTTGCGGCAATATCTCGATTCCCCAACGGCAAATTTGTTCCAACTGCCATTCCGACCAGGTGGAACGCATCCAGATGGATGGGAAAGGTACCCTGGCGGCATTTACGGTGATTTATGTGCCCCCGACGAGTATGGCGGAAGCCGGCTACAACGCCAAAAACCCCTATTGTGTTGGGATAGTGGCGCTGGGGGAAGGTCCGCGTATCAGCGCGCAGATTATTGGTCTGGACCTCAGCGATCCGGAGACAATAAAAATTGGTTTGCCCCTCAAACAGACTTTTGTTGTCCGCGGTGAAGGGGAATTTGCCAAAAAATTCCTTGCGTTTGAACCTGCATAGGAGATCGTAAAATGCCCAGGATAGCAGTCAACAACATCAACCTCTACTATGAATTCCACGGACCCGAGGACGGGGAAGTGATTGTGCTATCCAACGGCATCATGATGAGCACTGCCAGCTGGTACTTCCAGACGCAGGCGCTTGCAAAGCACTTTCGCGTTCTATTGTATGATTGCAGAGGGATGTGGCAGTCAGACCACCCTGAAGGTCCTTACTCGATGGAATTGCATGCCGATGATCTGGCGGGTTTGCTGGATGCGCTCGGAATTGAAAAAGCCCACATCGCGGGCATTTCCTACGGTTCAGAAGTGAGCTTGGTTTTCGCCCTGCGATATCCTGAGAAGACCAGGAGCCTCATGGTCATCGACGGTGTGTCCGAAGTGCCGCTGATGCTGAAACTGCAATCCTACCCGTGGAAGCTTGCAGGAGAACGCAATGATGCCGATTTGCTCTTCCACACTTCGGTTTTCCTGAATTTTGGAGAGGAGTATCTGAAGAAAAGCGAGACTTTACTGCCTGCGGCGCACGCAAATTTTGCCAAATTGAATCTGACATCTTTTGTGAAACTAATGGATGCTTTTACTTCGTACAACATCACTGACCAGTTAGGCCAGATAACTTGCCCAACTTTGATCGTGGTGGGGGAGGAAGACCAGATCAAGGGACGAAAAATGGCAGAAATTATGGTGGCGCGCATTCCTCAGGCAGAATATGTGGTTGTCCCCGGTGCAGGGCATGCGCTCTGCCTGGATAAACCCGAACCACTCAACACGCTGCTTTTGGGCTTTGTGTTGAAACATAGTGGGCGGGAGTAACTTAATTGAGAAAGTCTGCGACAAAATTCGTCGCTGGCAATCATTAAACGACTAATAACAAGGAGAAAAAATGAAAAAGTCGATATTTTTTGTAGTAGCCATGTTGCTCGTTGCGAGCATGGTCCTGGGCGCATGCGTCAAACCCGTTGAACCAACGCCCGAACCAACCCAAGAAGTTGTTGTGACAGAACCTCCAGTGGAAGAGACTGAGGAAGTTGTCGTGACAGAAGAAGTGACCGAAGAGCCTGTGGCTGAACTTGGTCCAGTGCTGAAAATCGGTCAGATTGGTATGATGTCTGGTCTGATGGCTCTTTATGGCATGCAGCAAGAGCGTGGTTTCCAATTGGGTTTGGAGTATATGGCCAACGGCAACTTTGACGATCAAGGTCGTCCGATTATTGCTGGTCGCCCGGTGGAAGTCATTGTAAAAGATGACGAAGGTTCCCCTGAAAAAGCAGTCTCGCTTGCGCAGGAACTGATCGAAAAAGACGGTGTAGAAATTTTGCAAGGACCCGTTTCTTCCGCCTCCGCAGTCGCTCTGACCAATGTTGCGCTGGAAAACAAGATCATCCTGATGATTGACCCAGCTGCTTCCTCTTTCCCAACTGGTCCTAACTTCAACCCCTATGTCTTCCGCACTTCACGTACCAGCTTTGACGATACTCTCGTGATCGCAAAATACCTGGTCGAAAATGTCGGACCCGATTTTGCCCATATCTATGTGGACAACGCTTTTGGTCAGGGCTCCAACGTGGCACTGGCCTATGCTGTAGCCAAATATGGCGGGAACCTGATTGCTCCGGTAGCCGTGCCCTTTGAGACCACCGACTTTACTGCCTATATCCAGCAAGCAATGGATAGCGGCGCGCAGAATCTCTTCTTGACCTGGTCTGGAACAGGTTATGTGACCCTATTCCAGCAATTAACTGACCTTGGCACGCTTGATTCCATGACCGTCGGTACTGGTTTTGGTGACAATGCTTCCTTTGCAGCCGTTTTTGGCAGCGCACTAGGTTCAACTGGTCTGAACGTCTACCACTGGACCGTTCCTGAGAATCCTGTCAATGACTGGATGGTTGAACGCCACGTCGAAGTTTTCAACGAATATCCTGATCTCTTCACTGCTGGTGGTTTTGCCTCCGCGATAGCCTTGGCTTCAGCTCTGGAAAAAACTGGTGGTGATGCCAGCGGTGACGCAATGATTGCTGCTCTGGAAGGTTTGATGTTTGACGGTCCCAAAGGTACCTATTACATTCGTCCTGAAGATCACGTCTGTGAACAACCGATGAACATCCTCAAACTGGTCAATCTCGATCCAGACCTGGATAAAGATGGTATCAATGAATATAAG
Organism: Anaerolineaceae bacterium UBA5838; assembly: GCA_002432795.1. Classification (GTDB taxonomy): domain Bacteria; phylum Chloroflexota; class Anaerolineae; order Anaerolineales; family Anaerolineaceae; genus Mesolinea. Next base: position 17,621 of record DJGU01000088.1, read on the forward strand.
TTCTTTGAAACCATCTACGTCTCCGAATATGATGAACTGGATGTCCCCTGCACCCTTGCAGGTGATTATGCAGCCCGCTGTGGTGATCTGACCGTCATGCCAGCTCCGTAAATAAGATTCTTAATCAGGTAGGGAGGTTAGCCCTCCCTACCTGGTTAACTCTTTGTCGGCATCATAATAGTTAACGATTTCTTCCACAGGTTACTTAATATCGTGGGATCGATTGAAGTAACAATTTGAGTTAATTGGAAAGGTATCGAATCGCTTTCAAAAGGGGTAGAGAACCAGGTCCTGAAAAACAGGAGTTTATGCTTCTTGCGTATAGTAATTCGATGTTTTTTTAAAACGCTCAAAGCCAATATAATATGATGAAGACAAATCAATCTGTCAATATGAGAAAGAAAAGGAAAGAATGACCAACGAAACCATACTTGAAGCGCAAAATCTGCGCAAGTCTTTCGGCGGACTGATCGCGGTGGATGACGTCAGCATCCAGATTGCCAAAGGCAGCATGCATGCCATCATTGGTCCAAATGGAGCAGGAAAGACGACCTTTTTTAACTTGCTCAGTGGAATGATGTCACCCGACAGTGGTAAAATTTTCTATAAAGGCGAGAACATCACCAATGTAGCCCCTCAACGCCGTGCCCACATGGGCATTGGGCGCTCGTTCCAGATCACGAACATCTTCCCTAATCTGAATGTACTGGAAAACATCCGTCTTGGGACACAAGCGATGGGTAAGGACAACTTTCGTTTTTTTTCCCTGGCTGAAAGATACCCAATCTATGTGGAAAAAGCCTTGGAAGTGATAGACCTGGTTGGGCTTCGGGGAAGGGAGGGGGTGTTGGCTCGAAATTTGGCTCATGGCGAGAAACGCAAACTCGAATTGGGCATCATGCTTTCCACTGAGCCGGAATTACTTCTTTTTGATGAACCGACTGCAGGTATGTCTTCTGAACAGGTGCCCGAATTGATTGAGATCATCAATAAAGTGGTTCATCTCAAATCGAGTACGGCAATCCTGGTTGAACACCGAATGGATATGGTCATGTCGGTCTCTGATCGTATAACTGTGATGGCACAGGGTCGGTTGCTGGCAGAAGGGACGCCTCATGAGATTGCGCACAATGCACAGGTCCAGGCAGCTTATCTGGGCGACCTCTACGGAGAATTAGTATGATGGAAACAACAGACAGTAATCGAAATTTATTAAGCGTAGAAGAGATTGATACATATATTGGTCAATTTCACATCCTCGAAGGGGTTTCAGTCGATGTTGCCAAAGGTTCAATCACAGTTCTATTGGGTCGCAATGGCGCTGGAAAAACCACCACATTGAAGACGATTATGGGCTTGACCCCTCCGAGAAATGGCAGAGTGATCTTTGATGGGCAGGAAATTCAGGGTAAGCAAGCCTTCAAAATAGCTAACTTTGGCATTGGTTATGTTCCAGAAAACCGAGCTGTTTTTCGTGCTTTGACCGTGATGGAAAATCTGAAACTGGCTGAACGAAAAAAAGGTGACCTTGATCGTCATGCTGATTTCATTTTTGAACTTTTTCCTGATCTGGAGCGACTTTCCAAGCTGAAAGGAAACCATCTTTCCGGTGGCCAGCAACAGATGCTGGCAGTAGCTCGCGCATTGGTTCCTGATAATAAACTGCTTCTGATTGACGAACCGAGCGAGGGTCTTGCCCCAATTTTGATCCAACAAATGATGGAAGCCATTCGGAAGTTAAGAGAAACCACTACGATTTTGCTGGTTGAGCAAAATTTCATCATGGCAAGCCAACTGGCTGAGCGTTATGTCATCATCGACGATGGGAAAAGTGTTCACAGGGGTCTGATGTCAGACCTGGTCCAAAACCAAGACCTTATCCATCAGTATTTAGGAGCCAGCATCCAGGCTCCAATCAGCACAAGTGAGGTGCAATGAGCCACAATTCTAAAAAGCTTCTGTATTCCGTGATCGGGTTTTTAGTAGTCGCAGGGGTGGTATTCGGGTTATACACCTACGCAGGGCAGGAAGCCTTTATCCGAACAACACTCTCAGGGCTAACCCTTGGTTCACTTTTCTTTCTGGTTGCGGCAGGCCTGACCTTGATTTTCGGGTTGATGGACGTACTTAACTTTGCCCATGGCTCGATGTTTATGATTGGTGCCTACACGGGCTGGCAATTTTATACCAACCCAACCTTTATTTTCGGTGTTCTCCCCTTGGTATTAGCCTTCGCGACCACAGTAATGTTGATCCCTGTGATCAAGCCGCGGCTTGTGCGCCTTGATTTGAGTGAAGCCTGGCAGAAACGTTTGCCTATCCTTACATATATTGCGGCTCTCTTGGTTGCAGTGTTAGCTTTAGTAAAATTTGACATCCTTGGGCTGGCGAAGACCGCGATGGTTGCAGTTACAACAACCTCTTCCAACCCATTGGCGGAACTCAGCCCGCAAGAACCTCTGCTGCGTTTCCTTTTGAGACTTCTGTTGTTGATGCTCAGTGGGGCATTCATTGCCGTAGGATTAAGTAAACCCGGTAATCGCACAGAAGTAAGTGCTCCAGAACCTTTGAAGAAACGTTTAATCCTGCCGGTGGTACTTTTTGTTTTGACAATCATCTTTACTCTTGTTCGCGAAAGTGCTTCAGAAGGTGTTCTGCTGATGAATGGTAACTTACGATTTGCACTGGCGATCATTGCTGCGACGCTCTTTGGCTTTTTGTTGGGTGCTTTGATCGAGATCACCATGATCCGTCCTCTTTATGTGCGCAGCTTCTTCATCGTTTTGATGACTCTTGGAATGAGCTTTGTAATGCGTGAATTGGTCCAGGTACTTTGGGATCCGTTGGCATACCAGATGGTACGCCCTCCCTTGTTCGCCCAACCCGGTCGGGCAACAACAATTGCAGAATGGTTGATGAATGGTTCTTCAACAATCAGTATTGCTGGGGTAACCTTCCCAACCTATCGGCTGTTTGTCATTTTGCTCGGGGTAGTTATGTTCGTCTTTGTTACCTTGCTGATGAACCGAAGCCGTTTGGGCATGATCATCCGGGCAGGTGTGCAGGATCCGCAGATGGTTGAAGCGTTGGGTATCAATGTTAAAAGAGTGTTTACCCTCGTTTTCGCCCTGGGTGTTGCCCTGGCATCCTTGGGTGGCATCGGTGCTGCACCATTTTTGCCGGTTCAGCCAATGATGGGTGACCAGTACCAAATGCAAGGCTTCATCACAGTAGTGATCGGCGGCATGGGCAGTTATGTTGGTGCCTTTGTTGGTGCCATGATTCTTGGTATGGCGCGCGCATTTGGGGACTACTTTGCGCTCAAATTGCAACTATCTCCGACCATCGCTGAGGCGTCAACCGTGATTATTATGATCATTGTATTGATCCTGCGACCACAAGGTCTATTTGGGAAGAAGGACTAACTATGAAGAGTAATAACAGGAAAAAAGATATTGGATTTATCATCTTTGTAGTGCTTGCCTTCGCTTTTCCGTTTATATTCTCCTTGCTTGGACAGACCAGCTTGACTGAAGGAATAAATAAATTTTGGCAAGGACAACTGATCAACTTTTTTATCATGGCAGTATTCGCAATGAGTTACGATCTGCTGATTGGTTATGCAGGCATGTTATCGTTTGGTCATGCTGCCTCGTTTGGCGGTGGAGCTTACACAGTGGCTCTGTTGCTTACACACGTTGCCCCAGGCATATTGAAAAGCTATCGAATATTTATCGGTAATTTGAATATCACTGAGATTGTTATTTTAATTATGTGTTTCCTGGCAGCAATTTTGGTCTCTATCTTGATAGGATTGCTGTTTAGCGCTTCGGCAATGCGGGTCAAGGGCGCGTATTTTGCAATGTTGACCCTGGCACTAGCAACCGCTCTGAACTTACTCGCGCGTGCCACTGATTTTGTGGAATGGACTGGTGCGGATGAGGGTATGCACGGTGTACCGGTGCCTATGTGGATTAACCCCACCCAAAATCGTCTGACCTTCTACTTCATAGCGCTGACATTTATGGTGGTTGCTTACCTTTTGATGAAACGTATCGTTAGTTCGCCCACTGGGCGAGTCATCCAAGCGACCCGCGAGAATGAGGACCGTTCCAGGATGATTGGATACAACCCCGTCACTTATCGGACATTGGCTTTTGTGATCGCATCTGTCTTTGCTGGAGTAGCTGGCGGTTTATATTCGTTGTGGACCACCAGCGCTACCCCTTCAATGACTTCTAGCGTGACGACAGTAAATGCGCTCATCATGACGATTTTTGGCGGGATGGGCACCTTGATTGGTCCGATTTTAGGGGCTGGGATCATGCAGATTTTCAGCCAATTTTTGTATACTTGGTTTGGCGCTCGCTGGCCCTTGGTCTTTGGAATCATATTTGTATTGATTGTGATGTTCCTTCCATACGGGATCGTTGGCACCTGGCGGCTGCAGGGATTCAAACTTAAGCAAGGCTGGCAGCGGCTCTTGGGCATGCTGAAGTCTAAGGATTAAGAAGGGGACTTGACAATAAAAGCCCGGACTAACAATTCGGGCTATTTTTTTACCTGTCAGCTATGAGCTACTCAAACCAGATCGGGTTGGTGATCAGGGCGGGCATGGCGGGCAGGAAGCTGAAGAATGTGCGCCAGACCTCCAAACGCCAATAACCGGGACCCGTCACTGGCAGCGAGGTCTCGAAATTTCCCTTTTCCGGGGCAGTGAAAATGTCCTGAGTGGTCTCCTGGGTGATAAGTCGGATGACATCGCCTTTTTCCAGAGCCAGACCCTTCAGTGAGGCTTGCATGCCTTCACGCCAGGCGAGGCTGGCGCCAAAAGTTTGCCCCTCGACGTCCAGCAGCACTTGAAGGCTGGTGGGGCTGAAGGCAAAGTAACTTCTGCCAGCTTTGACAGCCTTTAGGATGTCGGCGTCGCTGTTGGAATCAGCCAAAACGTAGGTGCAAGGGCTTGCCAGGCGCTGGAAGAAGGTGTCTTCGTGGTAATCACTGCCGCAGGTTGCTACTTGCTTACGTCCAGCCTTGAGCATCGCATCCCAACGGGCAATGGCTTCCAGGTTAGCGGGGCGCATCGGTCCATTCCACACCTCGATCAGGTCGTAATCCAGCGAGTCCAAGTTATATCTAAAACCAAAATTTGTCTCATAGGGGTGATTGATAACAATCAGAGCGCCATTTTGGTGGGCTTCCCGGAAAATTGCCTGGACTTCTTTCTGGCTATTGGCGATGAAACTGCCCTGGTAGGGCTGCTCGAGCCCCAGGAAGTTGCTGTGACCCTTGTAGTGCGTCCACTCCTGACCCGGGATGATCGTGAGCCCCTCCACCTTTGGAAACGCAGCACGTTTGACTGGCTGGTTGTGGTCAGTGATGGCAATAAAATCCAGCCCGTGGATGCGCGCGTGCTCTGCCAGATGTTCGAGCGGCAAACTGCCATCCGAAGCCAGGGTGTGCACATGGAGGTCGCCGCAAAGCCAGCGTGGAACTTTGGGAGTGAATTCAAGCCTGATTTCCACATCAACCCCCTCCGGGGCGATCACATACGCGCCAAGAATGATTTGCCAGCTGCCCGGGGTGAGCGGGTACGGTTGGTAACCGGGCGTCGCGCTGGTTTCAGAAACCATGATCTCCGAACGGCTTGAGCCGCTTGCCCCAACCTGCGAGCCATCTGGAGCAATTAGTCCAATGTCGACGATGTTCACGCGTTTGGTCCTGGCGAACTGACCCTCAGGCAAGGCCAGAGGCTCGCTGGCATGGCTCTGATATGCATAGCGCAAGTCCAGCCGGGCAGTGTTGGCGGGCATCTCGAAAGGCAGCAAGAGGTAAAGCCCTTGTTCAGCGGGTGGGATGTGGCGTTGGAGGGTTATTACAGTCATGTGGCATCCTTTGACAGGCTTGATAGATAGATTGTAAAGCTATTTTTCTGCTGTGAGGGGAATTGATTTAAGCGAATTGGGAAAGCGCCCCCCTAAAAGTCTGTATGGGAGTTTCAGGCGTGTATTTGTGAGTGATTTTGCAGAATATTTGAAAACATGAAGGGCTGCCCCCAACCTTGCAGGGTCAGCCCTCCTTCTATTTAAACAGGTCTGTATTCTTAAGCGACTAGTCAAAACCTAAGGCAAACACTCGCCAGTGACCGGATCAGCTTCTCCGATGACTAGGCCAGCTCCAAAGCTTGAGCCAAAGATTGGGGTGAGATCACCGAGACTGAGCCCGAAAGCCTTATCCACCACGCTCAAACCACCCTGGTACAGGGTCGCCTGCGGTAAGGCCTTACCATTCACTTGCAGATCAATTACGCCTTTATTCCAGCACAGCTTGAGGTTCTCAATGCCTGCCAAGTTGACCAAATCCAGCGTCTCCGGGGTGAGCGACATACCCGTTGGGAAGCCTTCAACACTCAATTCGCCGTTATCTTTCACCTGTACTTGCAAAAGGGTCGCCAACGAGATTTGTAGTGGCTCACTTAGTTCCTTGGATTGGCGCAGGGAGATGACTATATCGGCTTTATCCAGCCAGGCTTCAGCGCGTTCCATGTCGACGTCCCCAAGCTCGATGTAGGCATTCAGAAGTGAATAAAGAATCTCCCGTGAGGCTCCATCCCAGGCGACCGAGAACAACGGTTGATCATTCGTGAAAATGTCAATCACATCGCCCTGGATCTTGAGAGTTACGCCATCGAGCATACTGAGCACCTGCCAGATTTCATCTTGGAATTGGGGCGCACCCACCTGGCGCAGGTCTTCCGCTGAGAAGCCACCTATGCTGTAGCTTTTGGTTCCGGGGTCGTAGGTGACGTCAATGTGAACCAGGTTGGCAGGGATTTCTTGCTTGGCGATCTCGGCGGTTGCCATGGGGGGTTGCTGTACCATCAACATGCCGAGGACCAAGATTACTGCCAGAAGCAGTTTAATGAAAGTTGGTGTTTTGTTCATGTTTATTTCCTCTATTTCCTTGTTAAATAATTACTGAGCGGTGCTTTTATGGTAAAGCTGTTAGTAAAACGGACAAACGAAAACGGATGACATGGTAGTAATAGGCGACGACCCAGTCAATCAACTTCCGCAAAAAAGGAGAACTTTCAGGGACATCTTCATTACTTTGGAGGGATTTCTGTGCGATTAGCAATCTCTCGCCCAGGTCGAGAGTGTTATCGAAAGTTTCCGGCGTGTAGTTCAGCGCGACCACAGATTGCTCTTCTGAGGTGATCTCAATTTCGCCAGAAGTATTCAGCGTTAGCTTGAGCTCATCGGCTCCATCTGAAGTGATGATGGAATGTAGTGGCTGTCCGGGAGAAACTTTATAAGGGATGGTTGGCAGGGGGATTACTGGTCTGCCCAAGGCGAAGTAAATGCCGTAAAGCACGAGGACGATAATTAAAGATATCAATAATACTCGCCAGAAACGGGGCACTTTAAATTAACCTCTTTCGGAGCGACTGTTGGATTTCTGTATTCTCTTCTCCTCCTATATTGTAAACTAAAAAGAGAAAATACCCAAAATTTGTAGGGGTTTTGTAGGGTGTTTTGTCATGATTTGCTCAAAATTGGCATTATATCCCTCACAGATTGACAAATTTTGATATGAGGTTTATAGTTGCTTACATCAAAAATATTTTATATGAGGTAAGGATGGATAGCGATTATCAAAGTCAGGCACGTGTGTTCAAGGCTCTTTGCGACGAAACCCGCCTGCGTGTGCTCGAGATGCTGCGCGGTGGCGAAAAGTGCGCTTGCAAATTGGTGGAAAATCTCGATTGCGGGCAATCCGGGCTTTCTTACCACATGAAAGTTTTGCTCGAATCGGGTATTGTCACCAGCCGGCAGGAGGGTAAATGGACCTACTATCGCATTTGTCCTGAGGGCGCTTCCGCACTTGTCTCGCTGGTCCAACAATTAACTGCAGTTGCCGATGATCCAGACCAATTCGGGTGCTGCGAAAAATGACTCTCACCCTCCGACACCACCCATCAATTTTTAGAAAGTGTAATTTGTGACAACCTCAATCTGGGATTTTATTCAAAATCAAATACTGGGTATGCAGTGGCTAAATGCCCTGGTAGGGAGGCTTCTTACTTCGTTTAGGCTCGATACGGCCAATCGTTGGGTTGGCAGTCTGCAATTCTTTATCTATGACGTGATCAAAATCACCCTCCTGCTGTGCGTCCTGATCTTTTTTATCAGCTATATCCAGAGTTTTTTCCCTCCGGAGCGCAGTAAAAAAATTCTCAGCAGATTTCACGGGTTGGGCGCCAACACCATCGCCGCTCTGCTTGGCACGGTCACCCCGTTTTGCTCCTGTTCCTCGGTTCCGCTTTTCATCGGCTTCACTTCTGCGGGTTTACCTTTGGGGGTGACATTCTCTTTCCTCATCTCCTCGCCAATGGTCGATCTCGGTTCCTTGGTACTCCTCACCAGCATCTTCGGTGCAAGCACTGCCGTGCTCTACGTAGTCCTTGGGCTGGTTGTTGCCATTCTGGGTGGATCTTTGATCGAAAAACTGCACATGGAACCCCACATTGAGAGCTTCGTTCTGCAAGCCGGCAGCGTGGATATCGAGTCCCCTGAGCTGACCACGCAAGACCGCTTGGTTTACGCCCGTGAACAGATGGCTTCCACCTTCAAAAAGGTGTTTCCCTACATATTAATCGGGGTCGGCATCGGCGCGTTCATCCACAACTGGATCCCCGAAGAGTGGGTGGTCTCGCTGCTCGGGCGCGACAATCCCTTTGGCGTCTTCCTGGCAACACTGCTGGGCTTGCCGTTTTATGCGGATATCTTTGGCACCATCCCGATTGCCGAAGCGCTGCTCTCCAAGGGGGCGCAGTTGGGCACGGTTTTGGCCTTTATGATGTCGGTCACCACCCTTTCCATCCCGTCTTTGGTGATGCTGCGAAAAGCGATCAAACCAAAACTATTAGCAATGTTCGTGGCAATCTGCCTCCTCGGGATCATCCTGGTGGGCTATCTATTCAACGCCTTGCAACCATTAATTTGATAACAGAGGATCTATGCCGCTTGATCTGAGTCCGTTGAAGCCTTATCACCCTGCCAAACTTGAGGGCAGGAAACCCAAACCTGTGCTGGTGGAGTACCTCTACCTGGACCTGCAGGTTTGCGATCGCTGCATCGGCACCGAACAGGCGCTGGATGAGGTCCTCACCGCGCTTACGCCCGTGCTGCGGCTTGCCGGTTACGCTCTGGAATACCGCAAGACAAAAATGGAATCAGCAGAACTCGCCCAACAGTATCGATTTGAATCATCTCCCACCGTCCGCGTAAACGGACAGGATATTTGTTTCAAAGTCGCAGAGAATGCGTGTGACTGCTGCAGTGATATCAGCGGATCCATTGTGGATTGTCGTATTTTCGAATACGAAGGGCAAAACTACGAAGTGCCTCCCCAGGAGATGTTGGCTGAGGCGATCCTGAAGGCGGTTTTTGGATCGCAAGATACCCCCTGTTGCCCGGAAGATGATTACACATTGCCCAAAAACCTGGAAGTCTTCTACCAAGGAAAAAACAACAAGTCCGGCTGTGACTGCTCGAGCAGTTGCTGCTGAGATCGTATTCAGAAAGGAATTAATCATGGTTTTGTCAAATTTTAGAAAGAAAAAAGAGGATTGTGGTCCGATTGACGAGGTCAGCTTCGTAAACGCTGAAAATGCCAAAAGAGAGGGCGCGAGTGTCAAGGTGCTGGGGAGCGGCTGTGCCAAGTGCAACCAGCTCGAAGCCGCGGCTGTAGCAGCCCTGGAGCAGCTGGACATGGATACCACCATCGACCACGTCAGAGATTTTGCACAGATCGCTTCCTACGGGGTCATGTCCACGCCAGCGCTGGTGGTGGATGGCAAGGTCGTCTCTTATGGAAAAGTGCTCAAAACTGAGGAAGTTGTAGCGATATTAAAGAAAGTCAGGGGATAAAGCAGAGAGCCCAAGACAAAGCAAGGAACCTCGCTTTGGGTGTCGCTTTGCGTGTCACCAACAATCCCTAACCAAATGCGGGCGCTCTCGAGTACCCGCATTTGCATCTAAAAGAATGTTCATAGCCGATTAAAGCGTTAGGATAAACTTCTCTATCTGCCTCTGCCAGAAAATCCAGTCATGCTTGCCAGGTTCCTCCTGGTAATGCAGCGGCACGCCCACCTGCGCTGCCGCGTGCACAAACAGCCGGTTGAGCGGCAGCAGGTCATCCTCCAGCCCGCATGCGGCGTACAACCGGGGCTGGGGGGTGGAACTTGCGGCGGCGTTCTTTAGCCAGGTCATCGGGTCGTGCAAACTGCCCGAAAGCTTCTCCAGCCCGCCGAAAAGCAAGTCAAACTCGTGCATCAACGCCTGGTTTTCGATCTTATCTGGTGGTGCCAGCAGCGCGTTCAGCGCCAACACGCCCGAGAGACTGCAGGCAGCGGCATAGAGGTCCGGTCGGAGGAAGGCGGCTTTGAACGCACCGTAGCCGCCCATTGAGAGCCCAGCAACGAAGGTGTTCTCGCGTGCGTTTGAAATGCGGAAGGTTGCCGCCAGCCAGGCGGGCAGCTCCTCGGTAATATAGCTGAAGTAAGCCTGTCCATTGGCCATATCCGTATAGAAGCTGCGCCCTGCGGAAGGCATCACCACCACCAATCCATGCTCGCGCGCCAGGATCTCGATGTTGGTGTAACGCGGCCAGGCGGAGGCGTCGTCTGAAAGCCCGTGCAGCAGGTAGAGCACTTTGCGCTCCTCCAGCGGTTTGCCACCGCGCACGAGGTCATCAGGCAGGATCAAATTGAGAGGCAGGTTGACCCCTACTTTTTCAGAAACAAGATCGATTTGTAATAGTGCCATGTTGGGTCCTTTCTATTTAAATAATTCTCATTTATAAACAGAATAATTCTACTCTGGTCTTGACCGGGAAGGCTGGTGTGGGGGAGTTTCCGGCAAGGCTAATGCACACCTCATCCACCGCACCCTTGACTTCGTCGAGGGCAGGCGCGGTCCCGAGGCTGACCCAAAAGCCCCCATTCGCAGAAAAATTCTCTAAGAGTGGGGACAACTTTACCTTGCTCCTCGTATCACATAAGTGCAATCCCTATTTTATAGCAAAATACGCTCAAAAGTGGGAATACAAAATAACGGAGTTGACTTTTGGGTCAGCCTCCTAATTAGTCCTCAACTTTCTCCCTGATCCTCCTGCATACCTCAAAAAAGTTGTTATCAATTTCATCGTTTGTAAATCGAAGCACTTCAATACCATAGGTGTTCAAAATTTTGGTGCGCTCGATATCCTTTTGCATAGTGGCAGCATTTTGATGCTGCCATCCATCAACTTCTACAACCAGTTGTGCAGAGTGGCAATAGAAATCCACAATGAATTTGCCGATCACTTTTTGTCGGTTGAATTGAACTTTATATTTTCTTAAAAAATCGTACCAAAGGTGTTTCTCCTGTTTCGTCATCCGCTTGCGAAGGTTACGAGAGAGAGGGGTGAGATGTGGATTTTTTGGTAAAGGCATCTGATTTTTCTCTTGATCAAGTTCTTATGATCTTAAGATTTACCTCATCCGCCCTGCGGGCACCTTCCCCAAGGGGAAGGCTGTGGCAGCCCTCTCTGCGACCAAGTGCCCAGCAGGGTAGAGGGTCGGCGAAGCCGGTAAGCCTTTGCCCTCTCCTGGGAGAGGGTCGGCGAAGCCGGGGTGAGGGAGACGTTTAGTTGGATCAAAGACTCTCATAATTTTCCACATTTACCTCATCCACCGCACCCTTGACTTCGTCGAGGGCAGACGCGGTCCCCCTTCCCCAAGGGGAAGGCTATGTGAGCCCTCTCCTGGGAGAGGGTCGGCGCAGCCGGGGTGAGGGAAACGTTTGGTTGGATCAAAGACTCTCATAATNNATTTTCCACATTTACCTCATCCATTGCACACTTGAATTCGTCGAGGACAGGCCCGGTCCTCACCTGCCCTGGGTTGTCACAGGTACCCAAAGTGGAAAGCAAAGCTTACTCCTCTTCTTCCTTCGCATCCAGAGGCACGCGTTTGAAGTCCGAGAGGAACGAAAAGCCCAGGCTCAGCACCATCATCACCAGCGGGAAGATCGTCAGCAAAAAGCGCGCGGCGGTGCCAGGCTGCGGACCGGGCACCTCGCCCGAGACATACCCAAACAGCACCCCCAACAGCGCATACGCGGCGCTGGTGAACAGCCCGTTCAGGCGGTTCATGAACCCCAGCGCGTTGCTGATGATCCCCTCGCGCCGCACCTTGTGCTTGGCCTGGTCTTCGTCCATGATGCGTGAGTGGATCAGATCCATGGTTGTGATCACGCCGGCGAAGCCAAACCCCACCAGCATGGCGCACCCGAGCGCCATATAAAAGCTGTTGGCAAAATAGAGTGGGATATACGAAAGCGCCAAAAAGCCCAGCGCCGCGCGCCAGACTTTGACCAGGTCAAACTTCTTCACCCAGTTCGCCCACACCGCCACCGATCCGATCGCCACCAGCAGCACCCCGCCAAAAAGCAGCGACTGCTGCCCGCTGCTGATGCCGAGCGTGTACTTGGCGTAGATCGGCAGCCCCGCCATCACCAGCGACATGCCAGCGCTGTAGAAGGCGTTGGTAATGCCCGCCACCCAGAACTTCTTGGTCGTCAGCAGCGTTTTCACGCTATCCCACAGTTCGGGTTTCTTTTCTGCTTCCGTGACGGGTTTCTCATGGCTGGTGAGCGCCATGTAAAGGATCACCGCCCCGCCGAGCAGCCCATATACGATCGCGGTTGTGGACCAGCCGAGTGCGTCCACCACCATAGGCGTTAGGGCGATGCTGATGATCATCGCCACCAGTTGAAATGCCTGGCGCAGCGCGTTGGCTTTGGCGCGGGAAGCATCATTGGTGAATAGTTCAGGGAAGAGCGCGCCGTAATTGGCGTTGATGACCGAGTCGAGCGTGCCGGTAAAGATGTAGAAGAGCATGGCGTAGAGGTAGAGTGCATTGGCATCCAGTCCTGCCGGCGGGGTGTAGAAGAGGATCAGCCCGAGCACGAGCAGCGGGGTGCCGATCACGAGCCAGGGGCGCCGCCGCCCCCATTTGGTGCGCGTGCGGTCCGACAGAAAGCCGTAGATGAGGTTGTCGGCGGCATCGATGAAGGTGTAGATGAGCATGATCGATGCCCATTGGGCGGTGGTCACGCCGAGGGTGTCGACGTAATAGGCAAAGGCAAAGGTTTTGAGCAGGTTGATTGGGATGGACGTGCCGAACATGCCGACTGAGTAGTTGAAGGTCTTCATTTTATCGGATTTCACAGTGAGCCTCCTGGGGATGATGGATGAGTGGGTGGGGTAATTATAGTGCATGATTTTGGGGAGAAAGTGCAAAAGTGCAGCGATTTGTGCGGTGTCATAGTTGCACTTTCTCATTTATCTGTCACATCGTGCCCTCTGGGTATTGCGCACCTCTTCAAAACCTGTCATTGCGAACTTCTTTTGTGAAGCAATCTAAATTGCTGGAATCCTAAAAAACGCTCGAGGTAGCAGGATTACGGTTATGCCTCACGAAGTGGAATACGCCAGGTATGTATCAACCTCTTACATTTTTTGATGGCAAACAATTTGGATTGCTTCGTTCCTCGCAATACCCAAAGGGCTCGATGTGACAGACGGGAACGAGGTAACAGACAGGCTGATATTTGGCCTAAGCCGCTATCAGTGCGAACCTCTCATATTACTTTAGGATAAACGGTTCAGATTTCTTTGTTCCTGCTCTGTACGCAAGCAGCCGCAATGACAGACAAAAGTGCTTAAACGAAGATAGATGGCAAACAGTTTAGATTTCTTCGTTCCTACTCTATAGGCAAGCAGTCGCAATAACCATAGGGCACGATGTGACGGGGAAAACGTAATTTCGAAATGCAGCGTGGTAATCTGCCTTTTTACATCTCCCCGGCGACAAAAAATTGCGCGTAGCCACAATAAACCGATAAATAAGTCAATAACTAAGCCAACGAATCAGTTAACAAAGCAGAATACAAGTGTGGGGTGGGTGGGTCTTGGTAGTGTCAGGTAGTGTCAAGTATTTTTCGCACATTTAGGAATCACTTGGTTGGTAATCCTCCAAATACTGCATGTTCAAGTAGGTATACTGGCCTTCCCTCAGCTTGCTCGATGAATCTGAGTGGGGCGCACACCAGCCTCAGGTCAGAGCGGCCATCCGGAAAAGCACCGATGCTCTTTGTGCCGCGCCTGATTGCGCTTTGTCACGGTCGCATTGGAATTTGGCTCGCTTTTCATCCAATGCAAGCCGCAAAAGCCCCTGGAAACGCTCAAACCACCTTTTGGCAATGTGAATATATCAAATTCAAATGATTGCTTAAGCGCATCTAAATAAGTTATTCCTAAAATCGTATTACAAAACTAGGAGATAACTAAAATATGAAAAACAAAAAATCAATCACAATATTAGCAATAACAGTTCTTGTTATGGTACTAACAGCATTTGTTTACAGCCCTTCGCAAGCCGCTTATGACAGTGGCCGTAGTGGCCCTTCAAACAAATGGAGTCAGCAAGCTAACGCAAATGCAATGACCATGACAACAACTTTATCCGAACAAGAGGCAGCAGATCTGGCATTAGCTATTCAAGAAGAATATGCTGCCATGAACACCTACCAGGCTATCATGAATGAATTGGGAGAAATCCAGCCATTTCTTCGGATCGCTAGCTCTGAACAACAGCATGTGAATGCGCTGATCCGCGTGGCAGAACGCTTTGGGGTGGAAGTGCCTGAGAACGCAGGCGAGGTAGCAGATATTGAATGGAGCACTTTTGAGGAAGCCTGTCAGTTGGGTGTGACTTTCGAACAGATAGACGCAGATCTATATGACGAGTTGCTGCCCAACACCACCAACCCAATACTTATCCGGGTCTACACCAACCTTCAGAGCGCTTCTCTAAACAACCATCTGCCCGCCTTCGAAGCCTGCATTCCGTAAAACAACACAAACAATCACCCTGGGGTACACCTAAGTATCCCAGGGATTTTTTTATGAGGAGAAAAATGGAGTCATCTCAACCGGCAAAGAAACCAAGCAAACGCCTTAAAACCAATCGGATCCGTGCTTTGGTCCAGTTATTCTTTTTTGTTCTGATCGCGCTGATCGCGATCAATCATACCTTAGCGGAAGATGGAAAAGGCATTGCTTTCCTTTCTTCTGCATCATTGCACGCGCTCTGCCCGTTTGGTGGAGTTGTCAGTCTTTATCAATTTATTACCACAGGAACTTTTGTTCAAAAGGTACATCAATCCTCGCTGGTACTGATGATCATCGGCGTTGTTTTGGCATTATTTGCTGGGCCGGTTTTTTGCGGCTGGGTCTGCCCATTGGGGACCTTTCAGGAGTGGATTGCAAAGATAGGCAAGAAGATTTTTAAGAAGCGCTACAACCACTTCATCCCTTCAAAGATTGATAATATTCTGCGCTATCTTAGATATCTCGTCTTGATCTGGGTGGTTTTCATGACCGCCAGGTCGATGACTTTGGTGTTTGCCAATGTTGATCCCTATTTCGCGCTTTTCAATTTTTGGACCAGTGAAGTTGCTGTTGGTGGCTTGATTGTACTGGGGGCTACCATCCTGGCGTCATTGTTCGTTGAGCGTCCCTGGTGTAAATACGCCTGTCCCTATGGCGCATTCCTGGGCATTTTCAACCTCTTTCGGATTTTCTCGCTGCGCCGCAATGCTGACACCTGCATCAATTGCAAGGTTTGCGATAAAGCCTGCCCGATGAACATTGAGGTCAGTAAGTTGTCGGTTGTTCGGAATCACCAGTGTATCTCATGCATGGAATGCACCTCATCCGCTCACTGTCCGGTACCTCAGACGGTGGATTTCATCATAGGAGCTAAGAAATGAGAATCACACCACGTTGGATGGCAGTCTTTGTTGTAACGGTCCTTTTTGGTGGCATTCTGGTCTCTATGGGTTTAGGGGAGTGGACGACTAAAACTAATAAGGAGCCGCTAAAATTCACTGAAGGTAAGTATGCCGGAGAGAATAATCCAGCAGATATCCGGGGATCCTATACTTTTGGGGATGTGTCCAGGTTGTTCGACATCCCGCTTGAAGATCTTGCAATTGCCTTCCGCATTCTGGAAGCGGATGTTGCAGCAGTTCCGCTTAAGTCACTCGAGGAGAATTTTGCATACCTCGAAGAAGAATTGGGCACCGGCTCTGTAAAACTTTTCGTTGCGCTTTACAAGGGCTATCCCTATGATTTGAGCGGAGAAGACGCTTTCTTGCTGCCAGAGGCCGTGGAGCTTATCAAACAAAAAACTACCTTAAGCCAGGAGCAATTGGATTATCTCGCTATTTACACTATCAGTGAAGCCACGGCACCGGCGGCACCTCTAATAGATGAGTCGACGCAACCATCCGCAGGTGATTCAGAAGGCGAAACTGCACGCACCCCAACGGGCGGCTTGGGTACGCCTGACCCCAAACAGGACCACGAAGAATTTGTAATTGCCGGCAAGACCACCTTCCAGGATTTATTGGATTGGGGAGTCAAGCAAGAGGACATCGAAAAGACGATCGCTCAACCTTTGCCATCCCTAAATCTACTCATCAAGGATTGGGCAGCCGCTGAGGGTTTTTCGTTTTCAACCCTAAAGGCTCAGCTGCAGGCCTTGGTGGATGCAGCAAAGTAGGTTAAGTTTTGCCCCGAAGTTAAAAACGCAAGGTAGGAGCACAATTTGACCTGCGCCTACGTCTCGCCATTGCGAGGAGTAAAGCGATGCAGCACTCTGCCCTGACAATTAATTGCCTTTCGATAAGGAGCTGCGCGTAGCCAAAAAAGTATAGCAAGGCAAAATACGGGTGGGGGAGGTTAAGGCAAATCTAAGATTGCGTTGTCAGCTTGAAGACCGCAACCGGACCTACGAGTTAATTCCACAAATCCCTCCCATTTTTAGGAGGGATTTGTTTATAGTACCTGAGTTTCTCAGTTTTCGATATTTTTTGAATATTCTCTCGTTGGG
>DJGU01000021.1:0-1005 GCA_002432795.1 Anaerolineaceae bacterium UBA5838
CATTTCTATTTAGCCTTGACAAGTCGGCAAGGTGGATTGGTGCTAAAAAATCGAAAAGTATTGGTAAAATTTGTATGGTATGGTAGGGTAAATAATATACTCGAGAACAAAATAGCAATAAATAAGGCAGGATAATAGATGAATTTTTGCGCTGGATTAACCACTTCAGTTAATAATCAAATTTCAGTTCACCTGGAATCTGTAGTTTATTCCTCTTTCTATACTTTACTTATCTGCATCTTTCTGGGCCTCTTCATCGGAAGCCTGGTTAACTATTTTGCGGATGTATTGCCAGCCACGCGGCGCTTAAGCCGACCTGTTTGCCCGGAATGCGATCAACCTTATATGCCCAAAGATTATCTGTTTTCCTTCCGCTGCCCCCATTGCGGCAATAAACGACCGAAAAGACAAATCATCGTCATCGTCATCAGCGTGATCCTGTGTGCGCTGCTCAGGTTCTTCCCGTTCCACGGGCTAAACTTTTGGGCAACCGTACCGCTACTGACCTATTTGGCTGTGATTGTGGTCATCGACCTTGAGCACAGATTGGTGCTGCTTGAAACCAGCCTGTTTGGTTTCATGCTTATGCTGATATATGGCATTATCTTTCATGGGATTGTGAAGGCGTTAAGCGGCGCGCTGGGCGGCATGCTGATCATGCTGGCTTTGTTCTTGTTGGGGGCGGCATTTGGAAAGATCGTTGGGATTCTAAGGCACAAAGCCATCAACGAAGTGCCTTTTGGCTTTGGAGATGTGATATTCGGCACGATTTTGGGGCTGCTGTGCAGCTGGCCGGCAATCGCCGCGGGACTTTTGTTGGGCATCGTCATTTTTAGCGCATACTCGCTGTTGTGGCTGATAAGTTTGGTCCTCACGAAGCGCTATAAGAGCTTCAGCAACGCCCAGGCTCTCACCCCATTTTTAATCCTCGGGACGATTATTCTATTTTATTTGTAATATGTATGGGCGGGTTCCAAACCCACCCTTTTTATGGAGATAATCCTC
>DJGU01000021.1:1148-3988 GCA_002432795.1 Anaerolineaceae bacterium UBA5838
GGGCGGATTCCAAATCCGCCCAATTGATGAAGTTACTCTTTTTATGGTGGCACGGGCTGCCATGCCCGCCCGGTCTGATTTTCCCTGACCCCTCTTAAACAAAAAAATGAGCGCGCAGGGGCTCGAACCCTGAACCAATGGCTTAAAAGGCCACTGCTCTACCATTGAGCTACGCGCCCATGCAGGACGAATTAGGATTTTAGCACGCACTTCGAATCGCGTCAAATGATTTTTGGGCTTTGGTCGGAGCAATTTCCAGCTAAACGGAGAGGTTCAGGAGCAGCAAGTCTTTGACCCCCTCCAGCCGAGGAACGAGGCGCAGGGTCGAAGATCCGTGCAGCGCAGCGGAAGGGAAGTGGGGATTGAGGGGGTGGGTCCTAAAAATGTTTTGCCCGATATATAATTTCTGACAAAAATATAAACTATGTGCCGGACTAAACCTTGGAGTGCTTTCAAGCCTATGATTACTAACAATTACCCACCCCCTTTAATTCCCCCTCCCTCGAGGGGGTTATTGGGAACGGTAGGCTCGTTCCATCAGCCTCATCTAGAACAAGTCAAAACAAAAAAGGAACTGGAAATCAGTTCCCCACAAGCTGACGGTATAATAAGGCATTATCAAATTCTGAGGTGGCGTATGAGCAAACAAAAACTCACTTATGGACTATGGTCAAGCCCGATCACACCGGCTATGATCGGCAGTGGCATCCGTATGAATGACGTTCAATGGTCACCAGATGGCGGAACGCTGGTCTGGTCGCAATCCCAGGATGGAAAAACCAGTCTCTTAGCCTGGAAGCCGGATGAGGCCGCCTGGGATCTGACTGGCGATTTCAATCCCTCCGGGTCCGTTGGTTACGGTGGCGGAGATTTTTACGCCGGCAACAATCAAGTCATCTTTGCTGATCGCAACGGGCGACTTTATTCCAAACCTTATGGCGCGGGTTTACCCAGGGTCATCACGCCCGGTTTTGGCGGTGCAGCCGCCCCGGTGCTCAGTCCGGATGAGAAATTTATCGTATTTGTGCACACCTATGAAGGTAAGGACCTCCTGGCAGTCGTCGACACTGAGGGCTCTGAGTGGCCAAAAATTCTGCGGCAAGGTGCCGATTTTTACATGCAACCCGCTATCAGTCCGGATGGAAGCCGGCTTGCCTGGATTGAATGGGATCATCCTGATATGCCCTGGGATGGCACCAGGCTGATGCTTGGCAGGTTAAGCCCGGATGGAATGAGTTTGGATCAGGTCGAGCAACTTGATGGAGATAGGGAAAGGGCTGTTTTTCAGCCATGCTTCTCACCAGATGGGACAAAATTGGCCTGGTTGGTCAATAACGCAGAATTTGACGACCTGGTGGTATTGGATCTGGTTGAGGGCAGGACCGAAAAGATGCTTGAGGACCAGAATTTACTTCCTCCAGCCTGGGTTCAGGGCAGACGCGCGCTCAACTGGCACCCAGATGGAAAGTCGATCTATTACCTTGAAAACCAACTTGGTTCAGTCAACCTCAAGCAGGTTTTTCTGGAATCAAAGCAGATTGAATTGGTAGATACCGGAGCATACTCGCTCTTGGAGCAGCCAACGCTTTCCCGCAACGGAGAAATAGCCTGTATTGCCCAATCATCCAGCCTGCCAGCACGGATTATTGTCCAAAAGGACGGTCAGTCCAAAACCATCGCGCGAAGTCAGGCAGATTTTCTGGATCTTTCAGACCTTTCTACTCCCCGGGAATTCAGCTGGACATCTTCAGATGGCGCGGAAGTGCACGGACTTTATTACGCACCAGCAAACAAAAACTTCAGCTCTGACGGACCACCCCCAACCATTGTTTATGTGCATGGCGGACCAACCTCACAGGTTTTTGACGCCTTCAACCTCGAGGCAGCCTTCTTCACCAGCCGGGGATATGCCTTTTTTGCGGTCAACTACCGCGGCAGCACTGGTTACGGGCGAACCTATCGAAACGCGTTAAGAGAAAATTGGGGCAAAATCGACCTGCAGGACACTATTGAAGGCAGCCAGGCTTTGGTCAGAGCCGGGTTGGCTGACCCCAATAAACTGGTCATCAAAGGCGGCAGCGCCGGCGGATTCACACTGCTGAACGCGCTGGTGCACTACCCCGGTTTCTTCAGGGCAGGGCTGTGTTCCTATGGGGTCTCCAACTTGTTTGATTTGGACACACACAAATTTGAAGCCCATTACAACACGTCGTTGGTTGGCGAGTTGCCAGAAGCAGCGGAGAAATACCATGCCTGGTCGCCAGTCTTTCATGCTGAAAAAATACGGGATGCTGTTGCAATCTTCCAGGGCAGCGATGATAAAGTGGTCCCTCCAGAACACTCTGAGTCCATCGTCCGTGTGCTTAGGGCTAACCACGTTCCGCACGAATACAAGTTGTATGAAGGCGAAGGGCATGGTTTTCGAAAAAAAGCAAACCTGATCGATTACTACGAAACAGTCGATCGTTTTCTCAAACAACATGTAGTATTCAGCTTCAAGGAGGAAGTATGACAATCCGGGAATTAACTCTTCAATCTTCAAATGGTGAAACGCTTTGGGGGCAGGTCTGGGAACCTGAAGAAAAAGCCCGCGCGGTTATAGTGCTGGAGCATGGTCTCGGTGAGCATATCCAGCGCTATCAGCATGTTGCCGAAAAACTCAACGCCAAAAGCATTGCCTTACTGGGCTTCGACCAGCAGGGGCACGGCAAAACAGGCGGAAAACGGGGTGTAATCAATTCAGCCGAAGGCTTGATGGAAGATATCACCCAAGCCGTGAAATTAGCCAGAGAGCACTTCCCAGGTCTGCCGGTCTTTCTTTATGGTCACAGTATGGGCGC
>DJGU01000140.1:0-7849 GCA_002432795.1 Anaerolineaceae bacterium UBA5838
CTGATGGGTTTTGAAGTGCTCAACAAAGCTTTTGATGAAATTCTTGCCCGCGAGCCACTGATGGTCGCTTTTGGCGAAGATGTTGGCAATCTTGGCGATGTCAACCAGGCTTTCCGAGGCTTGCAGGAAAAGTATGGTCCTTTACGTGTGTCCGACACTGGCATCCGTGAAGCCACCATCCTGGGTCAGGCCATTGGCTTAGCCCTGCGTGGCTTCCGCCCGATTGCTGAAATCCAGTATCTCGATTATCTGCTCTACGCGCTCCAGATCATGGCAGATGACCTTTCCAACCTGCGCTGGCGCACGGTCGGTCGCCAACAGGCTCCCGTGATCATCCGCACGCGCGGTCATCGTCTTGAGGGCGTCTTCCACTCCGGTTCGCCGATGGCAGGCATCATCAACCTCATTCGGGGCATCCACGTGGCAGTCCCACGCAACATGACCCAGGCGGCAGGTTTTTATAACACCCTCATCGAAGGCGATGATCCCGCCCTGGTCGTCGAAGTCCTGAATGGCTACCGCCTCAAGGAACGCCTGCCAGACAATGTCGCCGAGTTTAAACTGCCCCTTGGTGTCCCTGAAGTGCTCAGGGAGGGAAAAGATTTAACCCTGGTGACCTACGGAGCTACCGTACGCATCGCACAGAAAGCAGTAGAAAGGCTTGCCCAGGTGGGCGTTGATGTGGAGCTGATCGACGTACAGACGCTTTTGCCCTTTGACATAAATCACAACATCGTCGACTCGCTCAAAAAGACCTCACGGGTGCTCTTCGTGGATGAGGACATGCCCGGCGGTACCACCGCCTACATGATGCAGGAAGTGCTCGAGAAGCAGGGCGGTTACCAGTGGTTGGATTCTGCTCCACGCACGCTCAGCGCTGCCAACCACCGCCCGGCTTACGGCACCGATGGCGATTATTACAGTAAACCCAACGCGGAAAGCATTTTTAACGCGGCATACGAAATCATGCGGGAAAGTGATCCCAATCGCTTCCCCGCCATTCTTTAGGAGGATCAATGGCTACAAAATTAATCGCCCCAAGACCGGGCGAAGGTGTGGAAGAACTCACAGTGGTTGCCTGGCTCAAACAAGTCGGCGACGAAGTGGAAGAATTTGAATCTGTGGTGGAACTCGAAACCGACAAAGTCGTGACCGAATTCCCCAGCCCGATTTCAGGCACCCTGCTGCGCATTGATGTGGCAGCGGGCGATTCCGTTCGGGTTGGCGAAAATATGGGATGGATCGGCGAACCCGGAGAGTCACTCGAAGAAGAAGAAGAAGCCGAAGAACCCTCCCAGGTTCCGCAAACGGAAGAAGCTCTGGTTGAAGTGGTTGAACAGGAAAAAACTGTCGTCGCCGAAAAACCTGCCGCTAAATCAAACTTTCTCTCACCGTTGGTCAGAAAAATGCTCGACGAGCACCAGCTCGACCCAGACCAGATCCAGGGCACAGGCTCAGGCGGTCGAATTACAAAGCAGGATGTCGAAGCATACCTTGCCAATCCGAAAAAAGAAACTCAAACAGCTCCAGGACCCAAACCGGAACTGAAAGAAAAACCGGTGCAGCCTGCCAAGGTAGCCCCTGTACCCACAGACATCCCCGGCACCCTCATCCCGCACACCTCCACGCGCAAGCAGATCGCTGCCCGCATGGTAGATTCGGTGCTAACCTCGCCGCATGTTCTGACCGTCATGGAAGTGGATATGAGCCGCGTGTTGGCTCACCGCAAGGCAAACAAAGCCAAATTTGCTGCCGATGGGGTTAACCTGACCCTGACAGCCTATTTTGTGGCGGCGATGTCCAAAGCCCTGAGTGAGCACAAAATCATCAATGCCACCTGGACAGACGAAGGTATTTTTGCCTTCAGCGACGTCAACATTGGCATGGCAGTAGCCCTGGGTGAAGGCGGGCTGATCGTGCCGGTCATCAAGCAGGTCCAGAATCTTTCTCTGAAGGGCATCGCATCCCAGGTCAACAGCCTGGCAGAACGCGCTCGCAGTAAGAAACTCTCGCCGGACGATGTCCGTGGAGGAACTTTCACGCTCACCAATCACGGCACGGCAGGCTCGCTGTTTGCCATGCCCATCATCAACCAGCCCCAACTCGGGATACTTGGTACTGGTGCCATGCAGAAGCGCGCGGTTGTGATCACCGATGAAAACGGCAACGATTCGATTGCCATCCGCCCGATGGTTTATCTCTCACTCGTTTTCGACCACCGCGCGATCGACGGCGAAAGCGGCGACAACTTCCTTGCAGACGTAAAGAAAGCCTTGGAGAACTGGTCGGATTAGTAACAATGCAAACCCGTAGGGTGGGTTGGCGTCGTAAAAATGTTGACCGCATGTGTCTTGATATAGCCAACCCACCGATACACTTTGACTGAATTTCATGGTGGATTGGCTTTTAGTTTTTTCAAGTATTTCAACATCTCCTAACACCAACCCACCCTACCACTGATCAGGTTTTTCGTAGGTTGGAATGAGCCCGCCAAAAGAAATAAGAATCAGATGATTCTTAGCGGGCTCACTCCAACATTGCCGGCTTGTTGAGAACCTCTAATTTCAGTGAAAGGTCTCTTTTTAGAGCATAACATCACATCAATAAAAATTGCATATCAACAAGAGATCCAACGCAACATTCCGCTCATCTTTTATAAAAACAATTATTGCAGATACAGTCCGGCTAACTTCATGTCTATATCAAAACTAATTGTGTAAGTAATCTCGCGGTTTGCATATTTCGCCTTCACGGCAACTGCAGCATAGGTGATACCGTTCTGCGTGTTGCCGCCCATTTTGAGGTCCCCAATTTCCTGGAATTCCCCCGATTCGTCCAGCAGCGCGAATATCTGCGCTTGAATGTCATCTGTAAGGACAGCTTTCATTTCCTCAGTCATCAGCGCTGTCAAGCCCTCGCTATCGCGCTGATTGAGCAGATCAATCACATTCTCAGCAGCAGCCCTCACCTCAGCCTCGTCAAAACCTTCGGGCAATTTGGCAGCACATCCGCCCAGCGCTCCAAGGCTTAAAACAGCCAATAAAACAATGGTCAAAACTCTGCACAAACTCGTCTTATTCATGAGAAACCTCCTCTTTGTAATACTTCCTTGAATGGAAAACATAGATCAACGATAAGCCAGCAAACACTGCCACAATGCCTTCCATCGCCAGCACTCCCCAGCCCAATTTCCCACCTAGTGGTATCAGAGCATCCACCATGCCATGTGCCAGGATTGCCATCAGCAAGTAATGAAACCGTTTGTTGAGTTGGAAACCATTCCAGATCAAAACCGAAAAGCCAACATGCAGCGTAATTGCAAGCAATCGTTCAACCACAGGTACGACCAGAATTGGAAATCCAAGGATGCTGATCGAATCCCAGAATATTGAAAACATCCAAACAGCCTCGCACAAGCCATGTCCCAGGCCAAATATCACGGGTTCTGAAATGCGGGCTCGGGCTGGTTTCAACGCCACGGCTTTGAAAGCAAAGCGACCGCTCTCCTCAAAAATACCCGCGGTCAGTGCGATCAGTATTCCACTAATCAATGGGTAAGACATCGCCAGGAGCAAAAAATCAGGCTCTGCTTGCAACCAACTCAAGAGCGGCACCCGCGTGAATACCTGCGTGATCAGGAAGCAAAGCGCTCCAAGAAAAAACACGAGGACTATACGCCGGGGTGATAGATGTTTCTTGATAGGCTGCGGTGTGTCTGGGATTTCAGTTAACATAAGGTGATTTTATCTCAATATATGATACCGTAGCAGAGTGGGAGGATAATCGATTCGTCGTAGGGCGGTATGCGCCTCATTTGCGCGCTCCACCAATAAAAAAAAATTTAAGGATGGAAACCAAATAGTCGGAGTGAGACCGCTTCACACCTTTTGCAATCCTTCACCTTCCGACGGTCTCATTCCGACCTACCGTTTGTTTAGCCGATTAAAAATTGATCGTAGGGTGGAATGCGCCTCTTTTGCGCACTCCGCCAATAGAAGCACCTTTGTCGGAGTGGGACCGCGTCGGTCTTCTGAAAAATCAAAACCTGCCGGCGATCTCATTACACAGTTCCGCCGGTACTTCGCCCGACCTACATGTCCCTTAGGCTTTTCCCCTCAACCTCTGATAAAATCAGCCTAAGGAGAATAACATGACACAAAAACAATGGACAAAAACCCCTGAATTTAAGCTTGACCTGCACAAAAAATATTCCGCCATCCTCAAAACCGACCTTGGCGATATTGAAGTCAGCCTCTTCGCCGATAAAGCCCCCAACACTGTCAACAACTTTGTCTTCCTGGCTCGTGAAGGTTACTACGACAACACCATTTTCCATCGTGTTATCAAAGATTTCATGGCTCAGGCTGGCGATCCCACCGGCACCGGTCGCGGCGGACCTGGTTATTCCTTCCGTGATGAATTCGGGGCTGGGCTGAAGCACAGCAAACCCGGCATCCTCTCCATGGCAAACGCCGGACCCAATACCAACGGCTCGCAGTTCTTCATCACCCACGTACCCACTCCCTGGCTGGACGGTAAACACGCCATTTTTGGTGAGGTTGTCAACGGTCTGGACGTTCTTTTTGCCATCCCAGAGCGCGACCCGATGCGCATTGGTTCGCCTGCTGTAAAGCTGCACACCATCGAAATCATCGAAGCCTGATTCCAAAGTCAAAAGGAGAGAATTAATGGCAAATCTGGCGCTTAACGGTTGTTCACTCACCCTTGAAGACCTTGTTCAAGCCGCAAGAAATCCTGACATCGAAATCACCCTCGCTCCTGAAGCCATCCCCTGTATCCAGCGGGCGGCAGACGCGGTTGCGAAATTCGTCAGCGAAGGGCGCATTGCCTACGGTATCACCACCGGTTTTGGTGCTTTCAAGGACCGTTTGATCCCGCCTGAAGACGTGGAAAAGCTGCAGGAAAATATCATCCTCAGCCACGCCGTGGGCACTGGTCCCGAACTGCCAGCGGAAGTCGTGCGTGCGATGATGATCATCCGTGCCAACACCCTCGCCAAGGGCCACTCCGGCATCCGCCTTGAGACTCTCCAACTCATGCTCTCTCTGCTCAACAAAAACATTCTGCCGGTCATCCCCTCGAGGGGTTCTTTGGGAGCCAGTGGCGACCTGGCCCCGCTTGCCCATATGGCTTTGCCGCTCATCGGGCAAGGTGAAGTGCGTTTTCAGGGTCAGGTCAGACCTTCCGCTGAAGTCTTGCAGGAACACGGGTTGAAACCAATCAAGTTGAGCGCTAAAGAAGGGCTTGCCCTGACCAACGGCACCACCCTTATGACAGCTATCGGTGCTCTGCAGGTTTTTGATGCTCACGTCATTTTGAGGTCCGCCAACTGCGCTGCTGCGCTTTCGCTTGAAGCCCAAAATGGCACCCTCCTCGCCTATTCCCCCCAGATCCATGCCAGCCGTCCGCAGGCAATGCAAGCCGAAACCGCCGCCAACCTGCTCGAATTACTGGCTGGCAGTGAACTGACCCGCCCGGACAACTCCAAGAATGTTCAGGATGCCTACACCCTGCGCTGCGTGCCCCAGGTACATGGCGCGGTGCACAGCGCTATTAACTACGCGCAAAAGGTCGTTGAAATAGAGCTTAACTCCGTTACTGATAACCCTTTGCTTTTCTTTGACGAAAATGACGAAGTCACGATCCTTTCCGGCGGCAACTTCCACGGTGAGCCTCTGGCGCTGGCGCTCGATTTCCTCTCAATCGCCATGACCGACCTTGGCAACATTTCTGAGCGCCGCATCGCCAAATTGATTGACCTTAACCCCGAGCACTACCCCTCCTTCCTTGCTGCCCACGGCGGGCTGAACTCAGGCTTCATGCTTTTGCAATATACTGCCGCTGCCCTGTGCTCAGAAAACAAGACTCTCGCCCATCCCGATAGCGTCGATTCCATCCCCTCTTCAGGCAACGTGGAAGATCATGTGTCAATGGGCGCCAACGCCGCCTTACACTGCCAGCAGATTGTTGAAAATGTGCGCACAGTCATCGCCATCGAGCTGATGAGTGCCGCCCAGGCCATTGATTTCAGACTGCAAAATAAACCGGACGCAAATATGGGTCAGGGCACATCAAAGGCTTATCACGCAATTCGTGAAATTGTGCCTTTTTATAAACAAGATGCCTATGTAAAACCAAGCATGGATGCGGTCACTGAGATGGTAAAGCAAGGCAAATTCAGTGCTATTTCGCAGCCATAAAATTTTCTGACTCAAATAATCGAGCTACCAGACGCCTGCAATCCTAAATCCACATTTAGGGCAGGCGCCGTCATTTAGGTCCACAATTGCATCCCCATAGCCCATCCGCCGGACAACACGCATGCCGCAGTTTGGGCAGTCAGTGTCGGTGGAAGTCTGTAGATTTCCTCCATACACATACCGCAATCCTGCCTTGTGTCCTACATCGATCGCATGGAAAATCGTCCTTGCCGGTGTCGCAGGAATCTCGTGGAAGTGTGGCTGCGGAAAATAGCGGCTGATATGCCAGGGCACATCCGGGCTTAGTTTCGTAGCGATAAACTCCGCCACACCCTGCAGTTGCGTCTCATCATCGTTGATCCCAGGTATCAGCAGCGTGGTCACTTCCAGCCATACTCCCGCCTTGTGCAGAGCAACGCAAGCATCCAATACTGGCTGCAAGTGTCCAGCGGTATATTTCCGGTGGATGCTTTCATCAAAAGCTTTTATGTCAACATTAGCAGCGTCCAGCGTCGGGATTGTCAATTCAAGCATCTCAGGGGTCATGTAACCGTTGGTGATGTAAATAGTTTTCAAACCTGCGTTGTGTGCTAATCGGCTGACATCCAGGTTATATTCTAAAGAAAGCGTGGGTTCTGTATATGTAAAGGCAATACTCTGGCAGCCAGTTGCGATTGCCGCCTGCACCACACGCTCTGGAGGTGTATAGGGTAATCTGCCAGGCTCATTAGAAGGCGAGATCTGCGCGATATCCTCGTTTTGGCACCACTTGCAGCGAAAGTTGCACCCCGGTGCAGCGATAGAATAGCTCAAACTTCCAGGCAAAAAGTGATACAGCGGTTTTTTCTCAATTGGGTCCACATGGGCGGCTACCAGGCGTCCATAACTCAGGCTGAAGAGCTTTCCCCCGCGGTTTTCCCGCACCTTGCAGAATCCCTTTTGCCCGGGGCTGATCACACACCTGTGCGCGCAAACCTCACATCGGACTTTTCCATCCGCTAATTGGCTCGCCAACAATGCGGGGTTATCTGACATCGCAACCTCCAGGATAAAAAAACCTGGTCTGCTTGCACAGACCAGGTCGGGTATATTCTACGCGCCGTACTTTTCCAGCCTTCCAGCAAGCGCCAGCGCGAGTGGCATCAGCTCGTTCGCGTCAAAGCGCGAGCCCAGACTGCCCTGGATGCAAGCCCGCTCGCCAAAACTGGTAATACCATCCGGGCGGGCATCTTTTGAATAGAGCAAAGTTGGAATGGGATGCCAGGAATGTGATTTCAATTTGGCAGGAGTGGAGTGGTCACCGGTGATGATCACCACATCAGGGTCCAAAGCCAGGATGCGCGGAAGCAGGGCATCCACTTCCTCAATAATATGCACCTTACCGTCAAAATTGCCGTCTTCGCCATAACTGTCGGTTTTCTTGATGTGCACGAAGAAGAAGTCATAATCGTTCCAGTTTTCCTCAAGCATGCTGATTTCATGGGACATCGACTCAGCCGGCGGCATCACGGTCATGCCAACCACCTTCGACACACCGCGATACATCGGATACATCGCGATCGCCAGCGACTTAATGCCCCACACATCCGGGAATTTCGGCCAGTCTGGCATGCCGGCAAACCCGCGCA
>DJGU01000140.1:7875-8288 GCA_002432795.1 Anaerolineaceae bacterium UBA5838
GCAGTGGCAACATTCGCTTTCTTTCCGACAGCTTGTGGGTCGGTATCCGACACGTCGCCGCTGAGCCCTTCGCCCCGCAACACAAAGACGAAACGATATTCCTTCTCAGGCGTCAAAAAGAGCTCAACCCCAGGCAGACGAACATTCTCTTTCAGCAAATTGCAGAGCCGCTCGCCCACCTCGGTTGGGATGCGCCCTGCCCGCCGATCAGTGATCACGCCATTTTCATCTACGGTGCAGAAGTTGCCCCGGGCTGCCACATCATTCGGACCCAGCTCAAAGTCCACACCCAGCGCGCTCAAAACACCGCGCCCAATCTCGTATTTCACCGGATCGTAGCCAAACAGCCCCAGGTGCGCCTGCCCGCTGCCGGGAGTGATCCCATAAGGCACCGAATGATGCAGACCCAGGGA
>DJGU01000140.1:8387-8688 GCA_002432795.1 Anaerolineaceae bacterium UBA5838
TTGCCTTTCGCGTCTTCTTTCAAAAGTGGTTTGATAAATTCAAAATCCATGTTTTTCCTCCGGTTAGTTTTTAGTTTTGTCGGACCAACCCGCACAACACGTGGATGCACGGTCAAGCCCGCTCAGTATCATTCAGTAATTTCCAGGTCCATGTCGTTTAGCAGTTCCAGCATGCGGATCACCGCGGAATTATCCAGATCGCCTTCTCCCAGCGCGACCATGCCATTAAAGAGCTGACTGTTGAGCGCCGTCCCAGGCAAAACAGCCTGGTAATCGCGCGCGGTATCCATGACAATATTCA
>DJGU01000140.1:8821-9129 GCA_002432795.1 Anaerolineaceae bacterium UBA5838
GATTTCTGCGCGAAGAGCATCAGCTCTGCCTCCGCCACCATCTGCGCTGCCACCATGATCTGGTTGGCTGCCTTTGCCACCTGCCCTGCGCCGGCATCGCCCACATGCGTGATGTTCTTGCCGATCGCTTCCAACACCGGCATCACTTTTTCGAGCGCTTCAGCTTCGCCGCCGACCATAATCGCGAGTGTGCCGTTCTTCGCGCCAATATCGCCGCCGCTCACGGGTGCGTCCAGCGTGCTCACACCAAGCTCCTGAAAGCGCCAGAAAATCTCACGGCTGGCTGAAGGCTTGATGGTTGAGTTATC
>DJGU01000125.1 GCA_002432795.1 Anaerolineaceae bacterium UBA5838
CAGGAGCTCAACACCCTGGCTTTTCAGTCTGAGCAGGCTGTGCACGGTCGCCCATCTGGCATTGATAACACCGTGGTCACTTACGAGAAACCCATCTACTATCAACGTGGAGAGGTGATCGAATTCATCCAGCCAATCAGTCAATTTACCTTCGTTGTTGCTGATTCAGGCGTTCGCAAGTCAACCCGGGAATCAACCGCTCAACTGGCTCAGGATCTCGAAGCCAACCCCGAAGCCGTTCAACCCCACCTGGATGCTATCGCTGAATTGGTGCAGCAAAGCAAACGCTCTTGCCAGATCGCGGATATTGAAGCTCTTGGCAAGGCAATGAATGCCAACCAGGAGCACCTTGCTGCCCTTCGGCTGTCCTGCCCACAACTGGACTCACTGATCCTGGCTGCCAGGCAGGCCGGCGCTCTTGGAGCAAAACTCACCGGCGGAGGCATGGGCGGTCATATGGTGGCGATTGTCACTCCTGAAACCGAAGCCGCTGTGTCGCAAGCCCTCATTGCAGCCGGCTCGCCAAATGTCTTTAGCACTTGCCTCCATCCAATGGACTAAACCCGCATGTCTGACCAAAGCCTGACTTTCCTTAAGCTGGGCGGCTCCCTGATTACCGACAAAGATCAGCCCGAAACCGCCCTGATCGATCAAATCAAGAACCTGTTGAGCCAGATTGCTGCCTGGCGCATGGCTGACCCCTCCCAACGGTTACTGCTCGGGCACGGTTCAGGCTCTTTTGGTCATCATGCTGCCTCCAAGCACGGCACACGCCAGGGTGTGCGCAGCCTGGAGGACGCTCTGGGTTACCAGCAGGTCTGGTACAGCGCCCGCAGTCTGAATCAGATCCTGATCAATCAGGCACAGGCACTCAACCTGCCTCTCATCGCCTTTCCTCCATCTGCCTCGATCACGACCAAGAATCGCGAAATTCAGGTCTGGAATCTTCAGCCGATAATACGCAGTTTCGAGATGGGTTTGATCCCTCTCGTTTATGGAGATGTCGTCCCGGACCTTACTCTCGGCGGTACGATCCTCTCAACTGAGGAGCTGTTCATCTATCTGGCTCGCTCTCTTCAACCGGATCGCATCCTGCTGGCAGGCAGAATTGAAGGCGTTTACGCTGATTTTCCGTTCAATCAACAACTTCTGCCCCATCTGCCAGCTCATTCCAATTCATCACAATACCTGCAGGGCTCAGCCAGCCAGGATGTTACCGGCGGAATGCTCACAAAAGTCCAGTCAATGCAGGCACTCTGCCGCGAATTGCCCGGGCTATCAGTCCAGATCTTTTCAGCTGTTTCACCCGGGGCTCTCAAGCTGGCTCTCGATGGCGGCACCCTCGGAACGATCATCAACTGATAAGCACGACCACAACGGAATGCACGTATAATACCCTTAGAGGCGTTAATGATTTATAGCAGACAACAATTAGAAGAACTGGAAGACCAAACCCTTGCCGCTTACGGCATTCGCAGCAAGGACTCCCGGGGTCGGAAATATCCTGAAGAAGAAGCGGACTACCGCACGCGTTTCCAGCGTGACCGCGAACGGGTTATCCACACCACGGCTTTTCGCCGGCTTGAGTACAAAACCCAGGTTTTCATTAATCATGAGGGTGATTATTACCGCACACGCCTGACCCACTCGATTGAAGTCGCCCAAATAGGTCGGTCGGTTGCCCGCACTTTAGGCGCCAACGAAGATCTGGTGGAAACGATCTGTCTTGCCCACGATATTGGTCACCCCCCCTTTGGTCATTCCGGCGAAACCGCCCTGGCACGCCTGATGAAGGAGCACGGTGGCTTCAATCACAACCAGCATTCTTTGCGGATTGTGACACAACTTGAAAATCGCTACCCCGACTTCCCTGGTTTGAATCTCAGCTGGGAGGTTCTGGAGGGTATGGTCAAGCACGAAACTGACTACGATATCGCGGATGCCCAGGATTATGACCCCGAGTTGCGCGGTAGTCTTGAAGCCCAGATTGCCAATGTGGCGGACGAACTGGCGTACACTTCACACGACCTCGATGACGGCTTGCGTTCAGGAATGATCAAGCCCTCACAACTTGACGGAATCGCCCTCTGGGAAATTGTTAACGAAAGCATCGGGCGCCGTCGTAATGAAGCGCTTGATGGCCTCTCCCGGCATCAAATCATCCGGCGCTTGATCAACTTCGAGATTACCGATCTGGTCCAATCAATTGATCGCTACCTGCGAAAAAGTAAGGTTAGTTCCTCCCTCGATCTGCAAAAACTGCCGTTCAACGTAGCTGGCTTCAGCGAGGACATGTACCGCCGCAACCGTGAGCTAAAAGATTTTCTGTTTAACAAACTCTATCGTCATCACCGCGTCGTTCGCATGTCGGTCAAATCGGAACGCATCATTTCGGAAATCTTTACGATGTACCAAAAAATGCCTTCGGCTTTGCCGGAAGAAGTCCAGGAACTCATTCCACAGCGCGGTCTCGAGCGCACCATTTGTGATTACATCGCTGGCATGACCGACCGCTTTGCGATCGATGAACATCTGCGACTTTTCGACTCACAAACTTTACCTTAGGAGTAAAACACTGATCATGGCCCAAACGCCCCAAATTTTAACCCCTGCCGGGAAGGCAAAACTACAGGAAGAACTGGCGGAACTAAAAGGCCCCAGGCGCGAAGAAATTGCCCGCCGTTTAAAAAGCGCTATTGAAATGGGTGACCTTTCTGAAAACGCTGATTACCATGCTGCCAAGGAAGACCAAGGTTTTATTGAAGGTCGGATACAGCAAATCGAAGCCATCCTTTATTCCGCCACCCTGGTGGAGGAGTCTGAGATCAACACCTCCATCGTCCAGATCGGCAATACCGTGACCGTTCAGGAAGAAAACGAGCCTGAAGAGACTTTCATCATCGTCGGAGCCAACGAAGCTAACCCCCGTGAACGAAAAATTTCTTATGAATCTCCCATGGGCTCTGCCCTGATGGGGCACAAGAAGGGTCAGACAGTAGAGGTTGTTCTCCCCAACAATTCAATCCTGAAAATCAAGATTCTGAAAATCGAATAATCGCTTTACTACATTAATACAAAATACAAATCGGGTTCCTTTGTGGAACCCGATTTGTTTGCTATCACCTATCACCTATTTCCGATAAATTGCCAGCTCCACCGTGCTGCGCTGGAAATAACTATCCTCCGGCAGGGGCATGTCCCCATACATAACATCTACGATTCTTCCTTCCAAACGCAACGTTGCAGTTTCGAGCACGAATTGCTTGTCGGGCTCTGCTAAAATTGGCTCACCTCTGATTTCCAAGCGCTGCCGTGTATTCTGATCCTCGTAACTATGCTTGCTCATCAAAACTTTCGTTACAGTTTGAATGTCATTCTTATCGAAAAGCCAGATTTCAAAAGCAGAGATCTTCTTGGGTTCCCCCACCCCGATGATATCCGAGATGCTCACGCCGCATTCACCTAAAAATTCGCCATTTGGCGCGTCGAAGGTGAAAGACTCGTCGTAGCGATCATCCCCAAACACATATGTTGACATGAACTGTGCTACCGGTTTTTGTGTGGTAATCCCGTTGGATTGCTTGCCATTACCAAAGAAAGGCGGTTTAAAGACCGATTGGCTCTGCACAGGTGCGGTCAAAGGCTCAGGTTCGGCTGCCGGGCGCATTGGCACTGCCGCAGGCTGCCTTGCTGCCGCAGGCGCAACACGATTTTTAGACGTATCGTCGTCCAAGGGCTTGCCTTCTTCCACAGGTCGCTCTTTGAAATAGTAGCGATAGGCAAGATACGCACCGACCCCGAGGATTGCCAGCAGCCCAAAACCCAACCACAAAAGAGTATTGGATTTTGCTGCCGGTTCAGTTACATTACCAGAGTCCAATTTGATTTCGGTGCCGTCCTGAAGCGTCAGGGGCGCAGAGCTGGTTGCCACTCCGCTGGATGGGGGTATGGCAATCCCCAGGGCGGTCGTGAATCGTGTGATCTGTTCTGTGGAGAGGAAGCCTGGCTGCGCCAACAAATCGCTCAGGGTTGACTCAGCCTTCTCGCCCAATTCCCCATAAAGTTGGATTGCTTTTTCTTTATCGCCGTTCAGCGTATAGGTTGTGATCAAGTTGCGCAGATAATCCTGGCGCAAATCTGCCCGCAAATGCTCAGCTGAAGCATCAGTCCACTGCACAGGCAGAATCACCCACCCGATGATCAAACCAAGCACCAAACCAGCCACCGCAGCCGCGATTGCCAGGTTTCTTGGTGCCTCTAGTTTCTCTTTTAAATAATCTAGTGTTTTTTCCATACCTGCACCTCATTAAGAGTAGTTATCACTCCTTAAGGTGCAGGTTTTGTACCAATCACTACTGCTGCTGCAGCACGCCCTCATCGAGCTCAAATCGCAAGTGGCATTTAGTGCAGGTCGCCTGTTTATCATTTTTGGTGGTCAATAAACCGCCACATTTAGGGCAAGCGCTTGCAAGGGGCTTATCCCAGGAAACAAAATCGCATTCAGGGTATCTCGAGCAGCCGTAAAACACTCTGCCCCGTTTACTCCGTTTCTCTACCACNNTCACCCTCGTGGCAAACCGGACAAGTCACGCCGATTTTTTCAAGCCAGGGTTCTGTATATTTACACTCTGGAAAGTTGGAACAACTGATAAACCGCCCAAATCGCCCTGTCCTCAAGACCAAATCCCCACCGCATTGTGGACATTCTCTTCCAATCAGCTCCGGTTTGAGCTTCGTTTTGGGCATGTTCTCTTTGGCATGATCAAGGCTCTCTTTAAATGGAGTATAAAATTCCCTGATCACCTCCACCCAGGCTATGTCTCCCTGAGCAATTTCATCCAGCTTATCTTCCATGCCGGAAGTGAATTCAATATCCACGATCGAAGGAAAGTACTCCACCACCAGGTCATTGACCAAAAATCCTATTTCGGTCGGAATAAGGCGTTTCGATTCGCGCGTCACGTAGCCACGCGCCTGAATGGTGGTGATGATCGCGGAATAAGTGGAAGGTCTGCCAATTTTGTTCTCTTCCAGCACCTGGATCAGCGAAGCTTCCGTAAAACGTGGCGGCGGCTCGATGAAATGTTGGCTTGGGTTCAGCTCAATCAAATGCTGCTTTTGCCCAAGCACCAGTTCTTCCAGGGGTAGTTCAGTCTGATCTTCATCCTCTTTTTCATCTTCCCCTCTGCGGGCGGCATACAATGCCCGGTAGCCAGGGAAAAGAGTTTTACTGCCGCTCGCCCGGAACAGACAGGTTTCTTTTTCCATTTTTCCGGAAATATCAATCGTGATCGTTTCGATCTGCGCGGGAGCCATCTGGCTGGCAATAAATCGCTGCCAGATCAATTTGTATAGTTTGTATTGATCACCACTCAGATGACTTTTCATGCTCTCGGGAGTGCGTTTCACCGATGTTGGTCGGATCGCCTCATGGGCTTCCTGCGCTGAAGCAGCCCGGGTGCGATAGACAGGCGCTTTGTTCGGAACGTAGCTATCTCCATATTTTTTGGCGATGTATTCGCGTGCTTCCTTCACTGACTGCGCCGAAACGTGCACCGAGTCGGTACGCATATAGGTAATCAGACCGGTTTCGTCGCCGCCGCCAAGGTCAATACCTTCATACAACTGCTGGGCAACAGCCAT
>DJGU01000095.1 GCA_002432795.1 Anaerolineaceae bacterium UBA5838
CGATGCCCATCCACTTCCATCTCGGAGGTCAGGTCGGCAATGATCAAAAGGTCGCGCTGGGTGTAGCGCACCTCATCCACCAATTCGCGTGCCATCTCAATTTGCTCTGAGAGTTCCAGCTCCTTTGAGAGCCAAACCTCGCGAAAGGCTTCAGGGTCAGCTTCAAAAGCGATGTTGCGGCGCATAATTTCCACCCGCTGGCCTTTATCCAGAATGCCGCGGATCTCAACTGAAAAGGCAAAGCGGTCCAAAAGCTGTGGGCGCAGGTCGCCCTCTTCGGGGTTCATCGTGCCAACCAGGATAAAACGCGCTGGATGGCTGAAAGAGATGCCCTCCCGCTCCACCACATTTACGCCCATGGCGGCCGAGTCAAGCAGGATATCCACCACGTGGTCGTCCAGCAGGTTGACTTCGTCGATGTAGAGCAGACCGCGATTGGCAGCCGCCAGCACCCCCGGTTCAAAATGGCGCTCGCCTTTTTGAATCGCGCGTTCGATGTCGAGCGTGCCCACCACGCGATCTTCGGTGGCTGAAACCGGCAGGTTGATAAAAGGCGTTTTACGGATTTCAGTTGGCATAGGATCCTCACCCGCCACAAAGCGCTCACGGCACTCCGTGCACCAGGTGGTGGGCTTGGCAGGGTCACAGCCAAAGCGGCAGTCGCTGACTACCCGCATCGGCGGTAATAGAGCCGCCAGGGCTCGCGCCGCGGTAGACTTGGCAGTGCCGCGTTCACCGCGAATAAGCACGCCTCCAATGCGGGGATCGACTGCATTAAGGATCAACGAGCGCAGCATGCGCTCCTGGCCGACTACTGCTGTGAAGGGAAAGATTACGCGTTCGTTCATGTGCATCTCCTGCAAGAATCGATTATAGCACGCCAGGTATTGGTTGATTGGGTTGATTGATATTTTCCCGGTAGGGGCGAAGCATTTAGAAAAATATCCAGCAACTCACAACCTGTCCGCACACAGAATGCTTCCCCCTAAGCCTGAATAAAATAATTCCGGAAGGATTGGGGTTAGCGTCTGGACCAAAGCCCAACCCATTGGGGAGGGATGTGCAGCCTTTGCTCACCTGATCTGAAGTCAAAAACATCTCAAATTCACCCAAATCCCAGTTTTTGAGAGTTCCTGATAGTTTCTATTGACTAAACTGATACTCGATAGCTCATATTTAGGAGATTAACTATGGAAGTACCACGACATTGGAGATTAAAAAAACAACGATACGCACTGCAGGGTGAAGTCTGCCCGCATTGTGATGCCAAGATTTTCCCACCCCGCGATGTCTGCCCTGAATGCGGCGGCGAGGCCAAAACCCCCTTTACCTTCAGCGGTCAGGGTGAGGTTTATTCCTTCACCAGCTACAGCAATGCCCCCACTGGCTTTGAAGAGCAGGCTCCCTACACAATCGCCATGGTCAAATTGAATGAAGGTCCGGTTGTGACAGCCCAACTGACCGATCTGGGTGCTGAGCCCGTGCGCATTGGCATGCCGGTGGAGATGGTCACGCGTAAGATCCGGAACGACGGCAGCGAACACGGAATTATTGTTTATGGCTACAAATTCCGCCCGGTGATGCAGGGATAGAACCCGCATTGATGTAAGTGCAAGCCGCATTCCAGAATTGGAGGGCGGTTTTTGTGTCCATTTTGTTTGAAACTTTTGTATGAAACATGTGATATGCAAAACGTGGAAAACAAGTTCAGGCATCAAGAATCCATGAATAATGGTATTAAATCCCAATCAAAAGCCAGCCAATAAAGAGTGTAATGATGCGACAAATTCTGCGCATATTAGAGAAACTCCCAAAGCGTGACATAATCTTTTTCCTGTTCCCAAACATTTTCCTCGCCTGAATAAACTTATTTGAGTTCGATGATCGTATAATGTTAAAAACACGGCATAATGACAACGTATCAAGAGTCCGGATAATTAATAATTAGGCGGAAAACGAAAATTACAGTCTTAGCGTGAGAAAATGAACCAAGTAACACATGATAATCATTATGTACCCAAGGTATATCTCAAACAGTGGAGCGATGATAGTCTTCATGTATGGGCATATCGATTGTTGGTTTCCAACGAGAATGTTCCTGAATGGCAACACCGTTCTATGGATAAAACTGCGTTCCTACGAGATTTGTATACTGAAATTGAAAATGGAGAAGAAATTGACGAATTTGAAAAATGGTTGGAATTTGAGTTCGAAAATCCGGTCCAAAAAAGTATAAGAAAAGTATTAAAAGACAATCCTCTTTCCTCGCGGGACTGGGAACTTTTAGCAAGTTTTCTGGGTGCTCAAGATATGAGAACTCCCCAGAGTTATTTGGAATCAACTGAAAGGTGGGAGAGAACACTACCTGACCTTATGCAAAAAACTTTAGATGAATCTGTTCGCAAGCTTGAAGATGAAGAGTTTAGGAAAAACATAGAAGTTACATCGAATGATGAATCCAGTTTGTTTAATGGGGTTTTGGAAATAAATGTTGTGAAAAGTAGTGAAACAGAAAATGGACAGGGTTATATTCAAGCAGAGATAACTACTGGAAGAAAACTATGGTTACAAAGCCAAAGATTAGTATTGACGAAAAGGATCAAAGCATTGAAAGAACATAAATGGTGCATTGTCCGTCCTGCTCGCGGTTTTCAATGGTTTACAAGTGATAATCCCGTTGTCAAGTTGAATGATTATGGTAATGGTAGTTATGATTTGAAAGGTGGTTGGGGAAGAAAGGGTGGAAATATTTTTATGCCACTTTCTCCACGCCATCTACTTTTTACACAAATCGGAGATGATCTGCCCGATCGACTTACTCTCACATCTGAACAAACAAATCAATTCCAAAGATTAATTGCTGAAGGAGCTTTTAGATGGCTATTTGCTCGTGAACCGCTGAGTTTTATTCGTAAAATACGACCACGCCACGTAGACCCTGAAGCATTTAAGGATGAAGAAGAACAATGGGGAAACT
Source organism: Anaerolineaceae bacterium UBA5838 (assembly GCA_002432795.1). GTDB lineage: Bacteria > Chloroflexota > Anaerolineae > Anaerolineales > Anaerolineaceae > Mesolinea. The sequence continues at coordinate 2,978 of DJGU01000095.1, forward strand.
GGCATGAGATTCAAAAACAGGCAGAAAAATCAACAAAAAATCCGCCTAGACCTTAATGAAGCTGACCGTGCTGCGCACGGGATGCCAGCGTGGCGTTCGACTGAAAATCGCTCTGGTTGAGCGGCGTCACTGGCCAAAACGCACGGCGGGTTATTATCTCGTTAGAAAACAATCTTCACTTCCCCAGTGCAGACCGAGTCGTATGTACGGGTATAAGTTCCGCCCGGTGATGCAGGGACAGTTGGCTGCACAGTATGATAATGAAACCGCCTTCCAGAGATGGAGGGCGGTTTTTTGTTGTAAAATGCCAAATATGCTTTATTGGAAAGGTGGTACTTTTTTATAATGAAAAAGACAATTGATACTACTTTCAATTTTTACTCCGATTCAACTGGCGGTGACCCTGACAGCACCAGTCCTACACTTCGCAAGTATCATAAGCTATTGTGGAGCAAGCAACTGCCAAATGGTAAACTCCTGGAATTGCGTGATGACAAAAGCGCGTATCTATATCACAAGTCAGAACTTGGGGAATTCTTTTTTGGTAGTGATGCCATAACGCATTCATATAAATTTCATCAGCGGAAAAAGTGGCTTACAGAACAAATACTAACTGAAGTAAACGAGCTCTTTGACACAGGTTCCACCATTGGTGCTTATATCATATTCCCAAACAACAGAATTGACGGTAAGCACACGATCAACCAGGCTCGCGGAGTGATTGGCTTAATTGATGACAGGTTTGATTTGACCTTGGAATGTATTCGTCGCTTTTACCTTCAGGAGAAAAGTCCGCTTTATGACACTCTGGTGAGATACAAGGGGTTTTTCGATTTGTTCGATGACTTTTTGGGATACATCCACTTTTTCCTGTTGGATGATCTTATTACTAAAAAACGAGATGATTGACTTTTACTTGCCGTTTGATGGATTTAAAAGCAGGCCTGTGTTTTCCAACATCGATCAGTATCTTCTATACAAGGATAGGGTGGTTGATTTCATTCATTCAAGGAATGAGCGAATTGTAGGTTACGCCAATTACATGGAGAACTAATTTGAATCCTGCGACGGCAATGTTTCGGCAGAATCGTGTACGGCTACAAATTTCACCCGGTGATTCAGGGCTAAACTCTGCATAGAAACAAATAAAACTGACCATTCTGTCCCCTTCCCGCGCCAGCCCAGCTGCCGACGGGTACACGCCCGTGCGTCTCTGGCGCAAGTTCTGCCCCGTGATGAACACATACCTGTGACAATTTTAGGTTTTTCAAGGTTGAAAAGTGTTTGTAAGGTCTAACAAATCTTTCTACCAACGCCATGTCAATTGCAAATTTCTGGAATATCCTAAAATACTATACTAACTTACACTTCATAGCCGATGGCCTTATACCCCTTTTTCCTCTTTCCAAACATCCCAGCCAAAACTGGCACCTGGTCATCGACATAATCATAGATGATCACCTCACTTTTTCGGTCATAATTGCGGTGAAGTCGACCTGCATATTGCGCTACCGTTCCGCGCCAGGCAATCGGCAATGCCAAAAATAAAGTGTCAAGGCGAGCATCATCAAACCCTTCTCCCAGATAGCGCCCTGTAGCAATAATCAAACGTTCTTCATCCTCTGGAATACGCTTCAACTCGTCCATCAATAAAAATCTTTGTTTGCGGCCCATCCCGCCGGATAAAACGATGATATTTTTCACTTTATCAGCCAGGGCATCTGCAAAATATGTGAGGTGTTCTCGCCGCTCTGTCAACAATACAGGCGACCGGCCGGTATGAATGGCTTCAACAACATCTTCAATAATCATTTGATTCCGGTGCAAGTCCGCTGCTAGCAGCGCGTATACTTCCTGAATGCCTGGTTCTGGAGTATTGTCCGCCCGGATTGGCAAAACAAAATTGGTTCTACGGACAATTACCTTGTGGGTAAATGAGCGTGCAGCAGCTTGTTGGCGATCATCTACCCGGTATCGGACAGGCCCACATTGCATAAAAATGATCGGGTGCTGACCGTCCTGCCGGGTAACGGTTGCGGATAAGCCAGTAATGAACCTGGCTTTTGCTTGCCGAATCACTTGCTCAAAACTGGCTGCGGAAATGTGGTGGCATTCATCAATGATGATATGACCATAATTCCCGACCAAATCATTGACTGTGCCCTTGTTGATCAGGCTCTGGATCATCGCTACATCTACCGTTCCGGTGATTTTATGTTTTCCACCCCCGATCTGTCCGATTTCCTTTTTCCCCAGTCCTAAAAACGATTGGAGGCTTTCTACCCACTGGTCCATCAATTGTCTTCGATGAACAATTACCAAAGTATTTACTTTCCTTTGAGCAATTAACCATGCGTCAATGACCGTTTTGCCGAAAGCAGTAGAAGCAGAAAGAACGCCAATATCATGCCTAATAAGCTGATCTGCAGCAAGCTGCTGCTCAGGACGAAGTATTCCCTGGAAATTTAATAATAGAGGATTACCAGCCGCACGTTCGTCAATCATCTTTGTTTTGATTTTTAGCTCACCCAGTGCCAGGAGCAGTTCTTCCTGGCACCCTCTGGGTAAGCCAAGGTGTTTCGGATATTCCTCACAACAGCTAATAATCCTGGGTTTACCGAACGTAGAGAGACGCATGGCTTGTGCTTTGTAAAATTCCGGGTTTTGAAAGGCGGCCAACCGGATGAGGCGATTTCGCAAGGGCGCGGGCAGCCCTTCTTTTTCGATATATATTTGATTGCTGATGATCAGAGTGAGTTGATCTGGCAAAGGACCAGTTATTGGGGGTTCCTTATATTTCCGTGATGGGGTCAGTTTCCAGGGTTCGTTCTCGGTTTCATCCAAAACTACCGTCCGTGCGCCGGTGATTTCACCTTCGTCTTGAACATTCTTCACAATTCTTTCGAGGTCTTGATGAGCCATCTTCTGAATTGATGACAAAAAAGCCCACTGATCGGAATAGGGGTTGAGATCATTGTCCAAAAAGACGCTGTTATTTTGTTCACGTGGTTTTTTCTGCAGCGGTAGTGCAATCAGATTACCAAATCCGCCTCTGGGCAAGGTATCCTGACTGGGGAAAAGCCGGTCATAAGAATCCATTCCGATTTCCGGTCGCCGGTTCATCGTACTGGTAAGCAGTAATGACCCAAGTTTTCGCGCCAATACTGCAGGAACAGGTGTTTCAAAAAAAATCCAGACGTGCCCACCATTTCCGGATCGTGATCGTTCTAAGACGGCAGGGACCTGAAAACTGACGCACGTTTCCAGAAAAGTTTTGGCGTCTTCAGTCCAGGTGGACTTATCAAAATCAGCTGCCAGAAACCAGCATGATTCGTCCGCCAACAAAGGATAAACCCCCATCGTAAAGTCTCTGCCTGAACGGTCATTGGGGTCAATTCCCATGAGATGATCCCGGATGATCTCATCGTTCACTTGAACAAACGCGCGAAAATTGCATTTCTGGCAGGCGATCTTCGGCTTCTGACAGATACCTGCTTTCCATTCATTACGACAGACAGGGGCATAGCCTGACTTTCCGGTTTTGGAGTTTTCAAACCTGCGCGGGAAAACATCCTCCCGCCCTTTGAATAAAGAACGGAATAACCGGATTTTTTCCTCTTGAGAGGATTGGTTATTGACTTTAATTCCCTGAATGTTTAGTAATAGTTGTGCTGGGGAGCCTTTTTGAAGGAGCTGCCGGCGTAATTGTGTCAGCTCATCCAGTAACTGGTCACGGTGATGATCCAGATTTGCTAACTCTGCTTCGATCTCAGAAATTTTTCGTTCAATATCAAAGGATTCTGGCATAGTTTTATTGTACATTCATGCTGATTAGCAATCAAAGTTTTTTTGAGTAATTTTAGGAACATGTTTGTGGTTGGTACTGTTTATCGACTTGTACTCCATGAGGGTGTTGAAAAAAGAGGAGGTTATGTGAAAATGTCTGCTCATAAGCTGGAATTTCATCGAAAACAGGGGCTTATCATGCCTCAGGGCTGTTCATAATTCACTTATAAAGTACTCGGTCTGTTCGACCTCTTTGCCCGCTTCGTTCTTGACTTTGCGTTTGTGCTTGACACCCCAGCGGGCATCCGGGTCATGGGGCTCTTTGCCTTTGGTTTGTCGCTGC
>DJGU01000072.1:0-134 GCA_002432795.1 Anaerolineaceae bacterium UBA5838
TGTTGCGGGCTCACTCCGACAAACCGAACACATACCACGCCCGCTGTTGGCGGAGTGCGCGATCCTTGCTGCTTCGAAGTGACAACAAGCAAAAGCGCATTCCGCCCTACTAAGAATCTTTATGGCAGAGGGGT
>DJGU01000072.1:173-4479 GCA_002432795.1 Anaerolineaceae bacterium UBA5838
AGGATGACAAGAATCGTCTGTCATTCTGAGCTTCTTTTGCGAAGAGTCTAATCAGTAGAGATCAGATTCTTCACTGCGTTCAGGATGACAAACCCACCCGCCCTGTCAGTCTGAGCCTCTTTTGCGAAGAATCTAATAACAAAAGACCAGACAATACAATCTCAATAAACATGCTTCGTCAGGTTCAACTACAGAACCTGACCTACAAAAAACCGTCGTGAGTCGGATTGCTTGCCGTAGGTCGGCTTTGCGTCTTTCAAGCCAACAAATCCTGTCATTCTGAGCTTCTTTTGCGAAGAATCTAATCATTCAACAACAGATCCTTCGGTTCCCTTAGGATGACAAACCCCCTGTCATTCTGAGCCTCTTTTGCGAAGAATCTAATCATTAAATGACAGATCCTTCGGTTCCCTCAGGATGACAGGATTGGATTTTTGTCGGAGTGAGCAAATGAGGCTCATTCCGACCTACATCAGACGACACGTTGTAAAGCGCGCAACCCAAAAACTATTTGAAGAGCATTCTTTAATATGATAAACTCGCTTTACTCGATAATCTCTCTTCGGGACGTTTCAAGAGTCGGGCAAAAGAACTGCGAAGGGATACCTCCAGGTGAGGTATTTTTTATAAGGTGGCAATTATGACGGACAACAAACTGATAAATAAAGACGCTTATCTCAGGGAGCTTGACAAGCGCGTGCTGCTCTTTGACGGTGCCATGGGCACTATGCTGCAGCTGCAAAAACTGACTGCCGCGGACTTTGGCGGAGAGCGTTACCTGGGTTGTAATGACTATCTCACGCTCAGCTCACCCCAATCTGTTATAAAAATTCATCGAGCCTACCTCGAAGCCGGCGCTGATGTAATTGAAACCGACAGCTTCCGGGCGAACCGCCTCACGCTGGCTGACTATGACCTTGCTGATAAAACACATGAGATCAATTTTGCGGCAGCTCAGATTGCCCGCAAAACCGCCGATGAATTCTCCACACCCGAGAGACCCCGTTTTGTTGCTGGCTCCATTGGCCCCTCAGGGAAGCTCATTTCCACCAACGACCCTGAAATGTCGGACATCACTTATGACGAGCTCAGTGATATTTTCCGTGAGCAAGCCCGTGGACTGATCCAGGGCGGTGCAGATCTGTTGTTGATCGAAACCTCCAACGATATCCTTGAGGTCAAAGCCACTATCCATGGCATCCACCAGGCTTTCGAAGACGAAGGCCTCCTACTGCCCATCCAGGCACAGGTCACGCTTGACGTCAACGGTAAAATGCTGCTGGGCACAGACATAACTGCAGTGCTCTCAATTCTCGAGGGAATGGGTGTGGATGTGGTCGGGCTCAACTGTTCCACCGGTCCCGAGCACATGCGCGGAGCAATCTCCTACCTGAGTGAACACTCGCAACTACCGATTTCCTGCATTCCTAACGCTGGTCTGCCGATGAACGTAGATGGCGAGGCGGTTTACCCGATGCAGGCTGATGAGTTTTCAACCGCGATGGCGGAATACGTCAGCCGCTATGGCGTTCGGGTCGTTGGCGGCTGCTGCGGTACCACGCCCGCCCACATCCAGGCTCTGAGCCAAAAACTAAGTGGTACCACCCTGGCAAAAAATGAGCCAGAAACTTTTGCATCCCTGTCTTCTTCTGTCCAGGCGGTAGCTCTCGAGCAGCAGCCGGCGCCTTTTGTGATCGGCGAGCGTCTCAATGCCCAGGGTTCCAGGGCTTTTAAGCGCTTGCTGATGGCTGGGGACTACGACGGCATGCTCCAGATCGCGCGCGACCAGGTGGACTTTGGCGCGCACGCGCTCGACGTCAGCGTGGCGGTCACCGAGCGCAGTGATGAAGCGGATATGATGCGCCACCTGGTGAAGCGGCTCACGCTCGAGGTGCCGGTGCCCTTGGTGATCGATACCACTGAACCAGACGTGGTTGAAATCGCCCTCCAAACCGCCCCTGGGCGCTGCCTTATCAACTCCACTAATTTTGAGGCTGGCGACGCCAAGCCCCGCCGTATTTTCGCTTTGGCACGCCAATACAGTGCGGCTGTGATGGCACTCACAATTGATGAGCAGGGCATGGCGAAGACTGCTGAGCGTAAACTGGAAATTGCCCGCCGTTTGGTGGAGCTGGCTGCAGAATATGAACTGCGACCTGAAGATCTTGTGATTGATGACCTGACCTTCACACTCTCCACCGGAGAGGAAATCTACCGCGACTCTGCCATCCAGACGCTGGAAGGCATTCGCCTGATCAAAAAAGAACTGCCTGGTGTTCACACGTCTCTGGGCGTCAGCAACGTCTCGTTTGGACTTTCTCCTGCCTCGCGCAAGGTGCTCAACAGCGTATTCCTCCATCATGCGGTTGAGGCTGGGCTCGACATGGCCATTATCAACCCAGCGCAGGTTAAACCTTATGCGGAAATCCCGGCAAATGAGCGCGAACTGGCAGAAAACCTGATTTTCAACCGTTCAGATGCAGCTTTGCCTGACCTTATCGCTTACTTCGACTCGGTTGTAATCAGCGAGGATGATCAATCTGCCAAGGCTGATCCGTTTGAAGGGCTGAGCAACAGCGAAAGGCTGTTCCAGAAGGTCCTGCGCCGGCATAAGGCTGGCATAGAAGATGACATAGACGCGATACTTGCTGAGCAATCTGGCCAAGCGCAGGGCGAAGTGGCGGTGAAAATCCTCAACGAAGTGCTGCTGCCCGCGATGAAAGAAGTGGGCGATCGCTTCGGCGCGGGTGATCTCATCCTGCCCTTTGTTTTGCAGTCCGCTGAGGTCATGAAAAAGGCCGTTAACCACCTTGAGAATTACCTGGACAAGCAGGAAGGTCTTTCCAAGGGCAAACTCGTGATTGCGACCGTATTTGGCGACGTGCATGACATCGGCAAGAACCTGGTGCGCACGATCCTCTCGAACAATGGATACGAAGTGGTCGATCTCGGCAAGCAGGTGCCAATGGAGACGATCATTACTGCTGCGGTCGAGCAAAAAGCCAGCGCGATTGGTCTGAGCGCGCTGCTGGTTTCCACCAGCAAGCAAATGGGACTGATAATCAATGAAATGCAGCGCCGTGGGCTGAATATCCCGGTGTTGATTGGCGGAGCGGCGATTAATCCGGCCTTTGGGCGGCGTATTCTTAAAACAGACAGCGGAGAATACTACCGGGGCGGCGTTTTCTATTGTAAAGATGCCTTTGAAGGTTTGAACATAATGGATCAACTCTCGGATCCTACCCGCAAGGAGGCTCTGCTTGAAGCGGTAAATGAAAAAGCCGATCAGGAATTTGGCAAAAAGGAGCCGGAACGCCCCGTATCTGCTCCTGAAAAGACATCAACCGTCAGGCCAGCCGCCTTAATCCCTCAGGTTACCAAATGGGGAGCGAGAGTGGTGCGCGATTTACCCTTGCACATTGTGGCTACCCATCTCGATCTGAAATCCCTCTACCGCATGAATTGGGGCGGCACGGGACTGAAAGGCGAGGAATGGGAAAAAATGCAGGCGGAATTTGACATTCGCAGGCTGCGAATGCTGGCAAGAGCGGCTGAGGAAGGCTGGTACAGACCCCAGGCGGTTTATGGCTATTGGCCAGCAGCATCTGCGGGAAATGACCTGATCGTCTTTGATCCGCAGTCCATTGGCAAAGATCTGCGTGAATTGACCCGTTTCACCTTCCCGCGGCAGCCCGCTGGCGAGCAACTCTGCCTGGCGGATTACTTCATGTCGCTTGATTCTGGTGTGTTGGATGTGGTTGCTCTGCAGGTGGTGACGGTTGGCAAAGAGGCCACGGAGCACTTTGAAGCGCTGGACGCGGCAGCGGAATATTCGGAAGGATTTTTCTTCCACGGTCTGGCGGTGCAGCTGGCTGAGGCAACTGCCGATTACCTTCATAAGCAAATCCGCCGCGAGCTCAAGATGAACCCCGAGCAGGGTCTGCGCTATTCCTGGGGTTACCCGTCCATTCCGGAGTTGGAGGATCACCGCAAGGTCTTTGATCTGCTGCCTGCTGAAGAAGAACTTGGAATGAGCCTGACCTCAGCCTACCAGTTGATACCGGAGCAATCCACCGCGGCGATCATCCTGCACCATCCCGACGCGCAGTACTTCAACGTTGGCACCAGCCTGACCAACCGCGCCTTCGGCGGGTAGTTGTAGCAGGGTGAAAAAATTGCGTCCAAAAAATTGAATAAAGCAGGAATGCGAAAATCCAACCAGCGTTTTTGGCGTAAAAATTGATTGTTCCTAAAAGCCAAATCCTGAATGTCAAGTATTCTATGGTATCTGTTTCAAATGTCCGTG
>DJGU01000011.1:0-385 GCA_002432795.1 Anaerolineaceae bacterium UBA5838
TCTGTCAGTTTGCCCTGCCTGGAGCGTAGCGGAAGGCAGGGCAAACTGCTTGTAGTTGGCTCTGTTTCGAAGCGAAGCGAGAGACAGAACCAACAACACCATCACTCCCTTTATCTTTACCCTTACCCTTACCCTTACCTATTCCCTTTCCCCTCCGTTCGTGTAGGGGTAACCGCCTCTGGTTACCCGCTATTTTTGATAACCTGAATCAATATAGCCCTCAAAAGAGATATGTTCGATGGGTAAAAATATAAACTATCCCCACAAACAAAGTGTAAACAATCACTGTTCGGACAACAAGTCGCGCTCCATAGGGAAATTGTGGGCTAGTGGATTTAGATTTCGGCGAACAGGTCAGGTGGCGCAGTTCAACCTGATGTCAGAT
>DJGU01000011.1:402-4120 GCA_002432795.1 Anaerolineaceae bacterium UBA5838
TTTTTCCCCACCATTTACGTGTTTTTTTTATAAGGGCGAAACATCTTTGAAATCAAGGTCTGTTTCACCAAATAGCCACATCATGGATGCTTCGCCCCTATGGGGAATCTTAATAAATGTTTACAAAACAGCTCAACGTCAGGTTCAAATGCGGAACCTGACCTACAGCTATCCCCTAAAACCCTTCCAACCTGGAAATATCCGCAAATGGCTTTAGCAAGCCGGCAATCGTTTGCAGCATTCCCAGCCGGGAATTGCGCAGAGCTTCATCCTCGACCATGACCAGCACCTTGTCAAAAAACCCATTGATCACCGGCACAAGCTGTTCTATTTGAACTAGCGCGGTCTCAAAGCCCGGTTCATCTTCAAGGTTCTGCTGTGCTCTTAAAAGAGCATCAAACAAGGTTTGGTCTTCCGGCTCCACCAGCAGATTGCCATCAACCGCAAACTCCTGTTCCAAATCACGGGTCATGCGCAAACAACGGCTATACGCAGGCAGGATTGTGCCCCAATCATCCCTGGCAACCCAGGCACTCAGCACGCCAGCTCGCTCCGCGGCAACCGCAGGGTTATCACCATTCACCTGCTCCACAGCATCCACCACATCATAGCGGAAGCCCTTATCCAGCAGCAGTCCATGCAGCCTGCCTGCAACGAATTCGGCGGCTGTTTCAATCAGCTCTGGCTTTACTTCCACTGGCTGCAATTTCGCCGCTGCTTCCAAACCTTCCCGGACGTCAAAGGGAATTTGCTTCTCAATCAAAAGTTGCACCAAACCCAGCGCAGTACGCCTCAGGGCAAAGGGGTCTTTAGATCCAGTCGGCGCCAAACCAACCGCAAATAGCCCCGCGATCGAATCGAGCCGATCAGCCAAGCCCACGCACACACCCGCCCAGCCTTCTGGCAGGCGGTCTTCCATCGTGCGCGGAAGGTAGTGTTCAAAAATGCCCTGGGCAACTTCTGCTGTTTCGCCGGATTTCTCCGCGTAGTAGCGCCCCATGACTCCCTGCAGGCTGGTCATTTCCACCACCATCTGGCTGGCAAGGTCTGCCTTACACAGCTCAGCTACACGCCTGGCGGTGAGCTTTTCGGCTTCGCTGAGCCCAAGTTTCGAACTGAGCTGACTGCTCAATTCCTGGATGCGGCGGGTTTTCCCAAGCATCGACCCAAGTTCTTTCTGAAAAGTCAGTTTTTCCAATTCAGGCACGAAATCTGCCAGTTTCTCCTGCAGGTCCTCGCGGATAAAAAATACGGCATCGGCAAAACGGGCATGTACCACCTGCAAATTGCCATCCACAACCGTTTCAGCAAATTCCAGATCTCCATTGCGCACAATAATGAAATGATTAGTCAGAGCGCCATCGGCATTGATCACCGGAAAATAGCGCTGGTGTTTCTTCATCACGCTGATCAGCACTTCAGCAGGCAGGTTCTGAAGATAGCGCAGGTCGAAACTTCCTAGCAGAGCTGCAGGTCTCTCCACCAGGTTGCTGACTTCCACGAGCAAGTCGGGGTCTTCTTTCAGTGTTCCACCCACTTTCTCTGCCAACGTAAGCGCCTGTTTCCAGATCTCCTCACGCCGCTTTGCAGAATCAAGAATGATTCCCTGCTCCTGCAGATAAAGTGGATAATCGGAAGTGGACTGCAGCACTTTTTCAGCCTCTTGAGAGAAGCGCAAACCACGCGTCACACGCCCTGACTCTAATCCCGCATAGTTAAACGGGATGACGGTCTCTCCAAGCAGTGCCACCAGCCAGCGGATCGGCCGCGAGAAACTCACGCCGCTATCATTCCAGCGCATGGACTTGGTAAAACGCAGGTTTGCAATCACTCCTGGCAGCGCTTCAGCCAAAATCTCAATCGCAGACTTTCCTTCTTCGTGCATCTCCACTACCACATAGCGGCCATTGTCAAAGTCGCGCACATGCAGCTGCTCAACGCTTACCCCACGGCTGCGAGCGAATCCTTCCGCAGTTTTAGTTGGTTTTCCCTCAGCGTCAAAAGCCCGGTCAGCAGGCGGACCTTTGAGTTCGAGCTTCCGTTCAGCCTGGCGGGTCTGCAGCCCTGCCACCTGCGCCACCAGGCGGCGTGGGGTACCATGCACACGCAATGAGTCGAACCCAAGCCGTGCTTCAAACACCAAGGTTTTCATTAGATACTCCAGGTTGCTGATGGCAGCATCCAGGTCGGCAGTTGGCAGTTCTTCGCAGCCTATTTCAAACAAGAAGTCCGCGCGTTCTTCGCTAAGTTCAGGCAAAGCTTCCTTCTCCAGCACCAGCGCGGGTTGTTCGCCTTTCATCCATGGGAAGCCCATTTCTTCGCGTTGGGCGCGGTAAGCCTCAGCCACCCTGCGTGAGAGTTCGCGCATCTTGCCAAAAAGCGCCTGGCGCTCAGTGAAGCCAACCGCGCCGCGGGCATCCAACACATTGAAGGTGTGCGAGCATTTGATGATGTTGTCATAAGCAGGCAGCACCAATCCTTTTTCTAGGGCATTTTCCGCTTCCATGGTAAACAGCGAGAACATCTGCCTGAGGTTGGGCACATCCGCCACTTCGTAATAGTAGGTGGAATGTTCGCGTTCCGCCACCTGGTAAACATCGCCGTAGGAACGGTTTTCATTCCAGTGGATCATTTTGAAATCGCGCACTTTCTGCAAGCTCATGGCAATGCGCTCAAGTCCGTAAGTAATTTCAACCGCGGGCACATCCAAAACAATCCCACCTGCCTGTTGGAAGTAAGTGAACTGGGTGATTTCCTGTCCGTCCAGCCAGACTTCCCAACCAAGACCCCAGGCTGAGAGCGCCGGCGATTCCCAGTTGTCTTCCACAAAACGGATATCATGCTGTGCCGGGTCAATTCCCAGCGAAAGAAGCGAGTTCAGATAGAGCTCTTGCGGATTTCCCGGATCAGGTTTGAGAATCACCTGAAACTGGTTATGCTGCTGCAGTCGGTTGGGGTTGACCCCATAGCGTCCATCATCCGGTCGGACCGAAGGTTCCACATAAGCGACGCGCCAGGGCTCCGGACCAAGCACGCGCAAAAAGGTGGCCGGATTCATCGTGCCGGCGCCCACCTGGGAGTAGTAGGGTTGCCAGATCAGACAGCCTTGCCCTGCCCAGTAAGTTTGCAGTTTAAAGATGATGGATTGAAAATCTAAAGCAGTAGTCATCGCGAAACCTCGTGGTTGATTTAACAAATTGATTATACATCAGCAAAACGAGGTCGCCAAAAATAGCTCACCCTCCCACGGCGGTATGAAGATTTAAGAAACAGGAATTTACGAAACAGCCTTCAAAAAACCTGGTGTCCGCAGCCCGTACTCCAACAGATAAGTCAGATAGCGTTCCAGCAGGCTTGCCAGTTCCAGCTCGACTTCCTGAGGAATTTCAAGGTTTTTGACCTTGTTCCAGGAACTGCGCTGCAAATGCCGCCAATACTTTAATGCCCCCAGGCTGACCTTCCAGGCTCCGGGATCTGCCGAAAGGGATTTGGGACAAAGTGCGCCGCCCAATTTTGCTGAGAAGAATTGATCCTCAGGTTTTATTTTTTCCCCGCAAGCCACACAGACCTGCAATTGCGGTTTAAACCCCAACAAATCCATCAACTGAACTTCATAGTAATGAACCACGGTTTGGGCGGGGCTGCCCGCATCAAGCCGGGCTAATGTGTTTACCAGCAAGTTGTAGAGCGGTCGGTTTTCGCCTTCCTCATAGGTGAA
>DJGU01000060.1:0-3724 GCA_002432795.1 Anaerolineaceae bacterium UBA5838
TTTTCGCCTTCCTCATAGGTGAATCGGTCAAGCAGTTCCACAACGTAAGCCGCGTAGGCGATCAGTTTCAGATCAGCGCGCAGGTGTTCGTAGGTGCTTTGGGCTTCCGCTTGGGAGATCACATCCAGATTGCGCCCCCTGGCAAGCATCAGCTCCACGCGGGAAAACGGCTCAAGGTGCCCTGCCTTGCGGCTGCGCATCTTGCGAATCCCCTTGGCAATCGCCTGCACTTTGCCGTATTCCAATGTATAAAAGCTCAGGATGCGGTCTGCCTCACCGTACTCCATGTGCCGCAGCACAACCCCCTGAGCGCGATAGCTGCGAGAATCCGGGCTTGTCATGGCGGACAGTTTATTTCCGGTCTAAATCTTCCGGACCAAAAGAACGCGGCAAGAGCTCGCCAAGCGTGAATTCCTCTTCAAGAGTGCCGTCGATGGTCGTCAGAATAACCGGCATATCCAGGCCGGCAAATTCCCGCATCACTTGCCGGCAGGCTCCGCAGGGAGACCCGGCATTGCGGGTCACTACCGCCACAGCCAGGATTTTTCGATTGCCCTCTGAAATCGCTTTGTTGATTGCCACTCTCTCGGCGCACAGCCCTGAAGGATGCGCTGAGTTTTCAATGTTCGTGCCTCCGTATACCAACCCATCCTCCGCCAGCACTGCCGCGCCAACCGGATAGTTGGAATAGGGCGAATAACTGTTTTTAAGATAATGCCGGGCTGTGGCGATCAGTGTCTCACGAACCTCATTTGCCAGCGTTTCCATTTTCGTTATCTTTCTGGGAAGCATCTTCGCCCAATCTGCGAACCTTCACCTTGATGATGCGCCTTGCAACCACCTGCTCCACCGTAAATTCAAAATCTTTGTCTATCACAACCTCACCCGGCTGAGGCACCCTGCCGAGCTGACCATAAATGAAGCCGCCCAGGGTATCCGCATACTCATCGGAGAGGGATCCATCCGTGATCAGGTTAAATTCGTCAATTGTTGCCCGCCCGAGGATCAGATAGGTATTTTCATCAATCTGCTCGTAGAGGTTCTCTTCCCCCTGGTCATACTCATCCCGTATTTCGCCAACAATTTCTTCGACGATATCTTCCAACGTCACCACACCAGCCACGCCGCCATACTCATCGACCACGAGCACCATATGCACCCCACGGGACTGCATTTCTGTCAAAAGTTCATCCACCTTCTTGGCTTCAGGAACAAAGTAAGCCTGCCGCAAAAGCTGCCGCTGTGCCGCAATCGTATCTTTACCGTCGACCACTGCCAGCAAGTCCTTGGCGTAGAGTAAGCCCACGACGTTATCGATCGAATCTTCATAGACTGGCACGCGGGAATGCCCCGCTTTGATGAACTCGTGGCGGGCGTCGCTTATGGTAGTGTTCACCTCCAACGCCAGCACGTCCATACGCGGGACCATGATTTCTTTGGTCATGGTCTCACTAAAGCGAAAAATGGAATAGATCATTTCCCGCTCGCCCTTCTCAAGCGTGCTTTCGGGCTGATCATTCTCCACCCAATTCCTGAGAGTTTCGTCCGTTACGGTCAGGGTAACCTTGTCGGCATGTTCCCCGAGCACTGAAGTCATCAAACGCGTTAGAGGAGACATAAGGAATGAGATGAGTGAAACCACACCCGTAAACCTAATTGCCGCCTGATCTGGGGAATCCAGGATTTTACGCTCAATTAAGAATTCCAGGAGGCTAAGGACCAAGAAAATCCCAAAAAGGATCAGAGCGATCAGCCAATAATTTTGGAATGCAAAAATTTGGACAGAGATCAGAGCAGCTACCGCCGCCACAAAAAAATGACAAAAAATCAAGCCCAAACGCAAAGCCGTCCGAAGCCCATTTTTGCTGAAAAGTTGTATGGTTTGTTCAACCTTCGCGTTATGCCCACTCGCCAGCCCAATCAGGTAAGGCAGCCGGGCATGCGTGAAGGAAGATTTCGCGCCTGAAGCCAACAAACTCAATAAAACTGACGCCGCAAGGGCTATCCAAAGCCCAATTTCTTCACTCACATTAATCCTTTCTTTCTTTCGGTCTGGCAGGCACTCCCACCACCAGGGTGTTATCCGGCACGTCGTGCGTTACCACCGCACCCGCACCCGTTTTAGCCCGCTTGCCAATTTTCAATGGGGCGACCAGCATTGTATCGCTCCCAATAAATGTTTCATCCCCGATTTCGGTAGGATGTTTGCATTTCCCGTCATAATTGCAGGTGATTGTGCCTGCTCCAATGTTCACATCCCGCCCAATTGTGGCATTGCCAATGTACGAGAAATGACCCATTTTGGTGTGCTCGCCGAGCGTGGAGTCTTTCACTTCGCCAAAGTTGCCCAGGTGAACGTAATCCTTCAGAATTGCGCCGCTGCGCAGATGGCAAAATGGTCCCATTGTGACATGGCTGCCGATGGTCGCCTTTTCTGCTACCGAGTATTGGATGACCGAGTGGTCACCTACGCTGGTATGCAGCAGGTTGGTATCGGGTCCGATAGCACAATTCTCACCAATGGAGGTCTTACCGCGCAGATAGGTATTCGGGAACAAAACCGTGTCTTGCCCGATGGTCACGTCCATTTCCACCGTGGTCGTATCGGGGTCCATAAAACTCACGCCTGCCAGCATCCACTGCCGGTTCACACGCGCGCGCATTGCCCGTTCGCAATCCGCCAGATCCACACGGGTGTTGATTCCAAGCCCTTCAGCGGCATCCTCGAGCACCATGGCTTCCACGCCCTTACCCTGCGAGATCGCCATTTCAACCAGGTCCGTGATATAAAACTCGCCTTTAGGCGAAGGTCTGAGCTCTGCCAGGCTCTGCCACATCCACTCAGCGTCAAAGCAGTAAGCTGAGATGTTGTATTCACGGATTTTCAACTGCTCAGGCGTAGCGACGGCTTCTTCCACGATCGCGCTCACTTTGCCATCCAATGAGCGCACTACCCGCCCAAATCCACGCGGCAGGTCACCAATCACACTGGTCATGGTGATGGCACTGCCTGTTTCATGGTGAATCTGAAGCAGGCGATCGATTGATTCGGGCCGTAGCATGGGCATGTCGCCAAAAGTGACTAACAGGAGGTCAGCCTTACCGCGCAGCTGATCTTCGGCTGAACGTACCGCATGTCCGGTGCCGAGCTGTTCCGCTTGCAAAGCAAAGTTCACCTTTTCTCCATAGGCACGCGCGATTTCTTCGCGCACAAGTTCGCTGCCATAGCCGGTTACGATCACCGGCGGTAGGTCCACCTTGGGTAAAACGGCATCCAGGGCATGGAAAAGGATGGGTTTACCAAGGACTGTGTGGAGAGTTTTGGGTAAGCTGGAGTGCATGCGCTTGCCCAAGCCAGCGGCAAGAATTACAGAAGCAATTTTCATAAAATACTCCGGGAATCAAAAAGCCGGGCAGCAATCCAAAACGGACTGTCAGCCTCGCTATCATCAATACTTAGATCGTCAGATTGTGTATCCACAATAAATCAGGCCGGGGCACTTGGAGTCGAACCAAGATCAGCGGATTCAAAGTCCGATGTGCTGCCATTGCACCATGCCCCAACGTAGGCAATATTTTAGCACACAATTCACACCCTGCCAAATTCTGTAAGCTGGCTCGTGCACATTTTCTGGGAATGGAAACTTTTCCTTCGGACAACCCAAGAGGTAACACGTCATCCTGAGCTTGGTTGTAGGGCGGAATGCGCTTTATCTGCGCACTC
>DJGU01000060.1:3736-3996 GCA_002432795.1 Anaerolineaceae bacterium UBA5838
CAACAGGCATGGCAGGTATTCGGTTTGTCGGAGTGAGCCCGCAACAGTCTCATTAAAAACAAACATCATTTGGCGGTCTCATTCCGACCTACTTCGTTGGTACTTCGTTCGTCCATAAGGGGGGTGTTTGTCATCCTGAGGAACGAGGGTATTGAACCTTTACCATTAAGATTCTTCGCTGACGCTCAGAATGACAGACGGAACACAGAATGACAGAGAATCCGTAGTTGTAGGGCAGAATGCGCTTTATCTGCGCACTC
>DJGU01000060.1:4069-4755 GCA_002432795.1 Anaerolineaceae bacterium UBA5838
CGACCTACTTCGCTGGCACTTCGTCCGTTCACAAGGGGGGTGTTTGTCATCCTGAGGAACGAAGGATCTTGAAGCACTACCACTAAGATTCTTCGCTGACGCTCAGAATGACAGACCGCGCTCAAAATGACAGAGCGCACAAAGCTTCAACGAGCAATTCTGTTACCTTAAACAAAAACCGCCCGGAAACGGGCGGTTACTCATCAAGCTCAATTTATCTGAAAAGAACCTTCGTCATAAACAGGACAAGCAAAATCCAGGTCAGGACAAACACCGATGCAACCAGCAGCCCTGCCTTAACAGCGCCCCAGGTATACAATCTCAACTCCCGGTCAGTCATGCCCGTGCTATACGGCGAAGGCTGGTTGGTCTCACTTTCTGGCACCCGACCGAAGTCATGGCGCCGATCGTACCAGGGCATGCCCTCGACGTTCATGTCGACGATTGTACGACCATCGTCGTCGTCAAATTGCTTTTTCTGAACTTTCCTCAATTAAGGTTCCTTGCTCATTGTAAAGATGACATACCACCAAATGCCCAGGCTCGATTTCGCGAGTATCAGGAGCATCGGTCTTGCAGATAGGCATGGCAAATCGGCAGCGGGTGTGGAATTTGCAGCCCGAAGGTGGATTCGCGGGGGAGGGAATGCTTCCCTCCAAAATGATCCGCTTCATCTTGTAGTTCGG
>DJGU01000138.1:0-873 GCA_002432795.1 Anaerolineaceae bacterium UBA5838
CAAAAAATATCGAAAAATGAGAAACTCAGGTAAAACAAAAAAAACTGCTCTGGTAGTCAGAGCAGTTTCTGTTTCTGACAGCTTGAACGATTGATCAATCTGCGTACTTGCTGAGCAAGGGTGGGATGGTCGCGCGTATCAGGGCGAAGGTTTTGCGAAAGACTGCCAATTTTTCCTCATCGCTGCCCGCAAACGCAGCCGGATCTTCAAAACCGATGTGAACTTTCTCACCCTGTTTGAGCCAGAGCGGGCAGGTCTCGTTGGCATGATCACAGACGGTGACTACCAGGTCAAAGACCTGACCTGAAAATTCTTCTGTTGATTTCGAACGACCCTGATGATAAATATTCGCTTCCTCGATGACTTGCTGCGCGAATGGATTCACTCTGCCGGTCGGTTCGGTGCCGGCACTGAAGGCGACCCACGCGTCCCAGCAGTCATTGTTTACGATTGCTTCAGCCATCTGGCTGCGGGCGGAGTTGCCTGTGCACAGGAAAAGAACCCTCTTTCTGCCTTTCAGTTCGTCATCCTCGGTTTCGAGCGGTCCGATGTGGGGCGCGTTCGCAGCATTTTCCTCTTCGACAAAAATCTCATTCGAAAAATCGCCTTCTTCCATCGCCGCTAAAAGCTCTTTGGCCTTTTCGGCATCTTCCGGACGCACATTGATTCCCACCGCGCCAAGGTCACCAACCGTAAAGCTGTAGATCAGCCCCAGGGTGTCCTGGTCGATGTAAACGGGGATGCCCTGCGCTTCAAGGAAAGCCTTGATCGTCTCAGCATCCAAGCGACCATGGGCGCTATAGACAGTTACATAGGAATCCAAACCTTCTTTTGCCATTAAAAGCTCCAGTCCTCAGTGCAGCGCTTCCAATC
>DJGU01000138.1:909-16278 GCA_002432795.1 Anaerolineaceae bacterium UBA5838
GCATGGGTGAGGTTCTTTTGATTTTGGATGGCATAGTCACTGCGAATTGTGCCTGGGTCGGCTTCAGTTCCGCGGGTTTTTCCCATCGTCTGGCGGATGGCGATAATCGCATCGGGACCGGTCCAGACCATTGCCATAACAGGCGAGGAGGTGATGAAAGCGATCAAGCCATCAAAAAATGGTTTTCCCGCGTGAACAGCATAATGCTGTTTTGCCAACTCCGGGCTGACCTGCAGGAATTTCGCCGCAACAAGGCGCAGCCCGCGGTTTTCGAGTCTGGTGATCACCTCACCAATCAACCCGCGCTGTACGCCATCGGGTTTAACCAACACTAAAGAACGTTCCATGTCATGCTCCAGTCAGAGAATTTTCTTAATCCAATGAGCTGTTAAGCTCATCGTAGATGTCCCAAAGGTCGCCCGCGTCTGAGGTGAGCGTCAGTTGGGAGCGTAAGGTTTTCTTTGCGGCTTCCGCTAAAACAGGATCGGTCTTGTTAGCACGAATCAGTGCAAGGGCTTCCTCTCGCTGATTTTCTTTGAACAAGTCGCGTATTTCCTGTTTGAAACTTTCAGCCAAATCGAGCTGCGGTTTCTCCGCAAATGGTGTTTCTGCTTCTTCGATCAGCTTTGTATCCATTCCGGCTTCAGGCGCATCTAAGGAATCAATTTCTGCGGTAGAAATTTGTGCTTCTTCAACTGGTTCCAAATCCAGTGGATCCTGATCCTGGAATTCTGATAATTCCTGCCATTCAGACTCGCCAGGCATCGCAGGAGGAATAAATACTTCCTCTTCTTCCACGCCATCAGAGAATGAAGCCAGTTGTTCCAGTTTATCAGCATCTTGAATTTCGTCCACTGACTGCTCCGGGCTTGAGGCAAACTTTAGTAACCAATCCGGCAGTTGTGCCTGTGGCGCATCCGGCGTAACTTTGATTGGCTGGGTACCCTCTTCAGCGGAATGAGCGGGCGTGGGACTATTCACCTCAAAAGGTTGAGTTATTTCTTTTTTTTGCTCCGTCACAGCTAGTCTCCGAGATAATCGCGCAACTTGCGCCTCACACTGGGGTGACGCAGGCGGGTGAGTGCCTGGGCTTCAATTTGACGCACGCGTTCCCGGGTGACGCCCATTTTTCGCCCAACTTCTTCCAAAGTGTATGCCTGCCCATCCAGCAAACCGTAACGCAACTGCAGGATGCGCACTTCTCGGGGAGGAAGGGAGTCCAACACTTCCACAAGGTGTTCGCGCAGCAGGTTGAAGGTGGCGGTTTCATCCGGAGGAGAAGCTTCGTCATCTTCGATGAAGTCACCGAGCACGGAATCTTCCTCATCGTCGGTAGGTGTCTCCAGGGAAAGCGGTCGGCGGGCAACCTGGATCATGTTTTCGACCTTCTTTGGCAGTACTTCCAGCGTTTCCGCTAATTCTTCAACCGATGGATCCCGCCCCAGTTTCTGGGTGAGCTGATGCTGGACGCGCAAAAGTTTGTTGATTTGATCGCCCATGTGCACTGGAACGCGAATGGTTCTGCCCTGGTCGGCAATCGCGCGGGTGACAGCCTGGCGGATCCACCAGGTGGCGTAGGTGCTGAATTTGTGTCCGCGCTGATACTCGAATTTCTTGGTAGCGCGAATCAAGCCGATGTTTCCTTCCTGGATCAGATCCAAAAAAGGAACACCGCGCCCCATGTATTTCTTGGCGACACTGATGACTAAGCGGGAATTTGCGGTGATGAGATGGTCGCGGGCTTCGCTGCCATCTTCAATAAAGCGCAAAAGTTCCTGGCGTTTTTTGTTGCTCAGGTTCCCTTGGGCGAGCTCAGCCCTGGCAATTCGACCTCGTTCGATTCGTTGCGCCAGAACAACCTCTTCTTCGATGTCATTCAGCAACGGCACCCGGCTAACCTCTTTCAGGTATAGACCAATTGTGTCATCGGTGTCGATGTTTGCCAGGTCATCAATGGTGGGTTCCTCATCTGCCGTTTCTGACAACTCCTTATCGGAGGGTTCGTTTCCGGGCATGTCGTCTTCTTTGATGCGGATGCCGGCATTGCTGAGGGCATTATAGACGCCCTCAAGCTGGTCAATATCTTGTTCGACTTCCGGGAAGAATTGCAGGATATCATCGTTAGTCACGTAGGACTTTTTTCGAGCAAAATCCAGAAGGCGGTTTAGAGATGATGAGGGGGAATCTTCTTCAATTATGGGTTGGTTGTTCAATCTTGCCATGTATAAGCAGTGGACCTTTTCTGTGTTTTTGTTTTTCGTTTCAATAGAGTACGATATTTTAAGACAAAATTCAAGTGCAAAATGAGAACTAGTTGAGAGGTTGACCAAATTGATAATTACTTGATAAATTTGATAAAAACACAAGAACACCTCCCTAAGAAGGTGTTCTTGTGTAAACTTGTTAGTAATTCTACTATTAGAATGCTATTAATCAAGAATTTGCTGTTTCTCAGCCATTGGGGATAGGGCAGAATTTCCCAAGTCGATTCCTTCTGTTGGGGGTTGAACTTCTTTCTTAAATTGCTTCCAGGCATGCATTGCCAGCGACAAAGCGATAACGCCGTAGGAAACAAAGACCCGGAAGTACTCACCAATTTGAGCATTGTCAAACAGTTGCTTGCCAGCTTGCGGAGCTACGATAAACAGTGTATGGAACAGAATGACGCCAATGATGGCCTGCTTGTTCGTGGCTTTCTGCACCGAGGCGCCGCCAACCAGCAGGGCTGCGATGGCAAATTGCGCGATTTGGGTGTGAGCGCCGTATGTTGAAAAAGTGCCGATATTTTGCAGGAAGATCAATTGTCCCCAGCTTGCTAAAACAGTAGAAATGATCATGGCAATCACACGGGTCTGATCTACGTTGATACCCGAAGCCATTGCGACACTCTGGCTCTGTCCTACCGTGCGCATATTTTGCCCCAGGCGTGTGGATAGAATCTTATGATTAAACCAGCACAATCCCGCAATTAAGAGAAACGGCAAAACTGGCAACTTGACGAACAAAAGCACGTTTTCGATCTCAGGAATAAAGGTCAGACCGAAGATCAGACCGTAACCCAGTAATGCCAATATCGGTTTGACCAAGTTTTTGGCGGGTTTTTTGTCAATCCAGATCGATTTGACGATTTTGATGATCTGCACGACTGCCAGAACTATCAGCACCGCCGTCAGAGCATCCAACAGCCCCAGGCGGTCAGTGGAAAGGAACCTTTCGATAACGGGTATATAGGAGATGCCAAACAAAAGCCCGACTACCCCAAAGAGGATGAAATCGCCTTTGTGCAGCTGATATTTTTTGAGCAGATGCAAGACAACTTTAATGGCGGTGATAGCCAACACCACATAAAATAAAACCGTGACGATATCTACCATCCGCACAGAATCGATCGCATATTTCAGATTACCCGTCAAATCGATCGTGTTTTTGACCCCCACTCCTCCAGAAATAATCAATTTGGGATTGTTGACCGGGATAATTCCACCGATGATAACCAGGAACAATAACTGGTATAAACCATCAGCAAAGTAGCCCAGAATGAGCCCGGCGATCATCTCCGCGCCTTTCATGCGGTTGAAAAGTTTACCCACCAGATAACCAAATAGCACAGCCAGCGGGGTAGCAATTAACACGCTCAGTAGCATGCCGCTAAAACCACCAAAGCCCCAGTATACAACGCAGAATACAGCGATTTGGGCTGCAACGGCACCAATCACTATGCCAAAGTTCAAGCCTAAACCGGCCAGGACAGGAATAATCAAAGCCAGCACTGTAAAGGTGTTACGGGTTATGCGGGTGAAAACACCATCCACAATGAAGGTCATGGGACTGCCGGAAAGCACAATCGCAGCCACACAAATTGCTGCGAAAGCAATCATGACTTTATTGTCAAAGAGGAAAGAACCAGCTTTTTGTAAGACGTTAGTTTTTTGGCTCATTGGTTTCCTCCTTTCGTTTTGGATAAGGCGTACAGGATGATGCCATTGGAAATAATGATCCGCAACACTTCTGGCAGAGTACCAATTTCAATCACTTCATTGACCACCGGCAGGGCGGTCACAAGGATTCCCTGGAAAAGCAGAGTGCCGATCAGAACGTGCGAGATTTTCGCTCGTCTTACAGAGGCGCCGCCAATCAAAATTGAAGCAACGCTGGCAAAACCCATCATCAGGGGTGCATTATAAAGTTGTAAAAATCCGTAAGTCTGAGCGTAGAGAATTATCCCTACTGCACCAAGAACGGTTGAAATTGCTGTCCCCTGAATGCGTTTTCCGTCCACATTGATGCCCGTGGTGGTGGTGAATAATTGATTTTCACCTGCGGCGCTCATGGCAATACCAAGTTTGCTTCTGAAAAATAGCCAGATAATGAAACACAGCAGGGCAAAGACTAAAATCAATCCAAGCGGAACAGTAAAATCTCCAATTTTGAAAGCTAACCAATGCAGCCACGCCGGCTGCGTTGACTGGACCACATCCGGATTGCTTAATAAACCTCCGAAGCTGCCTGAAAGACTGGCTGTGTTGCGCAAGCCCCGGCCCTGAAGAGGCCAGCTCAACTCACCATTTTTAAATGCGAGCGAGAGCCAAACGATGTTCATGAAGGCAATCACAGAAAAACCAACATAAGTGGAGACTGTCATTTCTGAGCCTTTGACCCGGTTGAGAAGCATACCGTAGAGAGTCCCCAAAATTGCTGCCATGATTATCCCAAATAAAAGGGCTAACAGAAGTGTTAACCAGGGCGCGCCAGCCCCCAGCACTTCGTTCCAGTTTCTGAGAAAACTAATTTCCATTGCAAAAACTGAACCCAAAAGTCCTGCGGAAATACCCAACGATATGCCAAAATTCAATCCGATACCACTTTGAATACCTGGAACCATTGCTAACACCAATGTTCCATACATTAACCAGCGCCTGAGAACATCGCTAAATAATGCGGCTGGTGAAAACCCCAGAACTATCGATGTAACAACGAGGAAGATGAAAAACAAACCGATAATTAATCTTGGCAGTCCGATGTTCTCGTAAATATTCTTCAAGGTTTTCATGCGGCTTCCTCCTCTCTGACACCTGCCATGGCCAAACCAAATGCCGCGTCAGAATCATCAGGCTTCATTACCGAGAAAACTTTTCCTTCAGAGACGATCGCTATGCGGTCGCACAGAGATCTGAGTTCCACCAATTCTGAACTGATCATCACAATCGTTGTTCCCTGTTCACGATTAATTTTTGTAAGATACTCCAAAACCAGTTTTTTCGCGCCTATGTCAATACCGCGGGTTGGTTCTGAAACAATTAAAATTTTCGGGTCCATTGTGATAGCCCGGGCAAGGCAGACTTTTTGTTGATTGCCTCCCGAAAGACTGCCAGCCGCTTGGGAAGTTCCAGTGCAGCGGATATCCAGCAGTTTGATCATGTCCCGGGTATGTTGATCCGCTTTGGCTTTATCCAAAAGTTTGATGGGGCCTATGTGTGTCAGAAATTCATCTTTAATCTGCATTGCTGAAAAGGTGATATTCCGTTCGATCGATTCGCCAAGCAGCAAACCAACACCTCTTCGGTCTTCCGAAACAAAGGCAATATCATTGCGGAGGGCTTCACCCAACTTGCTGAGATCCAGGCGTTTTCCAAAAGCGTAGACATCCCCTTGCGTATCAAAAAGACCCATGATGCCGTTGGCGATACCAATTTTGCCCTGTCCTGCTAGTCCACCGAACCCAAAGATCTCACCTTCACGGATTTTGATGTTCATGCCTTTCACGCGTTCGCCTGGCATGTCCACGTGATAATTTTTGAATTCGAGCGCGATTTTGTCATCTGACAGATCCCGGCTTCTTAAAAGACTGTCGTCAACCAGTTTATCGACCTTTCGACCGATCATGAGTTCAGCAATTCTTGCCAGGTTAATTTCCTTGACATCTTTACGGGCTACAAATTCACCATCCCTCAAAATAGTCATACTATCAGCTACAGCCATAACCTCAGTTAACCTGTGGGTAATAAAGATGATTGCAATTCCTTTCTGAGCAATCAACCGCATAATCTCCAAGAGTCGGTCCGCTTCGCCTTCAGTCAAAACAGCGGTAGGTTCGTCGAAAACCAGCAACTTTATTCCAGTTTTATCAATTTCACGGGCGATTTCGACAAATTGCTTATAACCAATCGGCATTCCTGCCACCTTGGCATATTCTTCAATGTTCATCATCCCGATGCTATCCAGAGCCTTTCGGGCATCCCTGGACATCTGTGGCCAATTCATTTTGTCAAGTAAATTGCCAAAAATCTTGCTGAAGGCGGTAGGTTCACCAATTTCTCTGCCCAGCTTGATATTTTCTGTGACATTGAATTCAGGGATAAGCATGAATTCCTGGTGAACCATGCCAATTCCACAGTTCATGGCAGTGTGTGGGCAATCAATGGATGTTGATTCGCCACTCATCTGGATTTCCCCTTCAAATCCTCCTGTGGAGTATATAACGGGCATACCAAAAAGAATATTCATCAAGGTGGATTTGCCAGCACCGTTTTCTCCTACCAGGGCATGGATTTCTCCCGGTTTGACTTTGAGGTTAACGCCTTTCAGAACCCGATTGCCATAATATTCTTTGGAAATATTATTCATTGACAACAAATATTGGTCTTCCAATACTGTGCCTCCTTCTTCTGTTTTCAAAAAGAAGTGCCGGCTTGCGCTCTGCAAGCCGGCGCTTTGTGGAGTTTAGTCGTTAGTCAGGATCTCTCTACTGCGAGAAATCATAGAAAGGAGCCAGCAACATCAGGAAGTTGGGCAGGTTAACGCCGTCTTCGTTGTAGTTTGTCACTGTCAGATCGCCCAAACCACGTGCGGCAGAGGCTTCATTCAAGGTTGCAATGAAAGCTTCTGTGTCTCTTGGATCGGTGACCTGTCCTTCCGCAAATTTGATCGCGAAGCGGACACCGGCGTCAATCATCAACATGTTGATGGGAACACCCCAGGTCGACATGCGGGCTTCCTGACCCTTTTCCTTCAGCTTGATGGCAATTTGATCCAGCATGTACTGTACATCGCCTTCGTGACCCTTGACATCAATGTTCAAACCAGCGGGATACCCATGATAGGGGCTTGGGCAGCACTGCTGTGGATAAATCGCACCGTTTTCCCAAATGGTCCGGATGAGAGGTTCCTGCATGGCGCAGTTCGTGGAGAAGAAGGCTGTGTCTTTGCCGTAGGTTGCGATCTGCCGTGGAACGTCCTCAGTAATAAACTGCTGTGCGCCTGAGACGCCTGCGTCACCGGTTGGATCTGGAGCGTTGACTTCCACCAGTTCGATCCCTAATTCCGCACAGGTTTCCTTCATGATCTCAAGCCGCCGGGCAATAGTCGCATAGGACAGATGCCTGGGGAATGAGTAGTGGATGAAGGTTTTGGCACCCATCTTGGCAGCCAGTTCAGGGATGGTGCGACCCATCGAGATTTCGTCAACCTGCAATACGATGTCTGCTTTTTCTGCAATGATGGGAGGATCTTCAGCAGGAACACCGGCTACAAACAGCATGTCAGGTCGGATTTCCCGAACTTTCTCAATGGCTGCTGCAGCACCGGGGATTGCCTGCACAAAGACGATCGCCTTCACATCAGGGTCAGAAGCCATCTGCACGACTTGGGAGATTGTCGTTTCGGTCTCTGTGGAGAAGTTGTCAGGATAGGTGGCATGGACGATCATATCGCCATATTTGGCGATCTGGTTCATGGCTTCCTGGTATTCCTCTTCACCCTGGGAGACAGTTCCGGTCATGATCCCTATCTTGTAGGGCTTTTCTTCCGGTTCTTCTACTACAGGCTCCGTCTCAGCGGGCTGCTCTGCGGGAGGTACTTCAGTTGATCGGCAAGCTGTGCTTGAAAATATCAATACAAAGCTCATAATCAACAGTACCATTTGAACTAGAAACTTCTTACTTTTCATCTGTTACTCCTTATTTTCTTTTGTTAAGGAAATGGCGATATTGGTTTGCTGTTTGGAAAATATTGCGACCAGCTCTCCACATAACCGGTCTGATATGTTCGAAGCTAACCAAGTAAGTGGGCAGATGTTATGCTCACTTTCAAGAATGTTACCATTTTCACAAGTGCCTGTCAATAAAAATTTCACAAATGGGATTGAGAAGGTAGCACTGCTACCAGTCCATTTTTAGAAATTTCGTGTATACCTACTGGCAGAATACTTTGTCCTGATATCGGATTATCTCGAGAGTTTATCTTTCACTTCCTCGATTTATAAAAAGGGTCATTATCAACTATTCCTCGCGATTTCGAACAGGGAGCATTTGACCTCGCTGGTGGATAAAGATAGAATCGGGCTTTGAAAGGTATGATGATTTGTTTCTAAAGAAAACTGCTAATGTTTGGCTTCCAATACTGATTTTATTCGTGCTGGTAGGAGCGACGTTATTAAATCTGCGCTTGAGTTCTACTTTTCTTTTGCAGGACGATTTTGCTCCCAGGTGGGTAGCAGCCAGGGAATGGATGCAATCAGGCTCATCTCCCTATAGTGACTCCACGCACCAGGCAACCCTTGAGCTGCTTGATGAGAATGGGAATGAACCTTTTGGCTTGAGTCAAGGTCGGTTTGTGGACCCTGCCTGGTTTGTGCTATTTTATCTTCCCATAAGCTTTGTTCCCTATAACATCGCCAGGGCGATCTGGATGACTTTGATCGAGCTCAGTCTGGTACTCAGTGTGGCACTCTCGGTCCGTATGGCAGGTTTGAAGATGAGCACGGTAGAACTATTGATAACTTCAATTCTCGCATTGGTGTTCTACCCCTTATTCAAAACAGTTTTGGTGATCGGTGTTAATGCGCCATATATCTTTCTGACACTGTTGGCTGTTCACCTGGCGCGTGAACGGCAAGGCACGATGGCGGGTTTGCTTTTCGCGCTCTCTGTTTGGATGGTGCCGCTCAGCCTCTTCCTGGTAATCCTGTTCATGATCTGGCTTGGTGCCCGCAGAGACAATTCCCTGGCAAAGATTTTTTTCAGTTCGATTGCCTTTTTGATTCTTGTGTCTTTGATCCTCTTCCCGGGCTGGGTGGCAGAGTGGTTTGCAGCCTACCTGCGCTTATTTCCGGATTTCTCATGGGTTCGAACACCTCTGATTGTTTTTGGGGAACTAATCCCCGGAGCAAGCGCTCAAATCGCTATAATACTCAGCCTGGTGGTGTTGGTCATGATGCTGGTGGAATGGTATGGCATCGGGGAACGCGAAAGGCGCGGATTTCATTGGAAACTGATGTTGACCCTGAATCTGCTCTATCTTTTCAATCTAACTTCCGAAGGCATCTATCTCATTTGGTTATTTGCGCCACTTTTCAGCGTATTCAAATATTTAATAGAGAAATGGCGCGTTTCTGGTAGAATTATTTTCTGGGTAACTTACCTAGCCTTGATTTTTATTCATTGGCGTCGTTTTCAAATCACTCAAAATTGGTCGACCGAGGAATCGTCTCTGGTCATCCTCTTGTTGCCCATAATAACATTTTTAGGCTTGCAGTGGTTTAGGTGGTGGGCAACCGTCAGTCCTAAAGCCCTGATTGACTCATTACAAGATTAAGAAGGAGCAGGAAATGGCAAAGAAAAGAGTTGGTATCCTGACTGGAGGCGGAGACGTCCCTGGCTTGAATATTGCAATAAAATCAGTTGTTCTGAACAGCCTTGACGGGGATTACGAGATCGTCGGTATTCGAAGGGGATGGCTTGGATTATTGGGTTATGACATAAATGATGCTGCAACCCATGAACTGTACATCAGAGATTTGAACCCCACGGCAGTTCGCCGCGTGGACCGCACTGGCGGTACTTTCCTGCATACCTCCCGCACTAATCCCTCCAAAGTGCGCGCCAAGGATACCCCTGAGTTTTTACGCGATAGCAAATGGGGTACGGTTGTGGATGAGATGGAAGGAATTACTGATTACACAGATTATATCCTCAATGTAATCGATCATCTCAAGCTTGACTCCCTGATCACCATTGGTGGTGATGACACCCTCAGTTACTCTGCCCGCCTGGTAAAAGAGGGCGTTAATCTGAACGCTATTCCTAAAACAATGGATAACGATGTGCTGGGGACAGAATATTGTATTGGTTTTTCCACCGCTGTCACGCAGGCAGTCAATCTCATCACAAATTTCCGCACCTCCATTGGTTCGCATGAACGCATTGGCGTTGTGGAACTCTTCGGGCGGAATTCAGGTGAGACTGCATTGATTACTGGCTATTTGAGTTATGTGGATCGTACGATCATCTGCGAAGTCCCATTTAACACGCAGGAAGTGGCAGAGCTGCTGGCTTCTGACAAGCGCAACAGTCCTGCGCATTATTCGTTGTGTGTCATTTCTGAAGGCGCTCACACAGATGGCGGGGAGATCGTTGAATCAGGCGAAATGGACGCCTATGGACACCGTAAACTCGGAGGCATCGGAGATGTGCTTTCGGATCAAATCAAGATTCTCACCGGCTACAACACAATGTACCAAAAACTCGGTTACCTGGTTCGCAGCGGCGCTGCCGATATGCTTGACCGCATGGTTGCTATGAACTATGGCGGTTTGGCTATGCAGTTGACGATGAAGAATAATTTTGGTCATTTAGTGGGAATCACTGACGGCAACTACTCCGTGGTCCCGGTTGAGACAGTCATCAGCGGCAAGCGTCAAGTGGACGTGGACCTCTATTACGATAAAGAAGCTTATCGTCCCAAGGTCAAGAATATTCTTGGTCTGCCGATGTTCCTTCACTAAGCTGAAAATCTGAGCCTGCGGCTTGCCCGCAGGCTCATCAATATTAAAAATGAGTGTTGAATTACAAGGCGTTTCCAATCAGCGATATGCTCTGACCCCCAGAGTGTTGATTTTCCCTGTCAATGAGACAGGTCAAATCCTTTTATTGGAAGGCGCGCAGGATAAAAAAATCTGGGCTGGCTATTGGAATGGCTTGGGCGGCCATGTGGAACAAGGGGAGTCAGTCCTCAGTGCGGCAAAGCGTGAGCTGCTTGAGGAAAGTGGTCTGATTGCGGAGAGGTGGATCTTCTGCGGTCAGGTGCTGGTGGATACAGCCCAAAACCCTGGCATTGTCTTCTTTGTTTTCAAGGCAAAACAACTGCAGGGGGTACTGAAAGCTTCTGAAGAGGGCAGGTTGGCGTGGCATTCACAAAATAGTGCCTTAAAGTTGAATTTGGTAGAAGACCTCTACACGCTCCTGCCGCTTGTGATGCGCCAGCGCGCAAGTGGAAGACCTTTCTGGGGGCATTATCACTACGAAGAAGAAGGTCAGTTAGTGATGTCATTCACCCATTGATTTTTCCAGAAAAACCAACAGGGTGTCTCCATATTTTCTTGAATCAAAAACCTGCAAATTGGCATAGGTTTTCTCAACCCACTCCAATGGGTTGATTTGAACAATCACCTGCCCATCATCGCTAAGCATTGCAGGATTTTGATCGATCAAATCGATGGCTTTTTCCCACATGCCTTTGTACTGGGGCGGAGCAACATAAATCAGATCAAATTGCGGATCTGTTTGGTTGGATAACCAACTAAAGGCATCTGCCTGTAACACGCTGGCTTTGTCAGTAAAATGCGTTGTGGAAAGATTATCTCGGATCGTCCTGACCGCCAGGCGGCTGGTATCCAGGAAAATCACTTCTTTTGCGCCCCGGCTGAGGGCTTCAATTCCGACCGCGCCCGTCCCCCCAAACAGGTCCAGCATGCGCACATCAAGCACCTCGCCCCCGAGAATATTAAAGAGCGACTCTTTCACCAGATCAGTGATCGGACGCGTTGTATCACCCGGCACATGTTTGAGTCTCAGCCCCTTGGCAGACCCTCCAACGACACGCAGCATACCCATCAGACGCTCAAACCTGCCTGGTGGGTAAGCCCAGTTTTTGACGCATGTAATCGATTGTGAGATTGAGCCCGTCGCGCATCTCAACTTGCGGTTCCCAACCCAGAATATTTCTGGCACGCGTGATGTCCGGCTGGCGGCGTTGGGGATCATCTCCAAGAGTGTCAGTAAAAATGGTGCTAATTCCACTGGGATTCTGGCAAAGCTCATTGATGGTCAGGGCAAAGTCTTTGATGGAGGTTTCGATCGGATTGCCGATATTGACCGGTAAGTGTTCATCGGTCATCATCAGGCGGTAGATGCCTTCAATCAGGTCACTGACATAGCAAAAACTGCGTGTCTGCTCACCGGTGCCGTAAATCGTCAATGGCTCTCCCCGCAGGGCTTGCTGAATGAAATTTGGCACCACTCTGCCGTCATCCAGGCGCATCCTGGGGCCGAAAGTGTTAAAAATCCGCACGATATGCGTTCTGACCCCATGCACGTTGTGATATGCCATCGTCAGGGCTTCAGCAAAGCGCTTGGCTTCGTCGTAGACCGATCTTGGTCCGATAGGATCGCAATTTCCCCAATAATCTTCACTTTGAGGGTGGACGGTGGGGTCGCCGTAAACTTCGCTGGTTGAAGCCAGCAAGAAGCGCGCTTTGTGCGCTTTGGCTAAACCCAGGCTGTTGTAGGTTCCGAGCGCTCCTGCTTTTAGAGTCTGAATTGGCAGGTTAGGGTAACCAAGCGGCGAAGCGGGATTTGGGCTGGCAGGTGAGGCGAAATGCAGGATATAGTCGAGCGGTTCATCAACCTGGATGAACGCGGAAACATCCTGTTCCATCAACCTGAAGTTTGGATTACCTTCAAGATGCTTTAAATTTGCCGGGTCACCAGTGACAAAATTGTCGAGACCGATCACCTGGTGACCTTCTTTAAGCAGGCGGTCACATAAATGTGAACCCAGAAAACCGGCTGCGCCGGTAAGTAAGATGAGCATAACTGGCCTTTCAGTTTTTAGCAGGGTTTCGGGTATAATCATGACCCTGAACAAGAGAGAATTATAGCATGCACGAAGAAAACCCGAACAATTTAATGGACCCAAACACCAGAGCGCTCGAAGCCTTACTTTTTGCCGCTCCCGGTTTGAGTTCCATGGAGCAATTAAGCCAGGCACTGGATCTAAAAAAGACTGAAGTTGAAAAATCGCTGGAAACCTTATCCGCCCACCTTACTTTGGAGCACGGTCTGCGCCTCCAGAAGATAAAGAACCAATACCAGCTGATCACCGCACCTGAGTTTGCTGAGACGATCGAAAAATTTCTCGGGCTGGAGGTCACATCCCGGCTGACGCAAGCAGCGCTCGAAGTGCTGGCGATCGTAGCGTATAAGCAGCCCGCCACCAGACCGGAAATTGACTCAATCCGGGGCGTGAACAGTGATGGTGTGGTGAAAAGTTTACTGTACAAGGGTCTGATTGAAGAACTGGGACGTTCCGAAGCAATCGGTCGTCCGATTCTCTACGGCGTCACGAACGAATTCTTCCAGCATTTCGGTCTTGAATCGCTTGAGCAACTTCCTCCGGTGGATCTTGAGGGGCTGTTGGAGCCAAAACCGTCGCCAGAGACAGAAGAAACGAGGCTATTGAAAGACTGATGGAAGAACGTGTACAAAAAATAATGGCTTTCGCGGGTTTAGGCTCGCGTCGAGCCTGCGAAAAATTGATAGAAGCGGGTCGCGTCAAGGTGAATGGTAAAGTCATCCATCTTGGTGACAAAGCCGATCCAGCCAAAGATACGATCACTGTTGACGGCAAACTGCTTCGGATTGAAACCGAACGAATTTATATTGCCTTAAATAAACCCAAAGGTTACCTTTCCGACATCGACGAAATCCACCCCAGACCCACAGTTAACGATCTGATCGGGATCTCTGAACCACTTTTTGCGGTTGGGAGGTTGGATCTTGACAGCGAGGGCTTGATACTGATGACCAATGATGGTGAATTGGCTAATCGCCTGACCCATCCCCGCTATCACCATGAGAAGGAGTATGAGGTTTTTGTGATCAAAACTCCGGACCAGGAGCAGCTTGAAATATGGCGCCGTGGTGTTGTTTTGGAGGATGGTACTCGCACGCTGCCTGCACAGGTGGAGATCATGGGTAGCTATAGCAACGGAGCCTGGCTGCGGATCATCATGCACGAGGGCAAAAAACGGCAAATCCGCAAAGTTGGTGCGCGTATAGGACTGCCAGTTTCGCAGATCAAACGTGTGCGCATAGCCAATCTTAAACTTGGGAAGCTCAAATCTGGTGAATGGCGCAATCTGACCGAACGAGAGGTCTACCAACTGCGAAAGTTTACTGGTTTGATCAAAGAAGAAAAGAAGTAATTTTTTCCGGTGAAGCACAATCAATATTTCCTGTAGGGAACAGGCCTGCCTGTTCCTGACTTGCTCGCCCGGTCCTCGTGAACCCGCCTTTTCCTCAATGCTTTTCCCACGTTACCCCGCCGGTTGATGCATCCCGCAAGGGGAGGCTTTGCACGGCATCAACCCTACAACCCTCACGAATTGACCGCATAATCGCTCAACGATGTAGGGAACAGGCCTGCCTGTTCCTCATTAGCCTGCCTGTTCCTCACTCGCGCGCCTGTTCCTCATTAACCCGCCTTTTCTTCAATGTTTCACCCTTTACACTGCAATGGTTGACGCATCCCGCAAGGGGAGGCTTTGCATGGCATCAACCCTACAAACCCAATCCTAATGACAGGCGGAAAAAACGTCATTAAAAAGAAACAGCGTGAAATACGCTGTTTCTTCAATGGTTCAAAAGAATAAATTATCTACTACTCTGCCCCGTTGGCATCAGACTCAACCAGCCCGTTTGCCAGCGCTTCATGCAACTTCCCAGCTATTTCCGGGCTGATTGGATCAGTGCATGCTTCCCGGTCAACACGGCGGATATAGCGCTTCAGGTCCTCTAATTCCACCACAGGGTAGGGCGCAGTCGAGACATCGATAAGCTGAGTTTCTTTCAGGTAGACTACCATGATTGGCTTCAGTTCTGGATGCATCTCAGCCGGGATGCCTTTTTCTGTCAGGTACTTGCTTAGAATTGCAGAGGCTTCGGCAACTTCCTTGTCTGGCTTGCCGACGCTGTCCTGCCCCATCATTTTTTGGATGCGGTTCCGGGTCTTGTGTACCCACTTCCCGTCCTGATAGCTCAATTCGCCTGTGGCATTGACGGGGATCGGCATCCAAATACGGCAGGGACCCACCAGGAGCATTGGCAGCGGTGAGCTGTATACATAATAGGTGTAATCATGCCGCAATTTTTCAAAGGCTGTGCCAAAAATTTCATCATAACGCGGCGATCGTCCGTAACGATTTACAAAATTAATACCGATTTGCGTCAGTAGGAAACCCACAATCAGGCAGATATAAGAATATAGGATCATCGCCCCCTCTTTCTGAAAGGCGAAATAGAGACCGAGACCCAA
>DJGU01000139.1:0-8735 GCA_002432795.1 Anaerolineaceae bacterium UBA5838
TCACAAAAGAAGTTCGCAATGACAGATTTACAGACTTTTGCAATGACAGTTTCTGATCGTGCCGGTCTTGCCTACCCTGGTTTTTAATCCAGGGCGACCGTGCACGGGAATCGACCGAAGGTCTCCATATGACCTTTCCCGTCATAGTGAGGTACGAAGCAATCTAAACTGTTTGCATTGCGACTATCCCTGGTCCAATACTTGCATAATAAGAACTGTGTTTTCTTTTTTTGGATTAGTGAAAGTATTGAACCCGGAGCGCGTTAAGGTTTGGCGAATAGCGGCGTTAAGTTTGCTTGCCTTAACTTTGCTTGTCTCTGCCGCGCCGACGCCACCGGGAATTGCGAGTGATACCGACAAGCAGGCGTTGTGGGAGGCATACCAAGCGCGGTATGACCGATTTGCGTCTGTCAATAACGACGACCCAATCATAAATTTGTTCGAGCCGGTGCTGGATGAGGCCTTTATCTCCCCTGACGGAAAATCCGCAGTCCTCTGGCTGGCGCTGCGCGACTACAGCGGGCGGATCCTCGCCACAGAACCCGGCATCGTCCTGGCAATCCGGAACGACGTTAGCTGGCAGGTGCTGCTCAGAGGCGACCCGGGCTGGGACGAGGTCCTTAGCCAGTTACCTGAAGGATATTTGCCAGCGGAGTTCCAATCTGCCAACGCGCAAGCTCCAGCCCCAAGCCTGCAGACCATCTGGGGTTATTACCTTCCCTATGTGGCGGGCACTGCCCACAAGCTCGAGGGATCTGTTCTGCACTTTCATAATTATCCTCCTCTTGGCTATCCAAGCTGTGCCCAGGAGTTCTGCCAGTACGCCTACGACTTCACCGACGTGGGTCATTTCCCCCTGGTTGCAGCCCGGGCAGGCACGGTTGTCTCTTCGCGAGACAGCTGCGCGGACGGCAATACTAGCTGCACCAATTACATTGTGCTGTATGATACCGCAAGTGGGGTGTACCAGATCTATCTTCATCTTGCTTACGCCACCGTCCCCAACCACCTCGTCCCGGGGGTGACCGTCGATAGGGGAGCTTACATCGGCGACACGGATGATACCGGCTACAGCACTTCCGAGCATGTTCACTTCATGGTGGTTCCGTCCTTTTGGTACGCTTCCGATGGCTATCCTTGGGGAAGATCAGTGGATGTGCGCTTTACAGACGTGGCGATCAATAACGGCATTCCACGCACCTGCTATGAGGTCACAAACCTGCCCATCTATGACGGCGCGACACAGTGCATCGGAAACAGGGCAGACCCGCTGAACCCAAATAATGATTGGTTCGTCTCGGGCAATGTTGGCGCAAACCCTCCCACCGGGCAGCTCACACGCCCTGTGCCTGGCGCGGTGGTGGCAACCGGGAGCACCCCCTTGATGGATGTCACCGCCAGCACGCAGGATGACGTGCGCGTCAAAACCGCGGTGCTGCAGGGGTTGATCGGCGGAAGTTGGCGTGAGATCGCCCCGCGGGTCAGCAATCCAAGCTCTACAGGCGTGTTTGATTGGGATGTGAACTTGTGCCAGGCGGGACCCCTGAACGGACCGCTTGAAGTTGCCCTGAAAATCTGGGATCACGAGGGCAACGTGGTTGGCTTGCTTTCCCGCCGCACGATCCAGGTGGATCACGCTTGTCCTCCGCCGGTCAGCCAGATGACAACGCCGACCACTTACGATGGCACGGCATTTAAGCTTAATTGGACAGCAACCGAGTCGGGCGTAGCTATCTCTTCTTTCCAGATCCAATGGCGCAGTGGACCTGAGGCATGGTCCACTGCTCGTCAGATGACGTATCCTGCAGGGGCACGTGCAATGTGGTTCGTTGGAGTTCCAGGCGGAAGCTATGGCTTTCGGATGCGCGCGATTGATGCCAACGGGCAGGCGGAAGCCTGGCCGGCAGGGGATGTAGCCGAAGTGACCGTGACCACGCCCGCCACCTGTGTTGAGGATGCGGCCGAACAGGATGACAGTGCCGCCACGGCTGTGTTTATCAGCCTGGGGGTGGAACACCAGCGTGATATCTGCGGATTGGGAGATGCGGACTGGTTCAAGTTCTGGACGGGTGATCATGACCGTTATTTCATTTTTGCGCGCACAATAAATGGGGGTGCGGCGGTGCGCGTCTCGGTCTATGCTGCTGACGGCAGCACACTCCTGGGCAGCGCAACTGCGCCAGCCGTCAACAGCAGCACCAGCCTGGGTGTGATGGTCCCAAAAAATGAAATTATTTATGTTAAAGCAGAACCTGCTTTTGCAAACCTTACCGGCACCGATGTTTTGTATGGGATGAGGGTTTCTCCTGGCTATGGATATTCTCTGCCAATCATCTTGAAATAAGCGCCTTAGAGAGAACCCTCTATTTAGATGACGTTCTTAAGCTGAGGGAATGAATTTCACCTCATGGCTCATTTTTGCTACTTTGCTGATGGTTTCGTGGATTGAGCAGTACTTTCCAGCCAGGTCTACAGAGCGCAGGAATTGTTGTTCGTTTACCTCACCCGTGACGATTAATTCCAGGTTTACCCATTCGAGGGTTGTTGGCACTTCTTTGCGGTTCTCCCCAGTAACAATGATCTCTATGGAAGGGATTTTCTCTTTTCTCTTTTCCAGGATTTCGATCAGCGTGTAGTAAAAACATGAGCTCAGGGCTCCCAATATAAAGTCATAAGGGAAAAGTTCGCCTGGATTGGGCCCGATTCCAACGACAGCGCGGTCAGTTTCAAGAGTGTTTTTTTCCGGTGTATAGTTAGTTTTAATTTTTAGCATAATGTGAACTCCTAATTCATTGGGTCTTTTCAAAGGATTATAGCATTCCGACACACTCCAAATCATTACTGTATATTCCTGAGGAAGCCAGGGGACTCCGATGGTAAAATGGTGTTCAGGAGGAAGCATGCAGGCAGTCTTTTCGTTATTACCGGAGCCCTACAACACCCAGGTCGAGCAGATTTGGGATTTACTTAAAGACGACTTTGGATTGAGTTATGTTCACATCACCCCTATCCCGCATATCACCTGGCAGTTGGGTGAAGGTTATCAGGAAGAAAAAGTCATTTCCATTTTGCATGAGCTTACTACAAAGCAGGAGCCCTTCGAAGTCTGCACCCAAGGACTTAATCACTTCAGCAGCACTTCACCCATCCTTTTCATTGAAGTTAGCAAATCGCCCAGACTATTGGAATTACACGCAGCGATTTGGCAGCAGTTATTACCCCTTACTCTTGATCCTTCTCCGCTTTATTCCCCCGAAAGCTGGCACCCGCACATCACCCTGGCGGGGGAAGACCTTAGCTGGGAAATGCTGGATGAGGTAACTGCACACCTCCAACAACAAAACCTGGAATGGCGCTTTGTTCTGGATAATTTGGCGATCGCATGTCAGCACGCGGACGGCAAAGCACAGGTGGAGCACATTTTCCGCTTTGGCAAAGGGCTGACTGAGTCCTTTGACTGCAGCCTGTAAGTTCGTTGATTACAGAATTATTATCACTATTACTTGATTGCCAGCCACTAAAAGCCTAAAACAGCGACTCGTGCGGGTGTTTTTCGTCCAGTTTCGCCAGCCCAAAGGAAGCAGCAGCACCTACCACAAAGAGCAAAGCGCATGCAAGGATGACGCCAATGCCGCTTACACCCGATGGAATAATGGCAGCGGTGGAGCCGATCACAATCCCAATAATGATGTGATACATCAGTGTGTGGTGTTTGCGGAAGAGCCAGCTAACCACGCGCGCGAAGAGGAAAATCACCAACACGACCCCCAGGATCAGCGGCAGGATTACGCCCAGGTCGAGGTTTTTGATGCCGTTTGCCATCGGCTGGTAAAGACCGAGATAAAGCAGGAAGTTCGAAGGGCTCATCCCCGGCACGACTAACCCAAGCCCAGTCAGCGCCCCGCTGAGCACCCAACCCCAGAAACTGGGTTCCATCGTGACGGAACGGATGGTTTTCATCCAGGTCATAAAGAAGTAAATCCCAACTGCAAACACAGCCAACAGCAGCCAATGCCAGTTCTTACGCCCCTGCTCGCTGGCTGTTCTAAGCAGAGAGGGGATGGTGCCGCTTATAAAGCCAATAAAAAGCCAGGTGAATTGGGCAGCGAAATTATCGAAGGCAAAATCGATGACAGCCGAAAACGCGATCACGCCAATCACTCCGCCAATGCCAACGGGCAAAAAGTAGCGCAGGTTGGGCATAAATTTCTTGCGGATGTCCGCCAGCCAGCGCACGAGCGGTTCGTAGATGCCAAACACCACCATGAGCACACCGCCGGAAAGCCCGGGAGTGATAGCGCCGATACCGGCCAGGATGCCTTTCACAAAACGAATGATCCAGGCGATTGGGGTATCGTTGCGGGTTTGTGGTGTTTGGATGCTTTCAGTTGAGTTCATCAGTTAGCAGCTTTCTGTTTTAGAGTCGGCTTCCATTCTACAACAAATGCCCAAATTGCGTGAAAACCCTTAAAAAAGGGGTAAGGCTATCAGAATAGCGCATGAGAGCATTTTTCAGTCTTTGGCGCAAGGCGATGAGAAAAGTTTAGGACAGATCTGCAAATTCGTTGACGCAAGGATCAAAGGTGCAGGTGTGGCAAATGTGGGTAGATCTGCTTTCAACCGAGTTTGATCAGCCATTTCTCCAGGTCGTCCAACCAACGCAGGCTGGCTTCATCCCGAAACAAGCGGTACGAGTGAACGATCCAATCATCCAGCTCCGACTCTTGCTGCGGGGCTGCTTGTTCAGCGAGGCTGGTGTGCCAGTGCCGGCAGATTTCACGCTGGGCTCTTAGCAGCGTAAGCGCGCGTTCGAGCGAGTACTTGCGGGCAATGATCAGCTTCGCCAAAAATTCCTGGCGGATGTCGCGTGCCCTGGTGACGGGTGAGTCGATCCAGGCGTTGAGGGCTTCTCTGCCGGCAGAAGTTAATCGGAAGTAGCGGCGCGAAGGATTGGCCTCGGGGTGATCGGGGGCATCCTCAAGCAGACCGGCTTCCTTCAATTTCTCCAGTTTGGCGTAAAGCAGACCCTGTTTAAGAGTCCAGATTTTTTTGATGCCAGGCATGGAGGCAATCCGCTGATGGATTTCGTATCCGTGCATGGGTTTTTCGTCTAACAGTGCAAGGATGACGTGATCGGTAGCAATTGGGGAAGCGGGGCGCGGCATTTTTACAACTCCTTGTGAAGCGTGCCGATCAGAGGAGGGTGGTTACATCTTCCCTCTTGGGCACCAGGCAGATGAACTCGAAGGGTTCATCAGTGATGTTAACGTAATAATGGGGCAGGTCAGCAGGGATGAAGACGATATCACCCGCGCTTACTTCGAAGATTTCCTCGCCCAGGCGCACACGGGCTTTGCCCCGCAGCACATACTGCTCATGCTCGACCTTATTGGTGTGCAGCGGCATGCTTCCCCCGGGCTGGATGCTGAACTTACGCATGGCGAAATTGGGTGCTTCTTCTGAAGATATCAGGATTGCTTTGCTTACGCCGGTTGCGTTTGGAACTGGTTCGATTGGGATGTCCTGGATGTGTTTGACGCTCATAGTTTCTCCTTGAATACGATAATTTTACCAGTCACTGGCAAGATGGACCAACATAGTACCTTGTTTGCATGGGTGCCCACCCGTTCGGGAGGGGTTTACTCCTCCCGCTCCACCGGGTCAGATTTTAGCAATCTCTTCTTTACAGAACTAAGAAATTGTTATAGAATTCTCTTAACTGGTAAGACCTCTAACCACTTATCAATGGAGATGCTCTTGTCAACGCAACCTGTTTGGATCACCCCCCAAAAACCAACCGACCTGGCTGAAAAGCAGCTGCTTGCCGCAATATTGGACGGCAGTTTTCCGATCGGCAGCGCATTACCTCCCGAACGTGAGCTGGCGCAAGCTCTCGGCGTCACCAGACCAACCCTGCGTGAAGCGCTGCAGCGCCTGGCGCGCGACGGCTGGATTCAAATTCACCAGGGAAAATCCACGCTTGTCAGTGACTTCTGGAAAGAAGGTAACCTGGTTATGCTTAATGCGCTTTCCCAGCAGCCAGAAGTTCTCACCCACAGCTTCATTACCGATCTCCTCGAAGTACGCTCCGCGCTGGCGCCAGCTTACACCCGCCTGGCAATCTTACGCGCCAGCGATGCGCTCATCAGCCTGCTTGAAACCTACACCGATCTGCCCGACACTCCCGAAGCCTATGCCCAGGCGGATCAGGAATTGCATCACCAGCTCACACTGCTTTCTGGTAACCCAATTTTCACCTTGATCTACAACGGCTACCGCAAGCTATCTTACCAGGCCGGTTTGGATTACTTTGCTGATGCTGACGCGCGCAAATGTTCTCAACTTTTTTACCAAGGTCTGCTTGAAGATGCCCGGCAGAAGGATGCGGAAAGCGCTGTCACCCGAACCGTAAGGGTCATGGACGATTGCCTTGGATTTTGGCAAAGATCGATAACTTCTAAAGGAAGATTGCATGAATCATCCTGAAACACGACAGCAAGTCTGGTCACTCCTGGAGCAAAACTGGGATCTCATCGTCATTGGCGGTGGAATCACAGGCGCCGGCATCTTCAAACGGGCAGTTAGCGGAGGTTTAAAGACGCTTCTGCTCGAAGCGGCGGATTTCTCCAGTGGGACCTCCTCAAAATCGTCAAAATTAGTCCATGGCGGCTTCCGGTACCTGCGCAGCAGGCAGTATGACGTCACGTTCGAGTCTGTGCGGCAGCGTGAAGTGCTGCTGAAGCAGGCGAAGGAGCTGGTGACACCGCTCGGATTCGTTTTGCCATATGGCGCGGATGCCAGGCAAAAGCGCATGATTCGCGCAGGCGTGGTTATTTATGACCTGATGGCTCCAAAGTGGCAGCACCGGCATTTCAACCTCAAACAGCTGCGTGAGGTTATCCCAATCCTCAAGCCCAAGGGAATGGCAGGCGCTTACCTCTACCAGGACGCACTCCTGGATGACAGCCGCATGGTGTTGCGCCTGATCCAGGAGGCTCGTGAGGCAGGTGGGGCGGCATTGAATTACGCCAGGGTAGCGGAACTTCTCAGAACCAAAGACGGTCATGTCTGCGGTGTGGCAGTGGAAGACCAATCCGGAGCGCAAATGGGCACGCTTGAGCTGAAAGCCAAAGCGGTCATCAATGCCACCGGACCCTGGACAGACAAACTGCGCGAGCAACTCGGCAGGCAAGGAAGGGTGAGACCTTTGCGAGGTTCCCATCTAATTTTCAGC
This sequence comes from Anaerolineaceae bacterium UBA5838, assembly GCA_002432795.1. GTDB lineage: Bacteria > Chloroflexota > Anaerolineae > Anaerolineales > Anaerolineaceae > Mesolinea. Next base: position 7,235 of record DJGU01000139.1, read on the forward strand.
TTTGACGATCTGCCCATCCCCTATGCCGTGACCCTGATGCACCCGAAAGACCGTCGGGCAATGTTCGCCATCCCTTGGGAAGGGCGAACCATCTTTGGCACAACCGACCTGGATCACCCATTTCCATTAAGTCAGGAGTCTTACTGCACGAATGAAGAAGTTACCTATATGCTCGAGGCTGTCAACGCTATCTTCCCGGATGCCAGGATAAGCGAAGACTCAATCATCTCTTCGTTCGCAGGATTGCGGCCGATCGTTCGGGGCGAGGCAAATAACCCGTCCGCCGAGTCCCGCGCGCACCTGGTGCTGGAAGAAGATGGTCTGGTGACAATTACCGGCGGAAAACTGACCATCTTTGAACTCATGGCAGAAGACGGGCTCAAAGCTGCCATGCCTCAGATTGGCAAAGAGTTGAAACGCATCAAGCACTGGTTTGACCCCATTCTAACCAGTCTGCCAGACGAAGAGCTTCCCGCAGATAACTTCCGTTACCTTGCCGGGCGTTATGGGCAGGCTCTGCCAAGATTGGTAAGCATGTCGAACCCGGAACAACTCAAGCCAATTGAAGGTCTTAACAGTCACTGGGCTGAGTTAGCTTTCAATGCCCGTTATGGCATGGTGGAGCATCTCGATGACTTGTTATTACGCCGCACTCGATTGGGCATGTTGTTGCCAGACGCGGGCATGACCGTGATGGACCAGGTAAAAGCATTAACCCAGAGCGAGTTGCGCTGGACAGAAGACCATTGGCAACGCGAAATCTCCCGTTACCAGGAGATTTACCGCCAGGCTTACAACCCGAAACCGAAAAGTTTTGTGAAACAGGAGAAATAATGGCCAAAAAAGAGAAATTTGTCCCCGCCTGGTATGAAGATCCGGCTCCGGAAGGAAGCTGGCGCTCGATCTTCAAATGGGGCGATCCAGCGGCTTACAAGCACCCTAATAGCGGTCTGACCAAGTTGATCATGGACCGCTTTGGCTTGACCGAAGAAACACTCTCCAAGCCTGGTGATTTTGGTCTCGAACAGGTGCCTGACGAAGTTCCAGTTTCGATGGCTGCGGAGCATATTACGTTTCTGGCGCGGATTTGCGGGCAGGAAAACCTGAAAACTGACACCTACACCAGGATCAAACGCTCTTATGGGCAGGGCATGATCGACGCCTTGCGTTTGAGGCGGAAAATCGTTGAAAACATTGCGGATGTTGTGGTTGCGCCGCGCTCGCAGGCTGAAATTGAAGCGATCGTCGCCTATGCCAACGAGCATCTCATTCCGATTTACGTCTTTGGTGGTGGCTCCACAGTCACCCGCGGCTATGAAGCCACCAAAGGCGGCATCTGCATCGATATGTCCGTGCACATGAACCGGCTGTTAGAGCTGAACGAGATTGACCAGACGGTCACGGTCGAAGCGGGTATGTGGGGAACCCAACTGGAAGATTTGCTGCAAAATGCGGTCGAAAAACTGGGAGCCAGGCGAAATTACACAGTTGGGCACTTCCC
>DJGU01000139.1:8754-15839 GCA_002432795.1 Anaerolineaceae bacterium UBA5838
TCCACCTATTACGGCAAGATCGAAGACATCGTGATCGACCAGGAGTATGTCACGCCGCGGGGCATCTTCAAGACCTGCCCTCATCCCCGGGCTGCCACTGGACCGGATTTTGACCAGGTGATGATGGGTGGTGAAGGCAGCTTTGGCATCCTCACGAATGTCACGCTGCGCGTCTGCCACTGGCAACCAGAGAACCGGAAACGCTTCAGTTATATGTTCCACAATTGGGAAGACGCCCAGACAGCCAGCCGGGAAGTGATGCAGGGAGAATTTGGCTACCCTTCCGTTTTCCGCATCTCAGACCCCGAAGAAACCGATATCATGATGAAACAATATCACATCGAAGGTAGCATTGCTGACACCATCCTGCAAAAAATTGGCTTCAAACCCATGGAAAAATGCCTGATGCTTGGTTTCACGGATGGCGAGAAAGCCTTTTGTCGCAACATCAACCGCAAAATGCGGCGGATTTTCAGAAAATATGGAGCTTTCGAGCTCAGCTTTGCCGGCGTGACGAAAACCTGGGAGAAAGGGCGTTTTACTGACCCATATTTACGAGAAGACCTGCAGGATTACGGCGTTCTGATCGACACATTGGAATGTGGTGTGACCTGGTCGCAGATGCCGAAGGTGCACGAAGATGTCAGAGCCTTCGTCAAGTCCAGACCGGATACCATCTGCATGACCCATATTTCTCACTCCTACCCCCAGGGCGCAAACCTCTACTTCATCTTTATTGCCAAAATTGACAGCATTCGCGAATATCTTGACCTGCAATATGGGATACTTGAGGCAATTGCAAAATCCGGAGCAGCCATCAGCCATCATCATGGCGTTGGCAAGGCAACTGCCCCCTGGCTGGAAGACCAGATTGGCAAGCAGCAGATGGATGTAATCCGCTTGCTCAAGAAACACTTCGATCCTAACAATATTATGAACCCGGGTGGTACACTTGGATTGGATATGAGCCCGGCTCAAAGAGAAAAACGTTGGGGCAAGGATCTGGAGGCATAAATGGCAAAAGAACTGTTGTTGGCTATCGATGTTGGCACGCAATCGACCCGCGCGTTGATTTTTGATTTGCAGGGTAACCTGCTCTTCAAAGCGCGAATCCCATTGCCTGCTTATAGTGCACCCAAACCAGGCTGGGCAGAGCTTGACCCGGGGCTTTTTTGGGAGAGCTTGTGCCAGGCGTGCCAGCAGCTTTGGGCGACGCCGGGTGTGGATAAGGAACAGATCGCGGGGGTGGCAATCACAACCCAACGGGATGTGCTGATCAACCTCGACGAGAACGGTAAGCCACTACGACCCGCCATTCACTGGTCAGACCAACGGCGTGCCGCTGGCTTGCCAAATGTGGGTGGTATTTGGGGAGTGCTTTTTACTCTCTCAGGCACGATGGACACCATCCGCTATCTGCAATCGGAGGCTAAAACCAATTGGATCCGCATGCACCAACCTGAAATCTGGAGTAAAACCGCGAAAATCGTGCTGCTCTCCGGTTATCTTACCCACCGCATGACAGGCAATTTGGTTGACTCGACTGGCTGCCAGGTGGCGCGCTTACCCTTCGATTATAAAAAACATGCCTGGGCTGGTAAGTTTGACTGGAAATGGAAAGCTGTTCCGATGGAACCGGAAATGTTGGTTGACCTGGTTCCCCCGACAGGATTATTGGGCGAAGTTACCAGCCAGGCATCGCAAGAAACTGGCATTCCGGCGGGCTTGCCGTTGATTGCAGCAGCGGCTGATAAGGCTTGCGAAGTGCTCGGCACAGGCACCCTGGCATCCAACATCTGCTGCCTTTCCTATGGTACAGCTGCAACCATCAACACCATCCACCAGCGCTACATCGAAGTCATCCCCCTGATCCCGCCCTATCCAGCGGCGGTGCCAGGCTCCTATTCCCTTGAAATCCAGCTTTTCAGGGGCTATTGGATGGTCTCCTGGTTCTTGCGGGAATTTGGACATAACGAACAGCGACTGGCAAAAGATCGTGGAGTCATCCCGGAAGAATTGTTCGACGATCTGGTTAATTCCGTGCCCGCCGGGTCCATGGGACTGACACTGCAGCCTTATTGGGCGCCGGGTTTGAAATCACCCGGTCCTGACGCCAAGGGAGCTATTATTGGCTTTGGAGGCGTGCATACACGGGCGCACATCTATCGCGCAATTTTGGAAGGTCTGGCTTATGCGCTGCGGGAAGGCGCGGAGCGTACCAGCAAACGCAGCGGCGTGCCGATCACTGAGGTGCGCGTAGCCGGCGGAGGTTCCCAGAGCGACGCTGCCGCGCAATTGACCGCTGATATCTTTGGCATGCCGGTCAGCCGTCCGCACGTCTACGAAGCCAGCGGGCTGGGAGCCGCGATGGATCTGGCTGTGGGTTTGAAGCTGCAGCCGTCGTTTGAAAGCGCGGTGGCAGACATGACGCGCATCAGCCGCACGTTTGAGCCAATCCCGGAGAACCACAAGCTCTATGATGATCTTTATAAGCGGGTGTACTTGAAAATGTACGACCGGCTTGCGCCTTTATATAAGGAAATTCAGGACATCACAGGTTATCCTGCCAAGGACTAAAGCGCCATGTCAGGGTTGCGACTTTTTTTAGGTCACCCAGGGTCTTGCTGAAAGATGACCTGCTCGAGTAAGATTGAACTGTATGAACTACATTGCACACAGCTCTCCGGCATGGAGCAAATTTCTTGTCACTTCCACCCAAGTGTTGGGCGATCTCCAGTTTTCTGCGCGCAAGACCAAGGCTAAAAAACACACTTCGAAAACAGCAAAGAAATCCAAAGGTGAACAGAAGAAAATCCGGCAGGGTTCTGATTTCAAAAGCGAGTTTTGGAATTACTGCCTGATAATTTTTGGCAGCCTGCTCTATGCGGCTTCGATTAATTTACTGGTTATCCCAGCCGGGCTCTATATTGGCAACCTGACTGGTATCGCCAGGATCATCCTGGAGCTGCTTCAAATGGTAATCCCCGGCATAGGATCACTGACTGGTGTGATCCTTTTGGGATTAAATCTGCCTCTCCTGCTTATTTCGTATAAGGCGGTCAACCAGAAGTTCATGCTCAAGACGATAATCTCGATTGCGGTGATGACCATTGCGATGTCACTCATCCCAATAAGACCGTTGATCCCGGAGTTGGATGACTTGCTGACAGTATGCCTGGTGGGGGGAACTTTGGCAGGCTTTGGGGCTGGCTTGTGCTTGAGGGCTGGAGGCTCATCTGGCGGAACGGATATTTTAGGGGTGTATATCAGCCTGAAGCACAACAATTTCAGTGTTGGCAGGGTGGGCTTGCTCATCAGCCTGATTGTTTATGCTTATGCCCTTTTTGCCAATCCGCCGCTCATCATGGTCTATTCGGTGATATTCACGCTTATTTATGCCTTCATGATGGACCGCACCCACTATCAGAATGTCAAAATCAATGTGATGGTCATCACGCGCAGTCGTGAAATTCTGCCTTTTATCACGCAGGAGATTCAGCGCGGTGCCACTTATTGGGATGGCAAAGGCGCGTACACGGATACGGATTTTGTGGTCATCAACACGGTCGTGTCAAAGTACGAACTCATCCGCCTCAGGCGGGGCGTGTTGGATCTGGATCCAAAAGCATTTTTCATTGAGAACAACGCGGTCAATGTGACCGGCTACTTCCCCTCGCATTTCTTTTAGCAGTCGTCTTTTGCTGTTGGGTCGACGTGAAAATTCGTCGCGCAGGTAGGGTGGGTTGGCGTCACAAAGCATATGCAGGAGTACACCGGGTTATAGCCTACCCACCGCAACATTACTGCGTGAATAGGGAGATTGCTGTTCATGGTGGGTTGGCTATTTTTATATTAAGGTGGGGCGAGATACTATGACGCCAACCCACCCTACCAATGTGTTGTGTTTGTATGAATAAGGTTACGTCGCTTCGCTCCTCGCGATGACAGAGTTGATATTGGTGGGTTAGCGTCACAAAGCAAATGCAGAAGTACACCGGGTTATAGCCTACCCACCCCGGGCAGTTGTTATTCACAAGCCTGGCAGCAAAACCGCAAGCTCAGAAATGGAACTGTAAATTATTTGAATAGCGGCACAATCAGCAGGGATGCCATGCCGATCAGCTTCATGAAGATCAGGGTCGAAGGCCCGGCAACATCCTTGAGGGAATCTCCGACGGTGTCTCCAATTACGGCTGCAATATGCTGGGGAGTGCCGCGCATATTTTCCATGTCCTCAATGGTCTTCTTGGCATTGTCAAACGCGGTGCCAGTGTTGTTGAAGAAAGGTCCCAGAAGGGCAGAGCACGCCACCGAGCCCACCAAAACCGCTCCCAAGGCATTCATACCAAAGGCAAAACCGATCCCTATCGGCACCAACACGCTGATCGCGCTTGGCAGGATCATCTCGTGCAGCGCGTTGCGCGTGGCTATGTCAATGCAGTGAGAATAATCCGGTTTGGCCAAGCCCTTGATAATGTCCGGATTTTTTGTAAATTGGTCGCGGACCTCATCCACCATCTTTTCAGCAGTTCTGGCAGTTGATCCAATCACAAGTGAGGAGATCAGGAATGGCAGACAGGCTCCAATAAACAGGAAACTGAGGTTAAAGGGTGTGGTGACATCGATTGCGTCGATGCCTGCAAGTCTGTAAAATGTCAGGAAGATGACAAACGCTGTGATCGTTCCAGAGATCATGGCATAGGCTTTGGTGATGGCTTTCATAGTGTTACCAACCGAATCGAGCTTGGAAAGCTTTTTCACGACCTTTCTATCCGCCTCTGCCATTCCGGCAATTCCTGCGGCATTATCCACGATCGGCCCAAAGGCATCAGCAGCCATGATGAAAGTGATCAAAAGGTCAGTTCCGATATTGACACCCACCAATGCCATAAGACTGTTGCCTGAAAGCGTATAAACACCAATCACCACACCCATCAGGACAATCACTGGCAAAACAGGGCTCTGCAAGCCGTAGGAAATTCCGGTGATCAGGTTTAGGGCAGCCCCTCGTTTTGATGCTTTGGCAATGTTCCTGACTGGCTTACCTTCCATGCCCGCGTAATAACGCGTGCTCACGGAGGCAACTGTGGTGATTAGGACTCCCAAAGTGGCTGCGATGGCAATGATCCAATCGTCCAGCAATATAAGTGACATGATTGTCGCGCCGATAATGCTCAGAATTGAGCTCACAAACAAACCAATGTTGAACTGCGTGGCTGGCGACATTCCGGGTTTCCATTCCCGGCTGGCGAAAATGCCAATGGCAGATGCAACAATACCCACACTCTGGATCAGAAACGGGAAGAAGAGACCTCTCTGTCCATAAACTGATGCCATGGCGACGGCCACTATGGACCCAGTGACCAGGTCGTCACTGAAAGTCTGGAACAGGTCTGCGCCGCGTCCGGCACAGTCGCCGACGTTATCGCCCACCAGGTCCGCGATAACTGCCGCATTGCGCGGATCATCCTCAGGAATATTTTCCTCAATTTTGCCCACCAGGTCCGCGCCAATGTCCGCGGATTTTGTAAAAATTCCGCCGCCGATCTGGGCAAATAAGGCTGCCAGACCGCCGCCAAATGCAAAACCGATCAACGCATCAGGATCTTTGAAGATACTGAATAAAACCGAAAGCACGATCAGGCTCAAGCCTGTGATGCAGAAGCCCATAACCGAACCGCCAAACAGGGCGATGCGGAAGGGACTGCCCTTGCCTTCATTGGCGATATCCGCGGTTTGCAGGTTTGTCCGCACGCTCACGCTCATCCCGATATATGACGCCAGCAAAGAGGTCAGAACGCCGCAAACTGCAGTCACTGCTGCTTTCCAGTCCAGGATCCAATACAAAAGTGCCGCAAAGAAAGGCGTTACCAGCAATATCGTCCTGATCTGCCTTCTGAGGTAGGTGCGTGCGCCTTCCCGGATATCACTTGCTGCGGCGGTCATACTTTTGGACTTGACCTGTCGAAGCGTGATGCGCAGGATGAAATAGGCTGCCAAACCGATACCCATCAAACCTACAGACATAGAGACAGCGTAGAGCTGCATGTCCAGTGTCAGCATGAGCACTACGCTGGCTATGAGTACGCCGACTCCTAAGAAAAACCAGCGATTATGCACAATTGAAGCGATATTGTTTTTAATGGGATTTGGATTTACAGCAGGATCCGTTGAAACCATCGATGACCATTAGCCTTTCTGGATTATTTCCATAATAAAGAATTTCCAAAAAAATAAATTGCTATTGATGGGGTATAAACCGCATTATCAGTTTGCTGACATCAATTAACGACGGTAAATTATACTTTTATTGCTTTGATCTGTGAGACCAGATTACGGATTAACGATTCATCAAAGCAGGAAAATATTCAGGTTTAGAACTGATAATTGTGAGTAAAGATCTATTGTGCAGTTCTTTAGATATTTCACATAAATTACGTCAATGTTAGGGGCTCCAACCTCAAGATTCAAGATTACAAGACCAACAAACCTGCTTTTTTATTTGTTCGTGCGCAGTTTTTGCTTTACTGGTAAAATCGATCAATAATCGAAATTGTTATTCGCCAGGGAAAACCTATCGGGTTAAATAGGTATTTTCCTGAGCACTCAAACCGACCTGGAGTTTTGACTATGCCGCCAAAACAAGCAACAGCGGATTTGCACCTGAAAGACCGAGCAGGTTCCATTTTTGATCAAATGATGCCAATTTTTGCCACACTGGCAGCTTTGCTGGTGGGTGCAATTTTCCTGATGTTGTTGGGAGCTAACCCCCTGACGGCTTACGGCGCGTTGGCTCAAGGGGCTTTCGGAAGCTTCAATGCCTTTGCTGAAACTTTGGTGAAAGCCACCCCTTTGCTGTTGGTTGGATTGGGAACCTGTATTGCCTACCGCGGTAGTGTCACGAACATTGGCGGAGAAGGTCAGATGATCATCGGGGCGATCCTCTCCACCTGGTTCGGTCTGACTTTTACCGAGTTACCAGGTTGGCTGGCAATCATCATTGCCATGCTGCTGGGAATTTTGGGTGGGATGATCTGGGGCGGCATTCCCGGCATTTTGAAAGCTTATTTCAACGTAAATGAAAT
>DJGU01000139.1:15906-17026 GCA_002432795.1 Anaerolineaceae bacterium UBA5838
TCACAGATCCCGCAGACAGCGCGGCTGCTTGAAAGCTATCGCCTGCCGCGGCTCTCGCCGACGCGATTGCACCTTGGGCTTCTGATTGCAATCCTGCTGGCAGTGGCAGTCTATTTCTTGTTATGGCGCACTACTCTGGGATATCGGATCAGGGCAGTAGGGCAAAGCCAGCCAGCTTCAAAGTACGGCGGTATTGATGTCAAAAAGCATATCGTGGTGGCACTCTTGCTCAGCGGCGCTTTTGCCGGGCTGGCCGGCATGATGCAGGTCTATGGTGTGAATTACCGCATGATCACGGATGGATCAGCGACAGGTTTTACCGGCAACGCGGGTTTTAACGGAATTGTTGCCGCTTTGTTTGGTCAGTTACACCCTCTGATCACCATTCCAGCCTCGGTGTTGTTTGGCGGGCTGCTGGTGGGGGCGAATGCGATGCAGCGCGTGGTGCAGGTGCCGTCGGCTCTGATTACCGCGTTGAATGGTTTGGTGGTGGTATTTGTGGTAAGCAGTGAATTTTTCCGCAAACGCAGCCAAAAACGGAGGCTGAGTCAATCCGGGACTGAGCAGGCAAAGCCAGAGGAAGCTGAGATGCAGCAGGAAGCAGGTGAGGCATGATTTCGGATCTGCTCAGCGCTACAGTTATCATCGGTATTATTTCGTCGGGCATTCGCCTGGCAACTCCCTATCTGTTTGCCTCAATTGGCGAGATGTTCGGGCAGCGTAGCGGCGTCCTGAACCTTGGGGTGGAAGGACAGATGCTGCTGGGTTCATTTATCGCGTTTTATGTCACGCTGGAGACTGATAATGTGTGGCTCGGCGTGCTGGCGGCCATGGGGGTGGGGGCTTTGATGGGGCTGGCGATGGCATTTATCACTATCAATCTGCATGCCACACAGGGCATCAGCGGTATTGGTTTTTATCTTTTTGGAATGGGCATGAGTAATCTGCTGTTCCAAAAGCTGGTTGGAACCGTCGAAGGCGTGAAGGGCTTCCAGAAGATTTCGATTCCGCTGTTGGGCAAGATCCCGGTGATAGGCGAAATCTTTTTCAACCACAATGCGCTTGTCTACCTGGCATTTTTGCTTGTGCCGGTTGCCTGGTTCGTCTTGAACAAGACCAC
>DJGU01000139.1:17079-18039 GCA_002432795.1 Anaerolineaceae bacterium UBA5838
ATGGGCGGCGTGTTTTCGGGGATTGCTGGCGCGTCGCTCTCAATCGCGTTGTTGAATGTATTCCAGCAGAACATGACGGCTGGTCAGGGTTTTATTGCCGTCGCGCTGGTGTATTTTGGAGGTTGGAAACCATTTGGAATCCTGGGCGGCGCACTGCTGTTCAGCATGATAAACGCCCTGCAGCTTTGGATCCAGGTGCTTGGCATCCCCATCCCGGCAGAGTTGGCTGTGATGATGCCCTATATATTGACAATTTTAGTGTTAACCCTTTCTGTCTCGAAAGGCCAGGGTCCGTCCGCCTTGACCAAGGTTTTTGAGCGGGAAGGATAAAATCCGGGAGGATGGCGCAAAAGCCTCTCCCCTATTAAAAAGGAGAATTATGAAGAAAGTATTTACCTTAGTTTCAGTGCTATTAGTTGTGGCGATGTTCCTGGGTGCCTGCGCGCAGACCCCTGTTGCAGAGCCTCCTGCCGCTGTTGAAGAGACCACCCAGCCTTTACGTATCGCAGTGGTTTCTCCCAGCAGCATTAATGACCTTGCATTCACACAAAGTATTTCAGATGCCTTGTTGGTACTGAAGGCGGAGATGGGCGAAGGTCTGGAATATGCGTTTACCGAGAACATGTTTGTCGTTGATGACGCTGCAGCTGCCATTCGTGATTATGCCACCAAAGGCTACGACATTGTTATCGCCCATGGCTCGCAGTATGGTTCTTCTTTGCAGGAAATTGCGCCGGACTTCCCGGAAACTGTATTTGCCTGGGGCACCACAGTGGATACATTCGGTCTGCCGAACGTGCATGCCTATGAAGCCGCTTCAGATCAGGGCGGGTACGTGAATGGCGTTATGGCCGGCATGCTGACCAAGTCGAAGATCATCGGTGTTGTTGGTCCGATCGAGACCGGCGATGCTAAACTGTATGTGGATGGTTTCGTGGCAGGCGCAAAGTCTGTTGATCC
>DJGU01000139.1:18103-20384 GCA_002432795.1 Anaerolineaceae bacterium UBA5838
GCGGCTGGTGCGGATGTTTTGACCGGCTCAGCACAAATGGTAGTTGGCGCCATCGGCAAAGCCGAAGAAGCTGGTTTGTATTGGTTTGGAACACAGGCCGATCAGAACGCTTTTGCTCCAAATACCGTAGTTGCCAGCCAGGTTTACCACTGGGAAGGCATTTTGCGTGAGATCATCGAGCTGCGTGCTGCTGGGATAATGGGAGGGCATACCTTCTCTGCCGGTTTACAGAACGGTGGTCAGGTAATCAATCTCAATCCTGAGATTGAGCTCAGTGATGAAATTAAAGCCAAAGTTGAGGAAGTAATTGCTGGCATCAATGATGGCAGCATTGTTATCCCCAAACCTTAGTTTAGACCAGAAAGAACGGGTCAGGCAGCAATGCCTGACCCGAAAAGGAATTGGCATGCAGAAGAACAGTCCGGTTATCAACGAAAAAGTCGCCTTTGAGACGCTTGAGATGCGCGGGATTACCAAGCGGTTTCCCGGGGTTTTGGCGAATGACAATGTGAACTTTGATTTGCGGGCTGGCGAGGTGCATGCGTTGTTGGGGGAAAATGGGGCTGGGAAAAGCACTCTGATGAAGATTCTTTACGGGATGTATCATCCGGATGAGGGCGAAATCCTGGTAAATGGCCAACCAGTGAAAATAAATTCCCCAACAGCCGCAATCCAGCAGGGCATTGGCATGATCCATCAACATTTTATGCTGGTGCCAACACTGACAGTAGCTGAAAACGTGGCCTTGGGCTTACCTTCGAGCCGGAAACCCCTGACCGATCTGGACAGAGTCTCGGAGAGAGTTATTGCCCTGGCAGACAAATATAACCTGAGCATCGACCCCAGCGCGTATATCTGGCAGCTAAGCGTTGGTCAGCAGCAGCGGGTGGAAATTATCAAGGCTCTTTACCGCGGCGCGGCGATTTTGCTGTTGGACGAGCCGACAGCCGTGTTGACCCCCCAGGAAGTAGATGAATTGTTTGCGATTATGAGGCAGATGCAGAGCGATGGCTATGGGCTGGTGTTCATCTCGCACAAGCTCCACGAGGTAATCGCGATCAGTGAACGGGTAACGGTTCTGCGAGACGGTCGCAACGTGGGCACGCGCCCGACTTGTGACGTGACTCAGAATACCCTGGCGAATTGGATGGTGGGTCGCGAAATTGAGTTCATCAAAAGCACGGAAAAACCCCAGGTCGGGGAGGTGCGCTTCGCGCTTGAGGACGTCAGTTGTGGGAGTGACCGTGGGGTTGAAGGACTGCGTGGTGTTAACCTGGCAGTACATTCCGGCGAGATTGTCGGGCTGGCAGGCGTTTCGGGCAATGGGCAACTTGAGCTGGCTGAAGCGCTAACCGGGATAAGACCGATCACAAGTGGAAGGATTATCCTTGAAGGGCAGGATATGACAGGCAGGAAGCCGTCAGAAATTACCGAAAAAGGTCTTTCATACATCCCTGAAGAGCGGATGAAAGATGGCATGATCCGCAACTTCAACATTTCCGAAAACCTGGTGCTGCGTGAACATCACAAAATGCCTTTCTCAAAACATGGGTTCCTGCAAATGTCGTATATCAACGAGCATGCAGATCGCTTGATTGAGCAGTATCGCATCAAAACGCCTTCGAAGAAGACCCTGGCAAAGAGCTTATCGGGCGGGAATATTCAGAAGGTCCTGCTGGCGCGGGAGCTCTCGCGTGAGCCGCGCGCGATCGTGGCTGCGCAGCCCACAAGAGGTCTGGATATCGGCGCAAGCGAGTATGTGCANNTGGATGAGATCCTGGCGCTGGCTGATCGGATCGCGGTCATCTATGAGGGCAAAATCATGGACATTTTGCCAAGAGAAACTGCCACCAAAGAAGACATCGGGCTTCTGATGGCGGGCGTCCATCCGGGCGAGACAATCCGAAACGAAGAGTGTGAATAGGGTTTGATCGGAAGATCGGGGGCTGGAAAAATCCGCCATCACGAATGTTAGCTATAGGTCAGGTTGCGTAGCCTGCCCCGCGTATTTTTGCGGGGTTCAACCTGACATCGGAAACCTACTTCTGCAGAGGTCTTGATTTTCCAGCGATCGCGACGTCAGGTTCTTCAATTGAAGAACCTGACCTTGTATCTTTATAGGGATCTCAGTTGCTCTACATACTGGGTCTCCTAAGAATTAAATGCAAAGGCAGATCACCACGCAATAGAAGCTCGGGATGACGGTAAAAATGGAGGCACATTTTTTCGCAGTCTGCTCAAAACTTTAATATAAGAATAGCAAATTTCTTTCCGTGCAACG
>DJGU01000081.1 GCA_002432795.1 Anaerolineaceae bacterium UBA5838
TGCATGACTCTATTTTAACATGCGTCAGCCTTCAAATGCTGAGTGATATAATTTTCATGGAAATTATGAAAAAATGGCTTGTTCTTTTCCTGGTCTTTTTTCTCCTTGGGAGTCTCGATTCGCAGGAAATTTCTGCTGCTGATCTTCAATTGCAGAATCAACTCTATGTAGCCAATACTGAATTCTTATGTGATGGTTACGACAACTGCTTCTTCAACGACACTGCCGATCTACCCGAGTCTATCGCCTTGATGAAAGCTATCGATTACGCCCGCGATCATAGCCTCCCGGATGCGATCATCAACGTTCTTTCACCCTACGAAATCAACAGCCACACCGTCCTGGTGGATTATCCGGTCACGATTGTCGGCAAAAACAATGGTTGGATCAGCACTTCCAACGATAACTGTAGTCGTCCCATGTTCATTATTTCAACCCAGGCTACCCTGCGCGATATTCACCTGACCGATGGAATCTGCGACAGCCCATCCAGAGACCTGCTCATCGTGACCAGTACATCGCCAGTTTTGATCGAGCATAGCACTCTCGAAAATGGGCAAACAGCCGTTTCCTACCAGGCAAGTGCTGGGCAATTGACTCTGCGATTCAATCACATCAATAACAATCAATTTGCCGTAAGCAGCCTTAATGCCGGTCCAAATGCACAATTGCTGCTTGTGGCGAACAACATCACCTCAAATGGCTCTCCCGCCCAGGTTTCTTGCTCTGCTAATAGCCTGGTGGATCACAATTTCTGGAGAATCGGTGTTCTTCCAAGCCAGTCCGCACCCGGTTGCGATGCGGACGACGATAAACGCCTGGACGCACCGATCATGACCGAAACAACGGGTGTGGCTGCCCGCTTGCTTAATCTGACCAACACGCTCCCTTCCACTGATTTTTATGGATTCAAAGCCAGCAGCCCTAACCCCACAAGCTTATACGTAGTTAACCACGGAAACTCAATCCCTTTCAGCACTGATGCCGGCAGCGCTTATCACTGCAGCAATTTTTTTGACGTTTTTCTGCCTCCAGGGACTTCTCCTGGCGGGATCGCCCTTTCCTTCTCATATCGCGATAGCAACGATTGTGCCGACATCATCCAATCTGCTGCTTATTGTGGTTCTGGCGATCAGACCAAATTCCCCTTGCTGTGGTATGACCCCAAGACTCGAGTGACGGATAAATGGGATAAAACCGGCGACAAACCTCAAACTTCTGTGGGCAGCATTTATGCTGGTCAGACGACAACCTGCCGCACTGCTTCAAAGACCATCGAGGTCATTGTTGATAACGACGGTCGTCCTGATTTGCTTAATGATCTGTTTTTTACTCCTTTTGTGATTGGATATGAGCAAGCGGGCTTGCTCTCATTTACCGCGACATCTGCTGCGAATGCAATCAATCTGAACTGGACCACCGTCACAGAAGTTAATACGCTAATTTTTCAAGTGACACGTTCGCTCACATCTGACGGCGCGTACGAAATAATCTCCAACGACATAGAAGCTGCAGGCACACCATCCTCAGGTGACAGTTACAGCTATGCGGACACCACAGCGGTAATTGGGCAAACCTACTACTACAAATTGGTCATTCTTAATACTGATGGATCAATCCAACAAGTGCTTGGACCAATCAGCGCTGCTATTACACCCCAATCCACTCCCACAAATACCGCCACCATCACCCGGACTCTCACACGTACAGCTACCCCTACCAGGACGCCTATCTACCGTAGCCCAACCCCATTTCGAACCGCCACCTCGGCTTTTGGGACTGGGGTTCCCGAAGAGCCTACCCTCTCTCTACCGACCGCCTCAAATACTCCAACCATCGAGCTCACTCCTGATCTCAGTCTGACTCCGGATGAAACCCCCACCCAAACCTCCACGCCCTCCCGTACGCCTACACCAACCGTTTCAGGAACGCCAAATTCAGGGGTGCTCGGAAAAACCGACCGATATTCAGGTCAAAAGCAAGTTCCTTTTTTCCTTGGAGGGATTGCGGTGTTGGTGTTGATCGCCTTGCTCGGGTTCTATATTCATCGCAAACACTAATTTTTTGACAATTGGTTTTGATTATGCTATTCTATGCCCATTATTAAAAGGGATAGCAAAATATGCTGCGAGAACGCGTCTCAGATAACGTTTACTGGTTTCAAAGTGAAGTATATGCGCAAGTTACTGCGGGTACCATAGTTGGTCCGCAGTGGGCGGTTTTGATCGACACGCTCATGCCGTCAGAGACGCCGCTTATTCGGAATTTCATCGAATCCCAGCTCATGGTTCCAGTCAAATACATCATCAACACGCATCACCACGCTGATCACTCCTGGGGCAACTGTATCTTTCCTAATGCCACAATTATTGGTCATCAGCAGTGCCGCGATCTTATGCTCGAAAAAAGCACTTCAGCTTTGGCTGAGGCAGTTAAGGAAAACTCCCTTTTCCGTGATATCTGCATCTCACCCCCCCAAGTCACCTTCAGTTCTGGCGCTTTGACCCTGCGCATTGGAAAGAAGCAACTCCAGATTTTCTCGACTCCTGGTCATTCGGAGGACAGCATTTCTGTTCTGCTTGAGGATGAACGGATTTTATTTGCCGGGGATGCCTTCATGCCCGTACCATATTTTGTCGGTGGTGAGCTTGATGTTTTGGCGCAATCAATCACCCAAATTGGAAATATGGGACTCGAAAATATTATCCAGGGTCACGGCGATATCATTTTGCGGGGAGAGGTTGAGGAAGTCAAAAACCATAACCTCGAATATCTGCAGACCCTTCAGAAGATTGTAAAAACAGCTATACGCCGCCGCAACCCACTTGAATATATTTCAAAGCAGGACATTGAAGATACCGGTAAACACCGCGTCAGTCTGGGGGGACTCGCGCAGGATTTACATATCCGCAATCTGCAGTGGCTTTATTATCAAGAGATCAAAAAGTTAGAATCTTAGGCAAAACTCACAACCACAAACATAATAACGATCAAGCCTGCCATCAGCAGCGGTTCGATCAATTTTCGGCTGGTTAGGGGGCCTTTGATGACCATTAAGGCAGTCAGAATGTATAAAATCCCGCTGACAACCAGCCCATATTGGACTGGCTTCAAAAACAGGTAATACATCGCTCCGGCAATTTCTGCACATAAAACCCCAGAAACAAGCACACCCGAAAAAGCACCCGTACCATTTGTCCGCAGGTGGATTGTTCGAAAGGCAACGAAACCAGCCGTGATCAATATCAAGACTGCCTGAATGTACAATCTGATCTGTGAAGCAGCGAGAGATATTGTGAAGGACAAAAACAATGCAAATGCCAGGCTGATTAATAGCGGAGCCACAACCTTATAAGCATCCCCCGCGGGGCTGAGCACCCTGAACTCCGCGTTCAGGATCACTCCAATAATTACTAAACTGAAACCCAGGGCAAGCCACCAAGTTGGGTTCCTCTCCAGTTGTGTCAGCATAGTGCCGGTGATCAAGGTTGCAAGGCTCGGCAAAACTACATTCGGTATCAAAACCCAAGGCGAACCTGCAAAATTTTCCCGTTCAGGGTGGGTGGCAAATAGCCAAAAACATCCACCGGTGGCGAGAAGCATAAGGACTATTGGGACCAATCCAACCACACTAAAGTTGATGAAGAAACCAAATAGATTTGTGCCAGTAGTTACCGGCTCCCTGGGAATAATGTATAAGGCCGCAAAGAATGTTGCCAATGTAGCAAGGATGATGCTAAAGCGATTTATGTAAAGATTTTCCACTCTTGGTTCCGTCATTTTTTGAATTCTATCACCAATAAACTGACCGCCAAAACTGACCGCAAAATTATTCTTTTCCTTCATTTAATGGTAAAATTATAAGGTTATGAAAGTTATGCTGCCATTTGAAAAACAACCAAAAATTTTTGCCGCGTTCAGAGCCGGTTACGAGACTGCTTCGAAACACCTTTACCTGATTCTCTTCCCTATTTTACTTGACCTCTTTCTGCTTTTTGGATTCAGGATCACAATTTTCGAATTGATGCAGGATGTAATTCAGCGCTTCGTTCTGCCGCCTTCAGCCACTGCGGATTTGGTCGCGAGCTGGGAAGTTTTAAAGTCACAGTCACTTGAGTTTTTCCGCTATTTTAGTCTGACTGCATTCCTTCGCTCTTTTCCGGTTGGTATTCCAAGCCTCTTATCTGTAGCAAGTTTTGAACGAAATCCCCTTGGAGAATATCAATTCATCCATCTGCGAGAACCTGGCACGATCGTTCTTGTTATCCTCGCTGCGTCTTTGATCGGATTGTTTTTCGCCTACTTACTCTTCCGTTTGACTGCCCGGGCAACAACTATCCAATCTGGTCCGCCTGAGCCTATCCTTGAGTCGCGTTCATTGGTGTCATGGTTACTGATACCGATAGTTTCAATTATCTTCGCCTTTTTGGTTGTCCTGCCTGCCATGCTGATGGTCAGTCTGATTGGGGCTCTCCTTCCGATATTTACCTCGATTGGCTACTTTTTTCTTACCGTTGCTATCATCTCGCTATTATTACCGGTCTTTTTTACTCCTCATTTGATTATTTTAGAAAAACTGACCCTTCCCCAGGCCTTAGCTGCCAGCTTCCGCACTGTCCGGATCACGAATGCCAAAAGCACGAACTTTCTTTTCCTGGCAATTCTGGTCAGTTATCTGACTAACATGCTTTGGCGTATCCCATCCGAGGATTCCTGGATGTTGCTGATTGGTATCTTTGGGCATGCATTAATCTCGATTGTCATTTTGGCAGCAAGTTTTCATTACATAACAGACGCGCGGAAAAATGTGCGCGAATTTACAGAAATTCAGATGTCAGAAACTCATCTGGCATAGCCTTTTGGAGCAGAAACTTGAACAACAAACCAGAACATTACGATGCAGGTGATATCCAGATCCTTGAAGGATTAGAGGCTGTCCGCCGCCGACCCGGTATGTATGTAGGCGGCACGGATGTAAAAGCCCTCCACCATCTCATCTACGAAGTCGTTGATAACTCTATTGACGAGGCTCTCGCCGGATATTGTGACCACATCTCCATTACGATACACCCGGATGAAAGTGTCACTGTCAGAGACAACGGTCGCGGCATTCCTGTGGAAATTCATCCTGAAAAAAAGATATCAGCGCTGCAGGTCGTTATGACCGTGCTGCATGCTGGCGGAAAATTTGGTGGTGGATCATACAAGGTATCCGGCGGTTTGCACGGTGTGGGCGTTTCAGCTGTGAACGCCCTTTCAGAGTGGTGTGAAGTTACCATTCACCGGGCAAATAAAGTTTACTTTCAACGCTACGAAAGAGGCATACCCCAGGAACCAGTAAAAGCAATCGGTACTTACAAAGGCGATTACGACGGTACTTCTACTTCTTTCCGTTTTGATCGTGAAATCTTCAAAGACGATGCAACCTTCCGGTTCGAAACGCTTGTGCAGCGTTTCCGGGAAATGGCTTTCGTCACCCGCGGAGTAAGTATTCAATTGATAGATGAGCGCGAAGGCAAGGAAATGACCTTCCATTTTGAAGGCGGCATCGCATCCTTTGCGCGTTACATCAATCGCAACCGTGAAACACTTCATCCTTTAATTTTTGGCGAAAAGGAAATAGATGGTATCGGCGTCGAGTTTGCGGTGCAGTACACCGATTCTTATTCGGAGTCCATTTATACCTTCGCCAATACCATCAACACCATCGACGGCGGTACGCATCTCACGGGTTTGCGCGCTGCAATAACGCGCAGTATCAATGATTACGCCCGCAAAGCTGGTCTGTTAAAGGATTCAGAGCCAAATTTCAGCGGAGATGACACCCGTGAAGGCCTCACAGGTATTGTCAGCATTAAACATCCGGATCCACAGTTCGAAAGCCAGACCAAAGTCAAACTGATGAACCCAGAGGTGCAGACACACGTTCAGTCAGTGGTGCTTGAAACTGTTTCAACTTTTCTTGAAGAAAACCCTGCCACAGGTCGCGCCATCGTCCAAAAGTGTCTTACTTCAGCCCGCGCCCGGGATGCGGCAAAAAAGGCGCGTGATCTTGTCATTCGTAAATCCGCGCTCGAGTCCATGACTCTGCCAGGCAAATTGGCTGATTGTTCAGAACGTAATCCGGAAAAAACAGAAATGTTCATCGTTGAGGGTGAATCGGCAGGTGGTTCAGCCAAACAGGGGCGCGACCGTCACTTTCAGGCAATCCTTCCACTGCGCGGCAAGATCCTCAACACAGAACGCGCCCGCCTGGATAAAATCCTCGGCAACCGCGAAGTTAAATCTCTTGTCTCTGCCCTTGGCACGGGTATTGGCGATTCCTTTGATCTTAAGGGGCTCAGGTATGGTCGGGTAGTCATTATGACTGACGCCGATGTGGATGGAGCCCACATTCGTACCCTCCTGCTGACCTTCTTCTTCCGCTATATGCAGCCATTAATTGAAGAAGGGCATCTCTACATTGCTCAGCCACCGCTTTATCGAATCACCAACCGCAATCAAATTTACTATGCCTACAGTGAGGCTGAGAAGGATAAGCTGATCGCAAAATTTGGCGGCAACAACAAGGTAGGTCTCTCACGTTATAAAGGTCTAGGCGAAATGAACCCTGATCAACTCTGGGAAACAACCATGAACCCTGAAAACCGCACGCTCTTACAGGTTGAGATTGAAGACGCGGTTGAAGCAGACCGGACTTTTGATATGCTTATGGGCTCGCTCGTTCCTCCCAGGCGGCGTTTTATCCAAACGCATGCGAAGGAAGTACGCAACCTGGACATCTAAAAAACTTGTAACTCGCCTGGTAAACAGGCGAGTTTGATAATATGCCGCGCAAGATACTTCATCTCGACCTCGATGCTTTTTTCTGTTCTGTCGAAGAGCTGCTCGACCCTTCCTTGGTTGGCAAAGCTTTTGCTGTTGGTGGCAGTCCCCAGGGTCGGGGTGTGATTGCTTCCTGCTCTTATGCAGCCCGCTTAAAAGGAGTGCGCTCTGCCATGCCTGCCGGGAAAGCTATCCAACTTTGCCCTGAGCTGATCTTGATCCATCATCGCCACGGGCTTTATGGTGATTATTCTGATCGCGTTATGTCCATACTGCAGGATACGACTCCCCTGGTTGAACAGGTTTCAGTGGATGAAGCATTTTTGGACGTCAGTGACCTGCCTCAACCTCTTCGGCTGATTGCTTTCGGGCTACAAAAACGAGTCGCCGATGAAACCCAATTGCCTTGTTCCCTCGGCGGCGCCACCAACAAACTAATTGCCAAAATGGCAAATGACTACGGCAAAAAGCAAGTCCGCACTGGCCGTGCTCCCCGCGCCATAAGCATCATTGAGCCGGGCGAAGAACAAGCATTCCTTGCCCCTCTCGATGTCCAGGCTTTGTGGGGCTTTGGACCAAAAACCGCTGATAAATTGCGTGAGAGAGGCATTATCCGCATTGGACAACTCTACGAGCTCTCGGAGACTGAACTGCATAATTTTTTCGGAAATCACGCCTCTGAAATTCTCGATCGGGCTAAGGGAATTGACTCGCGTCCTGTCTACGATAGCGAACATGACCCAAAATCCGTTAGCAACGAGACCACTTACTACTCTGACACCGATGATCTTGAGCAGATATCTAATACCCTGCGCTGGCTATCAGACAAGGTTGGTTACCGTTTGCGCAAACACAATCTGGCGGGCAGTTGCGTTCAGATCAAGATCAGGTATTCCGATTTCACCACCATTACGCGTCAGAAGATGCTGCAGCAGCCAACCAATCTGGATGATGAGATTTTCAGCGCTGTAACGGAACTTCTCAAAAGTCATTTAACTGCTGACCGGGAGGTGCGTTTGCTGGGCGTAGGCGTTACAAAATTGGAGCAGCCTGCCATCCAGCTCTCTCTTTGGGACAACACTGTGCAGAAGAAAACCCAGCTCACCGAAGCCATCGACACGCTGAAAGACAAGTATGGCAAGGATATTATTGTGCGCGGCAGCGCGATGAAATCAAGCAAGAAGGATCCTAACCGGTAGTTTTTCTCTCGGAGGCCGGGTTCCGCCCCTGCCCTGGAGTTCATTCGTCCAGGGTTGAACCCGGTGTTGCAGATATATTTCCGATATAAACCCGTAATCCGACATATAGCTACAACCGATTGAGACCTTCGGTCAGATCGCGTGCGCAGTCCCACAGAGAGGATGCGCACTCAGGAGACCGGCATGATCAGCACCTGTCATTGCGAACTTACTTTAATCTGTCACATCGTGCGCGGAGGGTATTGCGAACCTCTTTTGTGACACGTAGTGTGCTATTTCGCAAGCAATCTAAAACAGTTGAATGTCAGAAGTGCTGGAGGTTTGCGAAATACGCTCATCCTTCGCGAAGCGGATTAAGAATACGTTTGTGAAAATCTCATGCTTCTTCTGTGCAATCAGTTTAGATTGCTTCGTCCCTCGCAATGACAAAAACCACCGGGAGACCTTCGGTCATACTTTGTGCAAGGTCCCACAGGGAGGCTTCGCACTCAGGAGACCGGCATGATCTTAAACTGTCTTTGAAAATCAACACTTTCCTAGCTATGGAACCCCCTCCCAACCGAGATCTATCCAACTGGAATCAGCTTCCAGGGTTTTATCCTGCAACTCACTAACCATCGAATTTTTCTGGTATAATCGCCCCCACGCCAACGTAGCTCAGTCGGTAGAGCAGACGCTTCGTAAGCGTCCGGTCGGGGGTTCGATTCCCTTCGTTGGCTTTTATTATTTAATTTTCCAGACTTACTCAGCCTTCGGCAAAAATTTTTTACACGGAACTGCCAGGCGAATAAAAGGTCTTTTTTATATATGCTATAATCAAATCCGATATAATCAATATCGAGGTTTTACAGTAAATATGCATGGGGTCGAGTATTACCCAAGATTCTTGAACCGATGATATGGCTTGCTCTCACGCACTGTTGGAGGGAACGGATTGGAGATATAAAAATAGTTTTGGAAAGTGGTTGGGTTGTCAAGATACATGAGGAGGTGAGGTATGGTTCTGTCTAAAGGAGAAAAGATATTCGTTATCATACGCCGGTTGTTTGAGAAGGATCTCCGTCGCCATTTTATTGGAGAAATTATAGAAGTATCGGAAGCATTAATAAGGGCAAATGGCTATATATTTTTGTTTGATGAGACCACCAAGGAGTTTGAGCGTCGGGAAAAGGTGCAAACCAACATCTATTCATTGATCGATGCAGGGATTGTGGTTATAGTGATTCCTGAAGAAATCATTATTGAAGAGATTCGGTATGGCTTTGATCACAAGGGTCGGCGCATCATCACCGATGGGAAGTCATTCAAGCTGCAGGTGAGTGAGTATGGGGTGAATTTGTGATAACAGGCGATGTCAGATGAGATGTAATTGCCCCTACTTGACTTGACAGACACTGTCAGATTAACTCCAGCAAATTGATTTTAATCCCAAGCTGAAGTATTGATCTTGGGGTTCGCAAAATATTAAAACTTTCCAATGTTTTGAAAGATCTCAATTAGATTTTCTTTTTAAGTATTACATCTTATATTGTTATGGGATAACTTACTGTAATACTTGGAAGTGGTCCCGGGGTCTTCATGCCCCATGTTTTGTGAATATGCCTGGAATTCTTCAAGATTCCTTGAATTCTTTACTGCATAAACCCCATGACCTTTTCTCAACTTATGAGATGATTTGTATTCGACTCCGGTAAGATTGCACAACTTACTTAATCCTCTACGAAAACCCTTTCCGCTTGCTTCGGTGTCTCCGTCAGTATTTCCCCAAGCTAAACCATCAATACTCATTTTAGGATACCAAAGGGCATCATTCCCTAATTCTTTTCGTACTAATTCATCTCATTCTTTAACAACTTCCAGAAGTGGATCAATTGGTAAAAGAGTTGTGATCGATGTCTTTGAATTCCTTGAGTACGCCTTCACTTGGAAACTGAAAGACCGTCATGTTTGCAATATCAACGCAACGAACTGGGAGACTAATGAAAGCGGTAATTCTCATGGCTGAAAGATATAACGGGGCAACCGCTGGCCGATCCCTCATGTCAATCAGGGTTTTAAGTTTATAACTACAAATCTTCAAAACTTCGTCTTGTGAATAATATTTACGATCTTCTAGTCCTTGCATATTCATTTTTGTTTTGGATAATCTGATCGTTTCTATCCATCTTTCAGAAATTTTTTTATAGTCATTCGGTAAGTACATTTTTGCCCACTTATAAAATTCCTGGACTTCGTGACAGGCCCTATTCATAGTGGTTGATGATAAAGGCTTATTAATCCCATCATTACGAGCATCTAAAATATAGTTTTGAAATGTCAATCTCAATTTAGGTGCATCATAAAACCGAGTACTAAGAGCCCATTCCAGAAAATGCCGAAGATGCGCCCATTTCTGTTTTAAGGTCGCTAATTCGCATTGTCTGACCCGCTTTTGGTAGTCAAGATACTTTTTGATCTCTATATAATTTTCTCTGTTTATCTTTTCTTTTTTAGGCATATTTCCCTCTAGCACGATTTACTTTTTTCCCACAGGATATGCGGGTGTTGAAAAAAGAGGAGATTAGGTGAAAATGCCTGCTCATAAGTTGGAATTTCGTCGAAAACAGGGGCAATCATGCTTCATTGCTGCTCATAATTCACCTTATTTTGGTAGTTTTTTACCTACCTTTTGACCACTACCGACAATACACCCTGGGTT
>DJGU01000080.1:0-5737 GCA_002432795.1 Anaerolineaceae bacterium UBA5838
ACCCGCCCGTACGGAACCCGCTCGTACGGAACCCGCCCGTACAGAATCCGCCCGTACGGAACCCGCCCGCACAGAACCCGCCCATACGGAACCCGCCCGTACAGAACCCACCCGTACGGAACCCACCCGTACAGAACCCGCCCGTACATCAGCACGCAAGCAAACACCTCTTTCTGAAATTGTGCGGCAATTAAAGACCTTTTCTGCAAAACGCATTAATTTACTTCGTAAATCCACTGGCAAGCCTGTCTGGCAACGGAATTATTACGAACATATCATCCGCAACAATGAGTCCTACCAGAAAATCGGTGAATACATTCTCACCAACCCCATCCAATGGGAAAACGATCGCTATTATTCCGGGGGTACACCATGATTTTATCTAAATTCGAGCAAATCGTCCGACCATATCTGGTTGGAGCAAGTTCCGTACGGGCGGGTTCCGAACCCGCCCCTACAATGCCAATCCTTAGGAAGCTATTACCCAGGGGGTAAACCATGATCCTGAACGAATCCGACATCGAACAAACCGCGCTTGATTTGCTGAAAGAATTGAATGGCTACCAGGTGGCGTATGGACCAGACCTGGCTGACGGCATCTTCAAAGAACGCGAACTTACAGACGTTTTGCTCACCAGGCATGTCAAAGATGCCATTGACCGCATCAACCCTCACATCCCGGCATCAGCCCGCGAGGACGCGTTCAAACAGGTGCTTCGCCTGCCTTTTGGTCAGCTGATCGACAAGAACGAACATTTTCACAACCTGCTGATCAATGGCGTCGATGTTAAATTTGGCATTGGTGAGGGCAAAAGCCGCACTGACAAGATCTGGCTGGTTGACTGGCATAACCCCGCCGGACCCAACAACGAATTCCTGGCGGTCAACCAATACACTTTGCTGGATACGTCCGGTATCCACACCTCCATCCAGGAAAACCGCCGGCCGGACATCGTTTTGTTCGTCAATGGATTGCCGCTGGTGGTTTTTGAACTGAAAAACGCGGTGGACGAACAAGCCAACCTCGAAAAAGCCTTCAACCAACTGCTCACTTATCACACCGTGATCCCCTCGCTCTTTCCTTATAACGCTTTCGAGGTCATCAGCGACGGCTGGTCGGCAGCCGCCGGCACGATCAGCAGCGAATACAGCCGCTTTATGCAGTGGAAAAGCGTGGATGGCAACTCGGTGGTCGACTCGCGCACCCAATCTGAGCTTCAGCCCTTGATCGAGGGCATGCTCAGCAAGGACAGACTGCTGGACTTGATCCGTCATTTTTTGGTGTTTGAACGAACGCGGGAAGGCACGGTCAAAAAACTGGCTGCCTATCACCAATACTTCGCGGTCAATAAAGCGATCGAATCGACCTTGCGTGCGTCTGCCCAGGACAGCGGCAAATTGTACGCACGCGAACATCCGGCGAGATTTCACTTGTCTTCAGTGGCTGAGCAAGAAAGCGGCGATAAACGCGGTGGTGTGGTCTGGCACACCCAGGGCAGCGGCAAGAGCCTCTCGATGGTCTTTTATGCCGGCAAGCTGGTGTTGGAACCCGCCATGAGCAACCCCACCATCGTGGTGCTGACCGACCGCAACGACCTTGACCAACAACTTTTTGACACCTTCGCTGGCTGCCAGCAATTGCTGCGCCAAACCCCAGTGCAGGCTGAAAGCCGTGAACACCTGAGACAGTTGCTGCAGGTGGTTTCGGGCGGGATTGTCTTCACCACCATTCAAAAATTTTTCCCCGAAAATGGATTTGAGACTCTTCCTGCCCTGACACTCAGGCGCAATGTGGTGGTGATTGCAGACGAAGCCCACCGCAGCCAGTACGATTTTATTGATGGCTTTGCCCGCCACATGCGCGACGCACTGCCCAACGCCACTTTCATCGGCTTCACTGGCACGCCTATCGAGAAAGAAGATAAAAACACCCAGGCGGTCTTCGGCAATTACGTGGATGTGTATGACATTCAGCAAGCAGTTGAAGACGGCGCGACTGTGCCGATTTATTACGAAAGCCGCCTGGCGAAAATTTCACTATCCGAAGAAGATCAGAAGTTGCTGGACGAACGGATTGATGAGATCACCGAAGATGAAGAGCTGACTGAAAAGCAGAAAAACTATGCCAGATGGACGGGTAAGGAAGCTGTGGTGGGGTCCGCGCCCCGTTTACGCCAGGTAGCCAAGGACATCGTGGAACACTTTGAAGCACGGCGAAGTTCGACTGGCGGCAAGGGCATGATCGTTTGCATGAGCCGGCGCATCTGCGTGGAACTGTATGACGAAATTGTGCGCCTGCGCCCCGACTGGCACCACCCGGCTGATGCTGAAGGCAAGATCAAAATCGTGATGACTGGTTCTGCGAGTGACCCGCTGAGATGGCAGGAGCATATTCGGAACAAGGAACGCCGTAAGCAGATTGGCGACCGCCTGCGCAACGACCAGGATGACCTGCGGCTGCTGATCGTGCGCGATATGTTTCTGACCGGCTTTGATGCCCCACCGCTGGACACCATGTATCTCGATAAGCCCATGAACGGGCATACCCTGATGCAGGCAATAGCTCGGGTTAACCGCGTCTTTGGGGAGAAAACCGGCGGCTTAATTGTGGACTATATCGGCATTGCCCAGGACCTGAAACAGGCGCTGGCGATTTACACAGAAGGGCAAGGCAGAGGGGATATCGCGCTGGATCAGGAAGCAGCCGTGAATATTATGCTGCGTGAATTCGAAATTGTGCGGGATATGTTTGGCAGGTTCGACTACCGCCAATACTTCAGCCTGCCACCCGCGCAAAAACTCAATTTTATTCTTGATGCAGCCAACCACATCGCATCTCTGAGTGAGATCCAGCAAGGCGATAAACTGCTTACGGGCACCGACCGATTCAAAGAAAACCTGCTGCGCCTGCGTAAAGCTTATGGGCTGGCAGTGCCGCACCCTAAAGCGCTTGAAATCAGGGACGATCTGGCTTTCTTCCTGGCAATAAAAGCCCGTTTTGAGAAGTTTGAACGACGGGGGCAGAAGCGCACCTACTCCCAGATCGAAGAGGAAATACGCCGCATTGTCAACGACGCCATTATCTCAGACGAGGTGGTGGATATTTTTGACGCTGCTGGAATCCGAAAACCCGACATCTCCATCCTTTCGGATGAGTTTTTGGCAGAAATCAAGGATATGGAACGCAAAAACCTCGCGCTGGAATTGCTCAGAAAACTCCTGGCAGATGAGATCAAAACCCGCGGCAGGTTGAACGCCACCCAGGAACGCAAATTTTCCGAAATGCTGGCAGAGGCAGTGAAACGCTATCAGAATGGGTTGATTGATTCGGTCAAAATGATCGAAGAACTGATCCAGTTGGCACAGGAAATCCGCCAGGCAGACAAGCGCGGCGAAGATTTGGGGCTGGCTCCGGATGAACTGGCATTTTATGATGCCCTGGCGGACAATCCAAACGCGGAAGCTTTGCTTGGTGATGATACCTTGCGTCAGATTGCGGTGGAATTGACCGAAAGCGTCCGGAAAAACGCAACCATCGACTGGCAATTGAAAGAAAGTGTTCAGGCAAAACTGCGCGTGTTGGTCAAACGCCTGCTCAGGAAGTACAAATACCCGCCCGACGATCCTGCCACCCGTGAGTACACGGTTTCGGTCAACAAGGTGCTTGACCAGGCAGGAAAATTAGCTGATTATTGGACTGCCTGATCATTGATCAATAATCTATATTTTTCTAATCGTAATTTTTGGGTAGAGCCAAGGGTTACAGGCAGCTCGAGAAAGTGCAAAAATGACACAGCAAAAAACCTTGCACTTTTGCACTTTCTCCCCTCCACCATCCAACAATCCCGGTCGATGAACACTTGAGCAGCGGTATAATCTTGCTATTATGGAAGAACTGATCGTTGCCCTGCACATGCACACCGTCTATTCGGACGGAACCGGCACGCACGCCCAGCTGGCTGAGGCGGGCTTGAGGGCGGGCGTGGACGTCTTGATCGTTACGGACCACAACGTGCTGGTGAGCGACATCGAGGGCTACACACAGGAAGGCAAACGCCGCGTGCTGCTGCTCTCGGGCGAAGAAGTGCACGACCGCACCTCCGCTGAGGGCGGCAATCACATGCTGATTTTCGGGCACAATCTTGAGCTCGCGCGCTTTGCCCTCAACCGGCAGCAGTTGATCGACCAGGCGCGCTCGGCTGGCGCGTTGAGCTTTTTGGCGCATCCTGTGGATGACGCCCTGCCGCTTTTCCACGAAAAATCCTTCAACTGGACGGATTGGGATGTGAGGGGTTTTACGGGGATTGAATTGTGGAATCTGATGAGTGAGTTTAAGACCCGCTCGCAGACGCTGCCGAAGGCTGCCCTGCACGCGCTTTTCCCGGGGTTTATGATGCTCAGCCCTTTGGAGAGGACGCTGAAGCTGTGGGATGAGCTGCTGCTGACGCGCAAGGTGCCTGTGGTGGCTGTGGCAGGGGTGGACGCGCACGCGGATACCTACCCGGCTGGCCCTTTCAGGTTGCAGGTTTACCCCTACGAGATACAGTTCCGCTCGATCACGACGCACATCATCACGCCCAAAGCGCTCAGCGGGGAGATCAACTCGGACCGGCGGATGGTGTATGATGCGCTGGCTGCGGGGCATTGTTTCTGCGCTTATGACCTGCCGCATCCGACGCGGGGGTTTCGGTTTACGTGCAATAATAATGATGGGACTTTTTGGATGGGGGATAGGGTGAGCGCGGACGCGGGGCTGACCTTCCAGGTGCGGGTGCCTCTGCGGGCGCACATACGGTTGGTGAAGGATGGGCGGGTGGTTTTGGAGGTGCGGGAGCGGGAGGTGTTGACGTACCTGACGAAGGAGCCCGGGATTTACCGGACGGAGGTGTATATTGATTACCGCGGTCGGCATCGAGGGTGGATTTTCAGCAATCCGATTTATGCGGTGTGAGGGTTTGATCTGTCACATCGTGCCCTTTGGGTATTGCGGACTTCTTTTGTGACACGTAGTGTGCTATTTTGCAAGCAATCTAAAAGGCCGGGAAACCAGAAGCGTGGATGTAGCAGGATCTCAGTCAAAATTCGCGCAGTGCTGTGAACCGCTCACACTGCTTGATAATATACAGTTTAGATTGCTTCGTTCCTCGCAATGACAGAAACTCGCAATGACAGAAACTCGCAATGACAGACGGGCACAATGTGACAGAATAAATCGCACAGGCAAACCAGAGCCTGGTGGTTCGTTGGTATAATTTCAGCGTGGCTGCCATGCATAATTTTTTAGCGTTGATCGAAAGCAAAATCCAATCCCTGCTCGAAGGGACTATGGACCGGCTGCTGTACCCCGGGGCCGCGTCGTCGCTGAGCGCCCAGCTGGTGCGGATCATCGATGAGAAGATCCAGGCTCAGACGGACACCAGGGAAAAATTCGTGCCGGATTTGATCACATTGCATGTGTCGCCGGAAAAGTGGGATGCCTGGCAGGAAGCCATGCCCACCCTGAACCAGGTTGCCAGCGAGGTGGAAGCAACCTGGCTTGAACAGGGCTATCAATTCAGAGTGCCGCTGCGCATCCAGCTGGCGCAGAATCCCAGCCTGGCTGTGGACGCGATTGAAGTATCGATGGCTCTCACGCTTCCCTCATCCTCCACCTCAAAAACTGCCCTGCAAATTATGCCTGAACCTTCGGCGGAAGCTATCAAACCTGAGCGTGCCTATTTCATCATCAACGGCAAGG
>DJGU01000080.1:5845-10054 GCA_002432795.1 Anaerolineaceae bacterium UBA5838
TGCTGTTGAGGGCACAACACGGGCATTACCTGCTCTTTGATCTCAGCTCGACTGGTGGGACCTTTGTCAACAATCAGCCGGTGAAAACCGCTACGCTCAAGCCTGGAGATGTAATTCGGATTGGCAAAACACTCCTGATTTATAACCAGGACGTGCCGGGAACGGGGTTAAATCCGACCACAATAATAGCCACAAAGGAGTGAAATGTCTGCCACAGTTGGTCTGATCCTGCGTGTAATATTTCTTGCTTTTCTTTATGGATTTTTAGGGCTCTCCATCTGGATGTTGTGGCGCAGCGTGGTCTCGACACAAGTTCACAAGGGAAATCTCGCGATCCCTGTCCTTACGCTATCCTCCACCATGGGCGCGGAGCCAACGACGCAGACCTTTGCCGGAACTGAAGTGCTGATCGGTCGGAGCCTGGATTGTGACTTTATTTTGGAGGACGCGACCGTTTCTTCCAGGCACGCGCGTTTGTTTTACAACCTGAACCAATGGTGGTTCGAGGATCTTAAGTCGACGAATGGTTCTTATTTGGATGGGATCCGGGTTGAGGAACCGATTGTTGTGAAAGATAACGACGAATTTTATTGCGGTGACGCAATTTTTAGCATTTCCATCAAACCAGTTGAACAAGAAGAGAGGCGAAAATGACAGAAGAGTTTGCATTTGGAATCATCGGAGGGTCAGGACTGTATGGCTTTAGTGGATTAGAGAATGTGGAAAGCATTGAAGTGGACACGCCATTTGGCAAGCCATCCTCACCGATCGTGATCGGAGAAGTGAAGGGCAAGAAGCTGGCTTTTCTGGCACGGCACGGGTATGGACATGTCCTTTTACCTTCTGAAGTGAACTACCGCGCAAACATCTATGCTTTTAAAGAACTGGGCATCAGCAAGATCATCAGCGTCAGCGCCGTGGGCTCCCTGAGGGCGGATTACGCACCAGGGCATATCGTGGTGCCAGACCAGATCTTTGACTTCACCAAAGACCGAAAACGCAGTTTCTTTGGCGATGGGATCGTGGCGCACATCAGCACTGCTGAGCCATTCTGCCCCAAATTGAGCGCGCAACTGCTGAAAGCGCTGCAGGAGCAGGATGTGGTGGTGCATAGTGGCGGCACTTATATCACGATTGAAGGCCCGCGCTTTTCCACGAGAGGTGAGTCAAATACCTTCCGGTCGTGGGGCATGTCTTTGGTGGGGATGACCGCCTCGCCGGAGGTTTTCCTGGCGCGCGAGGCAGAGATTTGTTATGCCACGATGGCGCACGTGACAGATTACGATTGCTGGCACGTTTCAGAGGAACCGGTAACGGTGGAAATGGTGATTAATACGCTCAACCACAATACCAGTGTGGCACAAAACACGCTGATCCGCCTGGTTGATTTGCTGGCGGAGGATGATGGCTCTGTCTCCTGCGAGTGTGGTGATGCCCTCAAAAACGCTATCATGACCAACCCTGCAAAGATCAACCCGGAAACAAAATCCAAACTGCGCCTGTTGGTTGACAAGTATTTAGGATAATCTTGCCTGCTAAAGCCGCTGCCCGATTGCATTCCAAACAGCCCAGGCTGCTCGCGCTGGCGGTGTTGTTTCTGTTTTTCCAAACCGCTGCCCTTTCGCTGGCGAATGGAACACGCCTGCACTCTGAAACACTGCAGCCGGACTGGCTGGTTTTCGTGCCTTTTTTTGTGTGGTTGGGCGGTATTCTGCTGCTTCACAAAGCGGTAAAGCGCAAACTGCCTAACCGTGATCCCTGGATCTTTCCAACTTTCGCGGCTTTGGTTGGCTGGGGTTTACTGACTGTTTGGCGATTGTCCCCGAGCCTGGGGCAGAAGCAGCTTGGCTGGTTCCTGGTGGGTTGTGTTTTGTTTTGGCTGGGTCTAAATACCAGGCGCCTGAGCCGTTTGTTGAAACGCTACAAATATGTATGGCTGCTGATCGGTTTGCTGCTGATCGGGCTGACTTTCCTTGTTGGGGTAAATCCAACCGGGGCAGGTCCGCAGTTGTGGCTGGAAGCCTTTGGGTTTTACTTCCAACCCTCTGAGCCGCTCAAGCTCTTGATGATTGTTTACCTGGCAGCTTTCTTCGCTGACCAGATCAAACCGAACATCACGCTGCTGGGCTCAGTATTTCCTACCCTGATTGTGACGGCTATGGCGGGATTATTGCTGATTGGTCAGCGGGATCTCGGCACCGCCAGTTTATTTGTCTGCCTTTACGCACTGATGCTGACGGTGACCACGCAAAAGCGGCGCTTTTTGTGGTTAATTCCCCTGGCTGGCATCGTAGGCGGATTGGTCGGCTACTTTGTGTTTGATATCGTCAGAGCGCGGATAGATATCTGGCTAGACCCCTGGGCGCAGGCATCAGGAAACGCTTACCAACTGGTGCAAGCCCAAATCGCGATCGCAGCAGGCGGACTGGCAGGAACCGGTCCAGGTCTGGGCAGCCCTCTGTTTATCCCTGTGGCAGTCTCGGATTTCATCTTTCCGGCAATTGCCGAAGAAACGGGCTTGCTGGGCAGTTCGGCATTGATCCTCTTGATGATGATATTGGTTGTGCGCGGCATAAGTATCGCCCAGGCAACCAAGACAACTTTCGGCCGCTATCTGGCCTTTGGCATAGCAGCATATCTTGGGCTGCAAACCTTCTTCATTGTCGCGGGGAATCTGGGTTTGATTCCATTGACCGGCGTGACCTTCCCATTTCTTTCTTACGGCGGCTCGTCGCTTGTTACAAATCTGATCGCGGTTATGCTGCTGCTTAAAATCAGTTCAGAACTGGCGGCTGAACCACTGCCCGAACCCGTTCGCCGTCCCTATCGCTGGGTAGCAGCCATCTTCCTCGTCCTGTTCAGCTTGCTCATAGCTGCCAGTAGTTGGCTGGCGGTCTTCCAACAGAAGGAGCTTCTGGCAAGGCCCGAAAACCCACGCTGGGCGGTTTATGATCGCTATTCCCCAAGGGGCAAGATCCTGAGCCAATCGGGAAAGGAGCTGGCAATTACAACGGGCGAAATCGGCAACTATAAACGCGAAGTTTTGATACCCTCCTTGAGCAATACGATTGGTTATACGAGCGGTTTATACGGGCAGGATGGCTTGGAATTGAGCCAGTATGAATGGCTGAGAGGGTATTCAGGGACAAGCTATGACACGCTCTGGAAGTATCAATTGTTCTACAATCAACCACCTCCGGGGGTGGACATCAAACTGAATATCAATGTTTCCCTGCAAACGACTGCGGATGCCCTGCTGGGTGATGAGAAAGGCGCAGTTGTGCTATTAAACGCCAGCACGGGTGAAATCTACGCCCTGGCTTCGCACCCCTACTTTGATGCGAACACCCTCACAGAAAACTGGGAGCAGTTGCGCCAGGATGCGGATGCTCCGATGGTCAACCGAACGACCCAGGCGGCTTACCCCTTGGGAACCTTGGTAAACAGCCTGGGACTTGCCACTTATTACAACCAACCCCAATCCGCTGCAGATGTGCTGCCAAAAGTAGCCAGTGGAGAGGATGAGTTTTGCCAGGCAGCCAGCGATGCTTTTGGTGAGGAATTGGGTGGTTACCAGGGCGGCTGCGAAGCCGCGGCATTGGCATTGGTCCAAAACCTGGATCCAGTCGTATTCCTGGACCAATTGGAAGCGTTCGGACTGTTTGACGCGCCAGATTTTTCCTTGCGTACCATAGAGCCTGACGCAAAACCAGACCCAGCTATCTTTGTAACCAAGCCCTTGAGCGTGTTTGAAACTCGGGTAACGCCTCTTCAGATGGCATTAGTCGCGGCAAGTATCACCAATGATGGCTTGCTTCCCTCTCCACGATTGCGAAATACATATCTTTCAGAAGATGGTCAATGGACGCCCTTCAGGGAAGGTGTTCTTCCAGTTCGGGTGATTGAATCGGGGGCAATGGATCGCGTGCGAGCAAGTCTGATTGGAAATGATGAGGCTTTTTGGTTTCAAAGCGGGCACGCCCTGACCCGGGATGACCAAATTCTGACATGGTACATTGGCGGAACCACGGAGGATTGGGTTGCCACACCTCTGGCGATCGCCGTGGCAATAGAATCAAACGATCCTGGCCTTGCACAAACAATCGGGAGCAGTCTGTTGAGTTTATTCGGAACTGAATAAGGTTGAAGCCTACGTGAGCAAGAGGTTTGCCTCAGGTAGCGTACGACCGGAGTTTCTCATTTTAGTGC
>DJGU01000031.1:0-530 GCA_002432795.1 Anaerolineaceae bacterium UBA5838
CGCTGGTTGAAGTTGGAGGAATAGGAGTGAAAGTTGCTGTCGGCATGATGGTCGCCGTAGGTGGAATACTTGTTGCGGTTTCCGGAATACTGGTTGCAGTATAGGTTGGCTGGATCGCGATTGATGTGGAAGTTTGCTCAGTCTCAGCAATAATCGCAGCTTTTGTAAGGGTTGCCTGTGCAAAGAGCGCAACCTGAGTTTGTGAGTCGGAAGGCGAGGTTGTCGGTTGCGGATAACTGCAAGCCGACAGTATGCCTAACAAAACGATAGCTAGAACTATTTTTTTCATATCTCCTCGATTTCTATGTCACCTTGCAAAATAGGTCATATTCCATGACACTATAAATATAATACGCTAAATTTAGCCAAAAAGTTCCCTGTTCCAGTTCTTCACAGGGTGGAACCTTCTACCATTGTATGAACACACTGGCATCCAGACACTTATGATCTCTTGTCCAACCTCTCCGCTCATCCGGATGGTTCCCGGGAAGGATCCTTAAATAATGCGTTGTGTGGGATTAACCAAAAAA
>DJGU01000031.1:607-2751 GCA_002432795.1 Anaerolineaceae bacterium UBA5838
TTAGGCTTTTGCCAGAGGGGTCGATCGAGTTGGTATGTCAGTTTATCCCTTTAACTATGGGCAAAGAATTTCAACGTCAGTATGTATTCGATTACAGCCAAACAATATTCAATAAAAACCACCCTGGGCGAACGCCGGGATGGTCATTATTTCAGTCACTTATTTTATGTATATACCTAAAGTTATCATAGTTGGTACTGAGGAGGTTGACACTACATCGATGATGTAATCCCCAGTTTCTGGAAGGACACCTTCAAAACTGGTAAGTTTATCTGACTTGGAGACTAACACTGTGCCATTCACATGTTGAATGGAGAGTGTAAAATTATCCTCTGGTGACACACTCAGATTTATGGTCTGTCCTTGTCTGGCCCAGGCGAGAAAATTGTGTGTCATCCCGGCAGGCAAAGCTGCCAAGGCATCCATGCCATAGGTCCCTAAGGCGAAATATAGGTTTTGTGTGATCCCAAGGTAAAGCGAGTAGTTAGTGTCAAAGTTACCTGTCTGGATGTCGATATACCAATCGCCTCTTTCCGAGACATAGCCTTGATATGAGCTTAGTTTCTGGTTTAAATCGACCAGTTTTTTCCCGCTCGGACTGAAAAGAGCAATGTATGCACTGCTGCTTCCACTAAGCGATATTTCCATATACTGATTCTGGTCCGCCCAGAAAACATAGCGTTTAATGGCATTGGCGGCCAATCGGCCTTCAGTAGTAAGGTTAGTGGTACCTAACGCGAACTGGATCCTGCTGATTTGACTGGAATAAGTGATCGGAATAATTGTTGGAACCGTGGTTGGTAATGCGATCGCCGTAGGTTCAGGGGTCGGGGGAACTTCAGTTGGTACAGGGGTGGCTGTGGGTGGCACAGGGGTTGGTGTAGGTGGAATGCTTGTTGAGGTTGGGGTGGGTGTAAAACCCATAGCGGTAAGTGTCATCTGTACCAGAGCTTCAGCCGCACCTTTGGTCGAAGTGGCATCAGCATAGAGGGCAACCTGTGTTTGCGACTCAGAAAGCGGGTTAGTTGAAGATTGATCGCTGCAAGCGGCAAGTATGCTTAACAAAAATATGGCTATAACTATTTTTTTCATATGTCCTTGCTTTCTATGCCTAGAAGTAAAAGTTGATTCAAAATTACCTCTATCGCCTATAGGTGCAAGAAAGGTGCCAAATTCCAATTATTGCGGGATTTGCAGGTAAGCAGTGTAGTCTCTCCAGTAAATTGCGGCAGCAGCCGCAACTGCGAAGGCGCCATATAGCAGCACGAAGAGCCAGGCGCGCGGCCTTTGCGCGCTGGCAATTTGCCCGAAAAGCTCTTTGAGGGGCGTGATCTGGTTTAAGATCAGGTAGATGACAAAACCAAGCCAGGCACCGGAACTGTTCAGGATCAGATCGTCCACATCGAAGACGCGAATGATAAAGCTGAGCTGAACGAGCTCGATGATCAGCGAGATAGCCAGCCCGATCGCGAATGCCAGCCAGCCTTTGTGGCGATTGGGGGTGAGCACCGACACCAGGAACCCAATTGGAATGAAAATCAGGACATTCCCCAGGATGTTGATGGCTACGATAAACCAGGTGACTCTGTGGTCTACGTCAATAGCCCGCTGCAGCATCAACACCAAGCCCCGCAGGGGCACGAGATTGGGGGGCTCAGGCGTGCGGTCAAGCACCAGCACAAAGGGTTCCAGCGTGCGTTGGATCAGGAACCAAAGGAAAAGGAATAATACAGCCAGGGTGAGCTCACGCAGCAAGCTGCCGCGCTTGTGGATCGCAAAGCGGATCAGGCGGGCAATTATCCAGGCGAAACCTGTGGCCAATAACAGAAGATGGATGTCGTAGGTTAAGAAAATCATTGTGATCTCCGTGGAGGCATTTTATCGTATAACCAGGAAGTCGTTTTTTTGAAGCTTAGGCGGTAAAGTATTGGAGTCGAGTGAAATTTAGTCTAATTTTGCAGTTTGTTACGAATCTTAACAATTAAATCTTGATTCGTATGTTATGATTTTCTTGTTCGTTAAACGTGGTTTATTCCGGGAGTTGCTGAAATGACCAAGACCTTGTTAATATTGCGACACGCAAAATCCAGTTGGAAAAATGAAAAATTGAAGGATTTCGACCGCCCACTAAAGCACCGTGGAGA
>DJGU01000090.1 GCA_002432795.1 Anaerolineaceae bacterium UBA5838
AAGAAGTTCGCAATGACAGTGACATAGACCGGGTAACCTGCCCTTCTGTCATTGCGAGGGACGAAGCAATCTAAGCTGTTTACACTAAAGAAGTGTGAGAAGACCAAATCACTTCGTCAATTTTGACAGTGATCCTGTTTCCTCAAGCCTTTTTGGGATTCCAGCAGTTTAGATTGCTTCACAAAAGAGGTTCGCAATGACAGACAAAAGAATGCAGTAATATCTCTTTAGGATTCGAAATAGGAAGTCAGATACTATATCGCTCGAAAACCAATACCTCGCAAGTACTCAAACACCGGGTCGTAATACTCAGCTTTCCGGGTGGGGTCTTCAGGGTCACCATTGGGCACAACAATCACCATGCCCTGACGAGCACGAGTTAGTAAAACCCGGTAGGCGTTCTTGAGATACTTTTGTCGCTCAGGCTTGTTGATATTATTCCATCTGTCGCCTGTGAAAGACTTGTAAATCCAGTCCCTAGAGCCCATGCGGAAATCGCCATCCCAAACCACACAAGCCCAATCCACTTCCAATCCCTGCACCTGAAATTCGGTAGCAGCATCTTCGAGGTAATACGAGGAACGGATATCTTCCTTGCCATCCAAAAACCAATGAATAGGATCAATCTCAGCACGAATATCAATTGCAAGAGGTTTTAATCGAATGGCTTGGGATGAAACAAGCATGCCATAACGCTCAGTGCCCCGGGCTTGTTGTTTCAACCAGTTCTTGGCGGTCTGTATGTCTCTGGTTATCCGTATGGGGTAAGCCTCTCCAATGGCTGCTAATGTTTCCCTGGCATCAGCAACGTCCAAATCAAGCACTTGTTTGATTAACATAGAGACCTTTTCACTTCGGAATGAACGCATAGAAACCGATAGATGCAAAGCCTCATATTGATGCAGACGATCTCGATCTTCAAAGTGGTCAAGAGCTTGTAAGGCGCTATATTCGCTATCTTTTAACTGAGGAGGGTAATAAATGTGCCAACCGGGAAAATGTCGGGTGATCGCTTCAATCCAAGCCGCAATCCCGGTTTCACCTGTGTTAATTTCTTGCCCCCCACCAACCAAACAGACAATCGTAGCCCAGTCGTCATGGCGATCAAGACACGAGATAAGGAATTCAGGTTCAGATTGGCTGAAGTTGGGAATGTGCTTCTTGCGAACCATGAAATTGGCTGTTTGCTGCAAGTCCCAGGCGCGTTGGGCCTCATCGAACAAAGCAACATGCTCGAGAGGTGGTTTCTGACGATCAATAAGGCATTCGTCCCTGAAGTTATGCACATTTTGGATAAAAAGGCTTACTTCTCTCTTGGCATCCCCTTTTTTAATTCGTTTGCCTTTTTCTGCCTCAGTTTCTACCCGGTTTCGAGCCAAGGCTTCGCGCAAGACAGCTACAAGCGGACCGTTTCCAGAAAGGAAAACGCTGTAGAGTTCATTCTCCTTGTCAATGTTGTTAGTCGCAATATTTAGACCAACGAGGGTTTTGCCAGCTCCTGGCACGCCTGTAACAAAACAGATCGATTTTTGGTTATTTTGTCGAGAGTAGAAGATGATATTTTCGATCTCGGCAGAGGTCTCAGTTAAATTTATCGCAGAAGCATCACTTCGAGATATTTCTTCGACAGAATGACCTGCATATAGGGCTTGAGCAGCTTCAACAATCGTGGGTGTCGGTTGATATACACCAGCCTGCCATCGTTCTTGATCGATGTCATCACCATCGCAGAAACGCAACACGTTCTCTAAAACCGATCTAAGTTCTGATGCATTCGTGAGAATGGGATGTAGAACATTGTCATCATCGATTGTTGTTTGGATAAGTGTGCCTTGGCTAGGAGCCTGTGTGGCAATCAGGATTGGAGCGATGGTCGCTTCATGGCTGGATTCATGGAAATTCTTTAGGTCAATTGCGTAATCCCATGCCTGATCAATCGCTGCGGCATTAAAATTGGACTCCCCGACTTTGAACTCAAGTACAAAGATTACAGACTTGATGAGCAAAACTACATCAATGCGTTTTCCCATGCGAGGAATATCAAATTCGAAATAGATCTTGCCATGGTAGCCAGGCAAGACGCTTTTCAATATCTGGATTTCTTGCTCCCAAGCGAATTTCTGGGTTGGTTCATCCGGGAAAGGTGAGGCAATTGCAAGATGCCCGATAATCTCTTCCGTAGAAAGGGCTAATAAGGTCGAGCAATCAGTTCCAAAAAAATATCGAGGCATGATGATTCAATCTGAATTATAGTCCAAGAAGAATAATTGCTTCTCGTTACTCAAATATCTGTTACTCAAATATCGTTACTTAAATATGAAAAATGGCTTACACCCAATGAAGTTGAGCCTGAATTTGTTTTGTTACAAATTTTCCAATTCTTTCTTGGTCTCCGGACCTTGCAAGGAATCTGACACTTTCTCCTGTCATTGCGACTGCTTGCGTACAGAGTAGGAACGAAGCAACCTAAACTGTTTGCACTCAAGCAACGTGTGAGGTTTAAAATACTTCCTGATCGCATCCTTCTGTCATTGCGAGGAACGAAGCAATCTAAATTGTTTGCGTTCAAACAGCGTGGGTGGTTTAGAGCACTTCGTGAATTTTGACTATGATTTTGTTACCTACTATTTTCTTGGTAAAGGTAGAGTTTAGATTGCTTCACAAGAGAGGTTCGCAATATCCTGCGGGTACGATGTGACAGGATTTAAAAAGGTTCGCAATGACAGCTCTTGATTTTGCCGGTCTTTATTATCCCCAAAAAGAAACAAAGAGATTCGGGTTTGTGTCGGAGTGAGCCCGCAAGAAGTCAGCGATTAACAAAGGTTGTGGGGCGGACTCATTCCGACCTACGCAATTACGTTAAAAATTGTCTGTAAGACTGTACTCCGTCCTATCTACAACTAATCGCCCGATTCCCCATCACTTTTCGCCAATAACTCAACCATCTGCTCGGCAGGTTGGTTGGTTTTCCCCTGTCTTGCATCCTCTCCAACACCTGCTCCGCCAGGCTGAGGCGGGCTTTGACTCTCCCTCTTGAAAAATGCTTTCAATCTACATAGGATGTGTTTTGGACACCTTTGGCTTCCAGATAGGTGACGAGTTTGTCTAGCATCTTTTGAAACACCATTTTAAACCAATTGGTCTGACCAAATTTTCTGACTAGCGCAGGGCTTAGCAGGTAATAAATCTTGATAAAAGCCTTTCCAAAGAATGTGAGCTGCAAAGTTTCGTCACGGTATCTGCGAAGCGTCCAGACTGGAGGACAATCATAACTCCCATAAACTGAGGTAGCAATGAAGCACCCACTTTTTTGAGAGACCGGAGGTGTTGGCGGTTGTGGTGGTTCTGGCGGAAAATAGGCGGGATCATATTTCCGAATTTTCTTTGTGTAGTAATCTATGGTTTGTCTGTTTATGCGACGAATATTTGAGATGATGTTTCCGCTCTTCCAAAAATTCACTGCCATATCCGGTATATGTTGAGGGTAGTAGCGCTCAATCAAATCTCCGGTTTTGTATTCTAGATTCACAATTGAGATAACCCAAGAGACATAATCATCTGAGACCCCTTCCACGGTAATATTCTCAATATAATGAGAGTTTGCGGCATGCCAGAGCATACTGGTCAATAACCTAATCCTGCTCGTAGTTATTAGAGCAGGTAAGTAATTATCCCCTTCTTGTTTCTTTAATAACGAAAAAAATGTGTCCAAGTTGTTTTTAAATAATTCAGCTGTGATCCCAATTTCACCGATCTTGCACTGCATAGCCCGGCTGTATAAACTATAAAAAAAGGCTTCCCAATTCTGAGTGTCTTCCTCTAAGATTGATGTGTAATATTTTTCGGCTGATTGATAGTCCTCGCCTTCGATAGCTCGACGACCTAACTCAAGCCATTTGTCCACCCGTTCGGTATTATCAATCTTAACAACGCCCTCAATAAATAGTTTCTTTGCATCCTCGGGTGAATATTTGGTTCCGCAATTTTGACATACGAAGTAATCCTCTTGCTTTATTAGTTGATTTCCACCACACATCTCACAAACAATTTGTTTCACGAAGCTTCTCCCAAAAAACTATCGGTAATCGTCTGAAATCACTATGCTAATAGAATTGTACGGATATTATACAAGGTTTTCGAAAACGACAAATCATTGAAATGTGGTTAAGCTACGCGTTTTAGATAAGAACCACATCAGTTATGGGTTGTCAGCTAATTGCCCTTTGCCTTCCTTCTTGATCCTTCATGGTCTCACGACCATAGCAGGTCTTGGACGCCAGGGCAGCCATTCCTTAGAGCTGTACGCAAAGTTTCAATCCAAACTACAACTAATCTTCATTATCCCCATCACCCCTCATCAGCAGCTCACCCATCCGGTTCGCCAGGTTGCTGGGTTTGGCCATGTTTTGCATCTTTTCGATCTCCCGCTCCGCCAGGCTCAGGTGGGCTTTGTTGAGCAAATACGAACTGGCCACGTCGATCGCCATGGCGGGCGGTAAGCCGTACAGTTTGCCAATAGACAGCCTTCCCCCGGGGGAAGGTACCCGCAGGGCGGATGAGGGTGGCATTGGAGGGCAAAGTTTACCCTCACCCCGGCTTACCCGTCCGTTTCACGGCGGGCACAGGTCGCCGACCCTCTCTCCCTTACGCAGTACACTACGTGTTTGCCTGGCAAAACGGATCTTCGACCAGGAGAGGGCTTAAAAACCCAGCCTTCTCTTGGGGGAACCGGAGTCGTAGGTCAGGTCATCGTGCTCGAAGAGGTTGCGTAGCCTGCCCCGTGTATTTTTACGGGGTTCAACCTGACATCACAAACGCTTGCATACGATTCACTCGGGAGGACTAAAGCCCTCCCGTACGGATGGGCTCATGATGCTGGGAGCTTGCGACCGTGGCAATCTCCCCGGAACTCAAACTGGCAAATTGCTTCACTTCTTTCCCAATACCCATAGGGCACAACGTAACCCATTACCGCGTGAATCCAACGCCTTCCACCCCCTCGCTTTTGCGCCATAACATAGCCAAAAAACACGCAAAAGCGCAAAACCTCACCACCTCACCCCGGCTACCACAGCCTTCCCCCGGGGGAATGGTCGAAGATCCGCGGAACGGAGTGAAGGGGAGGAACCCCGCAGGGCGCTATCGACCCCCGCCAGCAGCTCGCTGCTGCCGCGCAACCGCTGTTGCAGTCTTTTACGCTCCTAATGTGAATGTTAATTGAGTAATATGGCAGGTACTTCTTATGTGCACCATCCACCCTTTTCGGGTACATAACCGGCTCGATATGGGTACGAAATGCCACTTTTGGTTACATATAGACGGCAATATAGGTAAAATATCCGCTTTTGGTTACATATAAACGGCAATATGGGTAAATTTTTAGTTATTGGTAACAGACTAATAAAACAGCCGTGTGCAACTATCTATGTCTGACTTATTCTCCTGTAGTAGTTACGACTTCATCACCGTTTTGGTCCGGATGCGAGTCTTTGGAAAACAAATCGAACAAGGGTTCATTGATGTAGTAATTGCTCGTCCCAATTTTTGCCTTTTGAAGGAAGCCTGTATCTGATAAAGCACTAAGATATTTACTGGCAGTTTTGCGTGTGACTTTAAGATCGCGCATCACGAATTCAATTTTGGTATAGGGATGCTTGAAAAGGTTGTTGATCAAGTCCTGACTGTATATTTTGGGCAATTGCTCGCGGATGTCATGTTTATATTGAAACATTAACTCCCTGATTTTGTTGACTAACACAATGGTCTCTTTGGAGGTTTGTTCCACCGCGTCGAGCATGTAAAGGACCCAAGGTTCCCAATTGCCGGTTTCTGGCAGCGTGCGCAATAAGGTGTAATATTCGTTCTTGTTACGGATGATGTAGCGGCTCAGATATAAAATTGGCAATCGTAGCAGGTCTGAAAGAACAAGATACAAGACATTTATGATGCGTCCAACTCTTCCATTGCCATCGTAAAAAGGATGGATGCTTTCGAATTGATAATGGATGATCGCCATTTTTATCAATGGGTCAATTTCGTGAATCTCCGGTTCATTGAGATATTTCACCAGGTTATCCATCAGGCGACGTACAGTCTCATAATCTTGTGGCGGCGTATAAACAACTTCACGCGTAGCCGGATTGATCAGTTGGGTGCCTGGCAATTTCCGTATCCCCTGGCTGGCAGGCACAAGTCGGGTGTGAATTTCCAGGATGTGATTTAATGAAAGCAGCTGGTTTCGCCTGACAAGTTCAAATCCAAATTTTAGTGCGTCTGAATATTGGCTGACCTCTTTGGCTGCCGGATCACTCACAACGTCACCTAGCACCTGTTGTTTGAACATGGCGTCTTGTGTGGTGATGATGTTTTCAATCGCTGAGCTATATTTTGCTTCCTGCAACGCTAAGGTTTCAATCAGTATCGATTGGTTCGGAATAGCAATAGCAATCCCTTTAAGTTCTGCGAGCTGGCGATGGGCAAGAGCAAGCTTCCTGAGAATCGGTTTGGTTTCCTGTATATTTAAAGGGGGCAAAGGTTCAATAGCATATGTCATAACCAATTCCTTTCAAGGTTTCACACAACCGTTCTTGAAAATCATTCCCATTAGCGAATTGTTCTGATAGTTGGCCAGTCGATGTATTTTTTAAATCGTTGTTATTGCCCATGATATTTTCCTTGACGAATCACGTTCCCTTAAAGATGAGAGAGTCGGGTAAGTTGAATTATACCTGAACCGATTTGCCTGACCGTGAACGGAACATATCATGAAAGTGCAAAAATGACACAGCAAAAAACCTTGCACTTTTGCACTTTCTCACATCCCCCCGCCCTCAGTCCGTGGATGTAGCCCACCACGCGCCCTTTTTACCTGCCAAAAGTGTAAACATTTCGTAAGAAAATCTTACACAGGCTTGACTTACAGCCCCGGAGTGCGTATCATAAGTTAGCACTCAATCTTACGGAGTGCTAATTTTACGAGAAATTAAACGGAGGAACCCCATGACAATATCTATGCGACCTTTAGGAAGCCGGCTCGTGATCGAACCGATCGAGCAGGAAGAAGTAACCGCTGGCGGCATCGTGCTGCCCGAAACCGCGAAAGAAAAACCCCAGAAGGGTACTGTGCTCGCCATTGGTCCCGGCGACCGCGACGACCAGGGCAACCGCATCCCCTTGGATGTGCAGGTTGGCGACACGGTGCTGTTTGCGAAATATTCCGGCACTGAGATTAAATACAACGGCAAGAAACTGTTAATCATGCGCGAGAGCGACGTCCTCGCGATTCTTTAAGATTATTGGAACAAGGAGATTAGAAATATGGCTAAACAATTAGTTTTTGGAGAAGAAGCACGCCGATATCTGAAGAATGGCGTTGACACCGTGGCTAACGCAGTTGCCACCACCTTAGGTCCCAAGGGACGCAATGTAGCCCTGGACCGCAAATATGGCTCCCCCACCATCACCCATGACGGCGTGACTGTGGCGAAAGAAATCGAACTCGAAGACCCCTATGAGAACATGGGCGCCCAGCTCCTGAAGGAAGCCGCCACCAAGACCAACGATATCGCTGGTGATGGCACCACCACTTCCACCGTTTTGGCGCACGCCATCGTGACCGAAGGTCTCAAGAACCTGGCTGCCGGCGCCAACCCCATGCTGCTCAAGCGCGGCATCGAAGCTGCCTC